>DASPSE010000360.1:0-6932 GCA_035624085.1 Terriglobales bacterium
GGCAGCCACAAAGTAACGTGTTCACAATCGACCGGCTCGTATGCGGTCATGACGATGATCGGAAACCGGGAGTTCTTGGCGCGAATTTCTCGCGCCAGATCGAGGCCGCCCATTCCCGGCATGAGAAAATCGGTGACCACCAGATCGAATTCTTGGTTTTCGAATGCCTCCAGGGCTTCGGCCACGGTGGTGGCATGCACTGCGTGATACCCTTCGGCGCGCAGAATGTCGCAAGACAGGCGGCAGAGCATCTCGTTATCGTCAACCACGAGAATTTTTTTCATGACGCCTCCTAGTCCGCAGCTGCCGCTCCGCTGGCGCTCGCTGCCGCTTTGCTGAACCCTAAGCTGCCGTCGGGCTTCATGTCCACGTTGATGCACTCCCCACCCTTGATCTGGCCGGTGGCGACGAGGTTCGCCAATCCATAAACGATGTTGCGCTCGATGACGCGTTTCAAGTGGCGCGCGCCATACTTGGGGTCAGCACCCTCCTTCAATAGCCAGCCTTTGACTTCGGGCGTGCAGCGGAAAGTGAAGTGATTGGGGCCAAGAGCGTGAATGATGCGCCGCTGCACCTTGGCCAGTTCCAGCTCCAAAATCTGCTCCAGTTGTTCCGGACGAAGTGTTTTGAACACCACGACTTTATCCAGACGGTTCATGAATTCCGGGGAAAATTTCTTGCGCGCGGCTTCCATCGCGGTGCGGGCGATCTTTTCGTCAAAGCTTGCATCCACGGCGGTTGGTTGCGCCGCAAAGCCGATGCCGCCTTCAGCAAGATGGCTCATCTCGGTGGCCCCAAGGTTGGAAGTCATGAAAATCAAGCATTGGGAAAGATCCACCTGGGTGTTGTCTCCGAGGGTGAGAGTGGCCTTGTCGAGGATCCCCAGCAGAAGCTGCCACAGCGACTCCGAGGCCTTCTCGATTTCGTCGAACAGCAGCAGCGAAAGCTTAAGTTTATCGGTGTAATAGCGAGCCAGCGCTTCCTGCGTCAGCAGTGGCGGCGTGTGCATGTGACCGATGTAGCCGGGCGGGGAACCGATCAGCTTTGCGATTTCGTGGTGTTCCTGAAACTCGGCGCAGTCAACTTTGATAAAGGCGCGGGGATTGCCGAATAAAGCCTCCGCCAGAACCTCGACTACGTAAGTCTTTCCTGAACCCGTCGGCCCTAGAAAAAGCAGATTGCCAACCGGGCGATCGGACGGCGACATCCCCACTGTGAAGATCTGGTAAAGCTCGACGACTGCTTCAATCGCCGCATCCTGCCCCACGATACGGCGGCGCAGAAATACCTCAACTTCTCTGGTAGCCTCGCCTCGCCGGGTAGCGTCCAGCGATTCAATATCGTCCCGCTCTTGAACGGCAGCGGAAGCGTTCGCGCTGAGTTTGTCGAGCATACAACAGGCTGCCTCAGTCCCTCATCACATCGCGCAAGTACGCGAGACTTACCTATGCTGAGCGCAGCAACGCATCTGCCGGGTGCGTAGTCTTCAGCTTCTCCAGCATCCGTTCAAGCAATTTCTCCTTGCTTTTCAAGGCAGACTTGAATTCGTGATGCTCCGCTCTGGAGATCTCGCGCAGCAATTCGCGATGATGCTCTTCAAGGATTTCCAGCAGGAGTTCTCGTTCGCTCGAGCTGAGTGTCAATTCCATAATTCCTCCCACACTTCGACGCCAGTTTCAGCCCTTAGGAGCCATGAGCTGAAAACTTCGCCTTCACGCCGCTTCGGCAGCCCGTTTCACGGCTGCCAGCTTCATTACTTTGGGCTGGACCAGCCTTACAAAATCCTCCCACGCCAGCCGCACCAGTTCGCGATGCGAACCCGCGTTGAACGCTATCTCCGTGTCGCGCGCCAAGCTTTCGTCGGTAAACACGCTTATCCCGTAGAGGTTGCCGAACGGCGGCATCGCCCCGGTTTCACAGTCCGGGAACTTATCCTGGAACTCGTACTCCGTGGCAAGCTCCACGGTTTTGGCGCCGGTTGCCGCCTTGAGGAGGGCGAGATCAACGTGCTGCGACGCGGAAACTACGGCCATCGCCAATACATTGTCAATTCTCACGATGACGGTTTTGGCCAGCTCCCTCCCAGGAATATGTGTGAGTGCTGCGATCCCGTTGGCGGTATAGGCGATTGAATGAGAGATGACTACGTACTTGATGTTTTGGCTATCAAGGAATTCTTTGAGCCTGGATAGCGGCATAATGCTCTCCTTTGCCCGCACAGGGCTCTGATCTTTCGAGTTCGACTCAGGACAGACGGACTGGCAGTCCGCTCCGTTCCGCCCTTCGTCTGCTGTTAAAAAGAACCTGTTTCTGCTTTTATCTTACGCCACCATTCTTTGCCACAATGCCACTATGGCATGCTTCGCACATGGTTTGACCCTGTATCTGGTTCAGCCGCCGCTCCACCTCCATTGCAGTAGGACTCTTAGCTCTGTTCGCTTGCTGCTGTTCGGCAAACTTCAGCAATTCCTTCATAAGCTGAAGTTGGTCGAAGAGTTGCTTGCGAAGAATGGGGTCTGAGAACCAAAAGCCCGTGCTCTGCGCTTCGGCTCGCGCAACCCGCTCCTGCAAAGATCGCAGTTCCGCCCTGTTCAAGTCCGCCTGATCCAGCGGCACGACCCGAATTTCTGCGCGGCGCCACATGCGGGTGCCGTTATATCCACCCCAAACATCAGTCACGCCAGGGGTAGGTCGGGCATTCGCTGGTGGAACATTCGAGGTCTGCTGTGAAGATGAAGAGGCGCCGAAGGCGAGAATGGCGACCAGACACAATGCAAACAGAAAGGCCGGGAGACGCATAAACACCCCCTTCTGCTGCTTACACTTTTCATTTACCAACTCTTGTTGAGGAAGCGAAAGTGCAAGGCGCACAACTGCCTGTGATGGACCTTCCTCCAGATTCCGACTTCTCTCCTGCCCACACGCACCTTTCCTGCTGTCATTCCGAAGGACTTCAGTCCTGAGGAATCTGCTTTCCCGGGTTCCGGGATACATCACATTGGCTTGTGACCAAGATCACTGAAGGGCTAACGCCCGACGGCGTGAAATAGGTCTGATGTCAGTTGTCGGACCAATTGCGGCGAGCGGGACCACCCCAGCCAACATCCAGTTTGAGGCCATCCGCAAGAATCGCACCAAGATCTACGAAGCCGTCGCCGAGCAGATTCAGCGGCGAATCATCGAAGACCTCGAACCGGGCGATGCGCTGCCCCCCGAACGCGAATTGGTCCGCATGTTCGGAGTCAGCCGCAGTTCCGTCCGGGACGCGATCCGGAAACTGGAGTTGTTGGGGTTAGTCGAGCCACGGCAAGGCTCCCGGACCGTGGTCCGCGAGCCCTCCGCTGATGTGTTGTCCACTCCGCTCACCAGCGTGCTCCTGCAGCAACGCAAAGTGGTCGAGGAACTCCTGGATTTCCGCAAGATGCTTGAGCCGCCGCTGGCTCGCCGTGCCGCGCAACACGCCTCTGCCGAACAACTCGCCAACATGGAAGACGTTCTGCGCCGTCAGGAGGCGAAGTTACATTCGGGCGAAATCGCTGTCGAAGAGGATTCCGATTTCCACTACTGCATCGCCCTGGCGGCGAAGAACAGCGTGGTGGTGAAGGTGGTCGACGTTTTGATGGACCTGTTGCGTAAGACCCGCGAGCACAGTCTGCAGACCGCGGGACGTCAGCAGAAGTCGCTCGCCGGGCACCGCCACATACTTGCGGCGCTTAAGCGGGGCGACGCTTTTGCGGCTGAGTCGGCTATGCGCCGGCATCTGTCAGAAATCGAAAAAATTGTTTTGCAGGAACTTTGAAGAGATGGAGGTTGCCAAATGGGCCAGCTATTCGCGGTTGAACTCATTTACCGAGGGGTTTTTCAAAAGACCCTGGCGAAAAACATAACGCGCGGCATTGTTCTGGCCGCGCACAACGAAGGCAAACTAGGAATTTCCTTTGGCCGTTATGGGGACTCTCCGGAGCGTAACGGCATTCCCGCGAAGAGCTTCGCCATCGTCGCCAGCGACGGGCAGACGCTCGAAGCCGGAATGGCGCAGTACGAGCCGAAGCAGGTCGACCTGACAATCGTTCTCGACGACACACTCTGCAAGGGCGCTGAGTCCTGGGCGTGGTACGGGCTGCATCCCGTGCATCATGCTCTGAAACCCGGGCGCACGCTCATTGTAGTTTCTCTGCAAGACGCAGCCGCGCTGCTAAAACTCATTCATCGCCGGGAAGAACCCTACAAGCTGGGCATGGTGAAAGGCATTGCTAGTTTTTCCGGCATGTGGGTTTACAAGGATGATCACACCGACGTGCGCATTCTGGGCGCGATCGCCAAAGCGTTGCCGGAGTTGGTCAGCCTCCAGGCGGTGGAGAAATTCATCGAGGACAAACTGAAGAATCCTCTTAAGGTCACCTCGGCCCGCACGGCCTATGAGCGCTTGACCACGACTGAAGTAAAACCCGGTCAAGGCAGCGCCGAAGAGCTTGCGCAGTACACCTTCCCCAAATGGGAGGACATGCGGCTTGGCGTATCGATCAAAGGTCAGCCCCAGGGCGGCCCGTACCAGGACCCGGTCACTAAGCAAGTCGGCGGATTCCGGCCGGTGCGCAACGAGCTCTTCAAGAAATACACCACGCGCAGCTTCCGTCCGGTGGTGAACTTCAAGACCTGCACGAAGTGTACGTTGTGCTGGTTGAATTGCCCGGATGCTTCCTTCGATGTCACTCCCGATGGCACTTACGATGCCAACTTGGAAGGCTGCTGCGGGTGCGGCATTTGTGAAGCCGTTTGCCCGGTGAAGGATTGCATCACCATGGTCAGCGAGTCCGAGTTCCACGACAACGACAGCCAATGGGTACGGTTCAAGAAAGATCAGGACGCTTACCTCAAGTGGCTGGAGAAGACGATCGAAAAACGGGAGCCAATCGAGAAAAGATCACAAGGCTTCCGTTATCGCGGTCAATACAAAGAACAGGTCCCAGAGGCCCTGGAAATTGCAAATGCTGAGGCCAGACAAGGAGATTGAAATGGCGACACTAACAATGCCTGTAGAGGAAAAGAAGAAAACCTACGAGCAGGAAGCCCTGATTACCGGAGCCGAAGCCATTGCGATTGCCTGCAAGCTGGCCAACGTGGACGTAGTCACGGCTTACCCCATTCGTCCTTACGACACGGTGATGCAATACATGAGCCAGCTGGTAGCTGACGGCGAACTGGATTGCGAGTTCATCGTGGCCGAGGGCGAGCACTCACAATTTGAAATCGTCAAGCACGCGTCGATCTGCGGAGCGCGCGTGTTCTGCGGTTCGAGCGGCGTGGGCTGGATGTATGCCATGGAAGCGTTGACCGTCAGTCCTGCGTTGCGCGTGCCTATGGTTTGCATGGTGGGCAATCGGGCGTTGGACGATCCGGGAGCCTTCGGTGTCGAGCACAACGACGCGTTGGCAGTTCGTGATCTGGGCTGGCTTCTGACCTGGGTCGACAGTGCCCAGGAAGCGCTGGATACGGCTCTGATTGCCTATCGTGTGGCGGAGGATCGCCGCATGTTTGTTCCACTGGCGATCAGTTGCGATGGCGCGTTTCTCACTCACTCCCAGTCGTTGGTCAACATTCCAACGGCGGAGCAGGTGAAGAAATTCCTGCCCAAGTACGACCGCGGAGATCTGTTGCTCCATCCCGACAACGTCATTTCGGTGGCGCCGCAAGCCAACGAAGACTGGGTGATGGAGATCCGGCGCCAGAACTACGAAGTGACTGAGCGAGCCTGCAATGTGATTCGTGAAGTCTACGCGGAGTTCGAGAAGACGTTGGGACGCAAGTACGGCAATCCATTCTTCGAGGAGTACATGACGCAGGATGCGGAAGTCGTGCTCCTGGGAATGGGCACGCTATCAACCCCGGTCAGAGTCGCAGTCCGGAAACTGCGCGAGCAAGGCAAGAAAGTCGGATTCGTGCGGCTGCGCTGGTTCCGGCCGTTTGCCGGTCCTGAAATCGCAAAGTGCCTGGAGCGGTTCAAGGCAATCGGTGTCATCGACCGTGACTTTTCGTTCGGTTCGCCCAATCTCAGCGGAGTCGTGGCGACCGAAGTTCGGTCCGCAATGTACACCGGCGCTGCTACCAGGCCGCCGGTGCTGGATTTCATTTGCGGTCTCGGCGGACGCGAAGTCACCGTGCCCGACGTAGAGAAAATGACAGAGATCATCTTCGAAGCTGCGAAAGGTAAAGCGCAACCCTTAACTCAATGGATCGGGCTGCGGGGCTGAGCCGGAAAGGACAATAACAATGAGCACAACTTTTATAGATGAGAAACCGACCCAAACGCTGGAACCGTTTAAGGGAGTCAAGAAGGTTCCATACGAGGAATATTACACAGCCGGCCACCGCACCTGCCAGGGCTGCGAGTCTGCGCAAATCATGAAACTGATGGCGAAGGCTGCAGGCCCGAGAACCATCGTCTTGGGCGCCACCGGGTGCATGTACGTGGCTAACACTTCCTACTATTCCACGCCCTGGGGTGTTCCCTGGATGCACACGCAACTGGGAAGCGCCGGTTCCGGCGCGCTGGGAGTAGCGGCGGCGTTGCGTGCCCAGATGCGCAAAGGCTCCATGAAAGACGAGCCCATCAACGTGATCGCGTTCTGCGGCGACGGCGGCGGCGCCGACATGGGCCTCAACGCCATTTCGGCGACGATGACGCATCCCGATTACAACCTGCTGATCCTGCTCTACGACAACGAAACCTACGCCAACACGGATATACAGGTTTCCGGGACCTCGCCGTGGGGCGCCAACACCTCGTTCAGCACGCCCGGCAAGGTAAAACGGATCATGCATCACCGCTGGAAAAAGAATGTGGCGGGGCTGATGCTGGCGGGTCATCCCACCTGCAAGTATGTGGGAACGATCTCCACGTCATATCCGCTACAGGCGATGAACAACATCCG
>DASPSE010000363.1:0-4142 GCA_035624085.1 Terriglobales bacterium
GGCGGATCGTCCCGGTCGCTGGGCCACGAGGGGATCGAGAGTGAGAACGCTGGATTGGGATTGGTGAAGCTGTGCCGTACTTTGCTCTGCCGAGGCCTGCGCCTGTACGAATGCAGCCAGCATGGAGTTCAAGTGGGCTCGATTGAGAGCCAATTGCGATTCGGCCTCATGCACAGACTGTGCGCTGGCTCGCTTCGTCGTGCGTGCCTGGTCCACCTGGTCGACGGTAACGTACTGCTTGACGAGCAGGGGCTCGAGCCGATGCAGGTTATTTTCGGCGTATGCCCACTCGGCCCTGGCTCGATCGAGCGCCGCGTCAGAGTGGGCGACATCGGCCTCCGCCTCACGGATCGAGGCTTGCGCCCGGTCGACGTTGGCGCTGGCGCTGCGGGTTGCCGCGCCGGAGGCGCTGACGGCATGCACTTCGGCTTGAATGCGCCGCCGTTCGTCGACGATCTGGCCTTCGAGGGCGGCCTGGTCCGACACTGCGTGGTCAAGGGCATACTTATAGGGCCGATCGTCGATTTCGAAAAGTAGATCGCCCTGTTTCACGCGCTGATTGTCGGCGACGTTCAGGTCGAGTATGGGTCCTTCGACCACGGGGGCGATTCCGATGTAGTTGGCAAAGATTTCCGCGTCATCGGTCTGGGGATGCCGGATTGTGACCGAGTAGACAGCAATCAAACCCACCATCGCCAGCAGAACCACAGCTGCAGTGAAGACGCGGCCGTACCAGTCTAGTTTTGCTATGTGATTGTCCTGCTCGGGTTGGCCAGTGTCTTGATTCGGCATCGCGTTTCCCTAGCTGTAGAACAGCAGCCACAACATACAGGCGAGGAAGATCGCCATGCTGAGATAAAAAAGCACTGGCGCAGCCAAGTGTTTGGCGATAACAGTGCGACTGATCAGGGCGCGTGCGCCCGTCGCCAGCGCGAGACCACCGACCGAGCAGAAGATCCACACGGGGAAAAAAGATCCGAAGATGCTGTATTCCGGCGCGTGGGAGCAGCCAACCAACAACAGCGGCGCCGCCAGAGATAAACTGGCCAGGCAGCGAAGTGAGGTCATTCGGTGCTGATCGCGCTTGGTCGATTCCATGCTTATATTCAGCAGACTCAGATATGTCGAGGTTTTGTCGCAATTGTGTCCGCCACATTTCGATTGAGCCACAGAATTAAGGATCGAATCTATTGGACGAAGGTATCGACCAACACCTTCGCATCAGAGGGTCGTGTTGGGGCCTACGCATTTTGATCGTGGACACATGGGCAGATGATGTCCACCGATACTTTGGGATCGATCAACACGTTCGGCCAATAGACTCGGCTCCGCACCTCTGCCTTAATCGCTACTGAAGGGCGAAAGACGCGTTCCGCAGTTCGGCGAATGAACCGGAAGAAGTTTCGATTGATCGAATACTGCCCATCATTGAATATTCTGGTTTTGTCGCTGCTTCTCGCCTTCTGCGCGGCGCGAGTTGCGGGGCAATGTGCGGGCAGAGTGTCTTCTCCGGCAGCTGTCGCCGACTGCGCCGCTCGCGAAACGCCCCGCGAGGGAACAGCGATTCTCGATCCAGCTCACCCGTACACGCTGGCCGAGTTGATCGACGTTGCCGAACATCACAACCCCAGCACACGTACGATCTGGGAGCGCGCAAAGCAGAAAGCGCGCGAACTCGGTTTGGCAAAAAGCGCTTACTATCCCGAGTTAGAAGGTCTGGCTGTCTTCGGCGACGAGAGATTGATCAATCCATTCCCGGAACCGCTGGCTCCTCGCGGTTACGTAATGGTCGAGCTGCCCCTCGTTCGGCCGGAAGTCACACTCCAATACCTCATCTTCGACTTTGGTAAACGCGGAGCGAAGGTGGACACAGCGAAACAGGAGAAGCTCGCCGCGGGCGCAGATGTCATTCAGGTAAATCAAGCGCTGGCGTTTCGCGTCGCCAGCGCGTATTACCAACTGGTGACCGCGCAGGAAAGGTTGGAGGCCGCTCAGGACACGCTGCGGACTGCGCAAACCACGCAGGATGCAGCTGAAAACAGGCTGAACAACGGGCTCGCCACTCTTCCCGATGTTCTGAACGCCCGGGCCGAAACGGCGCAGGCTGTGTTCGACGAGGAATCCGCGGATGGGGACGAAAAGATTGCGCGGGTCACGCTGACTGAAGCGGTGGGAGCCGATCCGTCTCCCAACATCGTGATTGACAGCCAAAGGAGTGCGCCGTTGCCGGAACGACTCACAATGTCCATCGAGGCGCTGATCGATCGCGCGATGAAGGATCGTCCCGACCTCATGGCGCAAACTCTGCAAATCCGGTCCGCCGAGGCTCGCATTCGTGCGGCCAGGGCAGAGTACAAACCGCAGATTGTTCTCTCGGGATCGGTTGCGCAGACCTCTCTGTGGCCCTCGGCGGATTACGGCGTGCTCGGTTCCGCAAGCGAGCCTACCTGGTCCGTCTCACTCGGCATCCGGTGGCGCATCTTTGACGGAGGCGCCCGCAAGAACGAATTGTTGATCGCCGAATCGAAACGCCGGGAAGCAGAGGATGAACTTACGGAGAAGCATGATCAGGCTACGCGCGAGGTGTGGACCGCTTACATCGCATTCCGGACGGCGTTGCGAAAGCACGATGCCGCTGTGGCGCTTCTCGAGTCCGCCAACTCCTCTTACTCGGCATCGCTCGAAGCATACAAATATGGAGTCAAGAATCTGGTCGATGTTGTTACCGCGGAGAAGCAACTGGCCCAAGCTCGACTATCCAGTGTCTCTGCACGATCAGAGCTGTTTCTACAGGCGGTCAACCTTGAATTCGCTACTGGAAATCTGTTGAGGAATCAACCGGCGGCAACAAGACTTCAATCTCAGGATGGACATTAGTGATTTCGTGCGCGCTGCAATTGCCAAGTCATCAAAGATCAAGAATCACATTTGCGTCCGGCTGAGAGCAGCACATCAGCACATTGCCCGGCGCCGGCCTTTCCAGCGGTTCCGGATTGTAACGAATCGATCCGCCAATCAGACCCGTCATGCAGGTGTGGCACACTCCAGTCCGGCACGACCATCTGACCGGAACGTCGCACGCTTCTGCCAGTTCCAACAAACTCTGATATTTGGGGTCCCACGCGGCCGCAATCCCGCTGCGCGCAAATGAGACTGAGGCACCAGAACCCGGCGGCCCTTGGGGCAGGTGCGGTGTATGAACAACCTTCGCCATACCGGGCGTAACGCCCTCAAGGGCGCCGAAGATTTCCGTGTGCACATTCCCGGCGGGCACACCCCAATTTCGCAGCCCATTGCGCATATTCTCTAAGAACGATGATGGGCCACACAGATAGAATTCGCTATTGGGCGACACACCGATTTCCTCGAGCAAAGCTGCGTTGATGTGACCGGACGCATCAAAATCCAACCCAAGTTGATCGGTTGCTGCGGGTCTGCTGTACACGATGTAGCTTCGTCCGCGAGGGAGCTGTCGAAGTAGAGAACGTGATTCTCGCGTAAATGGACGGTCCAGGCTATTGCGCGTTCCGTAGATCCACCAGATCTCTCGTTCGGATTTTTCTGCGGCGAGTGCGTGCAGCATCGACATCACGGGCGTTGCGCCGACTCCGGCGCTCAGCAAAACCACAGGATTTGCGCCGGGATGCAGGGTAAAGCTTCCCCGGGGTGCGCTTACATCCAATGCATCGCCTTCTCGCACGCGGTTGCACAGAAACGAACTTCCAACGCCATTCGATTCGCTCTTGACCGTGATGCGGAAATGATCAGCTACCGGCAGATCAGACAAAGAGTAACTGCGAAGAATCGGCGGCTCACCCGGATGGATCAGCAAGCGCAACACAACAAATTGACCTGCGGGGAAGGCAGGAAGAGGCTGACCATCGATCGGCGCGAGGATGAAGGAAGTAATGCTATCGCTCTCCTTATTAATGCTTGCGACTCGCATTTGTCTAAATCCGGGCCATGCTGGAGCTTGCTCCTCATACGCGAGACCCGGGTTGCCCGCCGCAGTTGTGGAATCCGATTCTTCCTGGAGCAGTGCGTGGAACGAACTCTGCCAACCCTTGCTGAGTGCAGGAATCCGCAGCGCGCGTTGCAGTTGATCGTGGGAGTGCCCTGGCAAATATAGGAGGGCGTCGATT
>DASPSE010000364.1:0-6663 GCA_035624085.1 Terriglobales bacterium
AAGCGAGCGGTCCGAAGGTGTGTGCTCCTTGTCACTGAAATCCAGGGCCGAGTGCGATATGCGTGAAATGAAGTGGCCTGAAAGCTGAAGGTCGTATATGCGTTGGAGAGGCAGAACAAGCCGGCGGGATTTTCTGAAGAACTGTCTGACCGGCGCCGCAATCCTGCGGGCCAGCAGTGAAGTGCCGTTGCTCGCAGCGTCCGAGCAAGGGACTGCAGCCGGAAAATCCAGGGTCGTGATCGCCCGCGATGCGATGTTGCACGCGAATGGAGCAACGGTAGATTCCGGCCGCATTCTTAACCTGCTGGACCGATCCATGCAGGCTCTCTTTAACTTTGATAATCCCACGGAGCCATGGAAAAAGCTGGTCCGCTCAGGGGAAAAGGTGGGCCTCAAGGTGAACGCGCTCGGAGGACGCGGATTATCCAGCAACCTTCAGCTTGTCGAAGCGATTTGCGAAAGGTTGCAACAAGCCGGAATTCGAGCAAGCGACATCGTGATTTGGGACCGCGACACGGATGAACTGGAACACTCCGGATTTCACGTGGCGACTGGCGGAAGCCGTGTTCAATGCTTTGGCACTGATCGAGTCGGGTACGAAGACGAACTGGTGACGTATGGCAACGTCGGCAGCCGGTTATCGAAGATTCTAACCGAATGCTGCGACGTGTTGATCAATGTGCCGGTGCTGAAAGACCATGACGGCGCCGGTATAACCGCCGCATTAAAAAATATGTATGGCGTAATTCACAACCCGAACAAGTACCACCCCAACGGCTGCAATCCTTACGTTGCCGATGTGAATATGCTGCCGGAGATCAGAAGAAAGATGCGCTTGACGATCTGCGACGCGACGACGGCATCGTACGAGGGCGGGCCCGGGTACAAACCGCAGTATGCGTGGAAAAACAATGCACTGATTATTTCCCAGGATCCGGTGGCGCTCGACTACATCGGCTGGCAGATCATCGAGCGCAAGCGAGCCGAAAAAGGATTGAAGACGCTGGAAGCCGAAGACAGAGCGCCCCGCTACATTGCCACGGCCGCCGATGCGCAGCATCGGCTGGGCACGGACGATCCGAAGAAGATTGCGATGGTCGAGGTGTAGAACGCATGTGATTGAGGTTGAATATGTCAGGCGAGTTTAATGCGCGAGCGGACTCTCCGGCAGTTGACGCAGCTGGAAACGAGAATCCTCTGCACTGCGCCCTCTCATCGGCGCTCGACCGCCGCTCTTTCTTGAAGTGCGCTATGGTGTCCGGAGCAGCGTTAAGTGTCTGTGAGCTCGCTCAACCGCTCGTCGCGATTTCGTCGCAGGCTGTTCCGCAGAAGCAGGACGATTCGAGATTCACCATCGAAGCGAAGTTCTACCAGAAACTTCAGAACAAGAAGATCAAGTGCAAGCTGTGCCCGCGCGAATGCACAGTGGGGGACAAGGAACGCGGGTATTGCGGCGTACGCGAAAACCACGGAGGAACTTACTACACGCTGGTACACTCGCGCGTGTGTGCCGCGCACATCGACCCGATTGAGAAGAAGCCGTTGTTCCATTACTTGCCCGGCACGCTGGCTTTCTCGCTGGCCACCGCCGGCTGCAACGTCAATTGCAAATTCTGCCAGAACTGGGACATCTCGCAGGTGCGGCCGGAGCAGGTCCCAGCCGAATATGCACCCCCAAAATTGGTCGCCGATCTGGCAAAGCAGCATGGTTGCCCCACAATCGCGTACACCTACAGCGAGCCGGTAGTCTTCAGCGAGTATCTGATGGATGCGGCCGATGCCGGGCATGAAGCTGGCATCCGCAGTGTGGTCGTGTCCAACGGCTACATGCAGGAGGAAGCCCTCAAGACGGCCTACGGAAAAATGGACGCGGTCAAGATCGATCTGAAAGCCTTCTCCGAGTCGTATTACAAGGACGTTGTCGTGGGTGAATTGAAGCCCGTGCTGGACGCGCTGGTCACCTTGCAAAAAATGGGCAAGTGGACCGAAATTGTTTATTTAGTGGTGCCGACTCTCAACGACAGCGATTCCGAGTTCCGCGATCTGGCTCGCTGGATTAAGACAAATCTTGGCGTGGATGTGCCGGTGCACTTCACTCAGTTTCATCCAGAATATCTATTGAAGAACCTGCCGATAACGCCGGTTCCCACGCTCGAACGTGCCAAGGCGATTGCCGATGCCGAAGGCTTGCATTACGTCTACATCGGCAACGTGCCCGGACATCCCGCGGAGAACACATATTGCCCGAAGTGCCGCCGCGTTCTGGTGGAGCGCGTAGGCCTGATGGCTAAACAAATGTTGATTCGTAAGGGCGCGTGTCCATTCTGCGGACAGCAAATTCCGGGAGTTTGGCACGCATAAGAGCGCGAGAGGAGGGTCACCTATGAGAAAAAAGATGCGCTCTGCAAGATATGGACTGACGGCCTTGCTGATTGCAGTTCTCGCGACCGTGACACTTCAATATTCCCACGCCGTCAATCCGCAGGACATACGCCAGCCCGGAGTGGCGGACGGCTTTTATCCAGCAGACCCAAAGGTTCTGGCAGCGATGATCGACGATCTGCTGGCGCACGCATCTCCGCCACCGATCAATGATCCAATCGTCGCCGTGGTCGCGCCGCACGCCGGTTATCAGTACTCCGGCCCGGTTGCTGCCTACACCTACGCCGCGCTGAGGGGTCGAAAGTTTTCACGGGTTGTTGTGATCGCGCCGTCGCATTACGAGGCCTTTGATTTCACCTCTGTCTTCGATGGGGATGCCTACGCAACCCCGCTAGGGACGGTCGAGGTGGACAAGGCGTTTGCAAGTCAATTGGTCAAGATGAGCCCGACTATTAAGTTTTCCAGCCAGGGGCACATTCCCACCAAGGAAGGCGCGGAACATGCGCTGGAAGTGGAGCTGCCGTGGCTGCAGCGCGTGCTGGGAGATTTCCAACTCGTCCCCATCGTTATGGGAGACCAGAGTTACGAAAGCAGCCGCGCTCTGGGAGTGGCTTTGGCAAAGCTGATTCAAGGCAGTGACACTTTGATCCTGGCCAGTTCCGATCTGTCGCACTATCACCCCTACGACGAGGCGGTGAAGATCGACCACAAAACGCTGAATGCACTGCAGGGGTGGGACTACTTCAGCATGTCGCAGAACTTCGGGATGCGCATCTGGGAGGCTTGCGGCGGCGCGCCCATCGTGGCGGCAATGATCGCTGCTGAACGCATGGGAGCCAATCAGGCGCTTCTGCTCAGGTACGCCAATTCCGGCGACACTACAGGAGAACACTCGCGCGTGGTTGGATACAGCGCGGTTGCGTTGGTGAAAACTCAAAATCAACGTGCGGCGGAGCAGCCGTTCTCGCTCGGCGCTCACGAAAAAAGCGAACTACTGGCTCTGGCTCGCAAGTCAGTGGAGTACGCAGTACGGGAAAAGAAGCCGTATGAACCTCCCACAAGCGCAAACGAATCCTTAAATCAAGAGCGCGGCGCATTCGTCACTCTGAAGGAGTCGGGTGAATTGCGCGGCTGCATCGGCTATACGTCTGCGGTCAAGCCGCTCTACATGACGGTGCGGGACACGGCGACCCTGGCGGCTTTGCGCGATACTCGGTTTCAGCCAGTGTCCGCCTCGGAGTTGCCGCAGATCGAGTACGAAATCTCCGTGCTTTCGCCGCTGCGGCGCGTGCTGGATGTTCGACAGATCAAAGTCGGCCAGCACGGCTTGTTGATGAAGAATGGTATTTACGAAGGTCTTTTGCTTCCGCAGGTCCCAGTGGAAGAAAGATGGGATCGGCAGAGATTCCTCGAAGAGACCTGCGCCAAAGCAGGTATGCGGACTGGCTGCTGGAAAGATGAGAATACGGACATCTTTATGTTCACGGCGGTGGTGTTCGGTGAGCCGAAGCCACAGGCGCTTATGCCTGAGCTGCCTTCGCCTCCTGGCTTACCCGCGCGGCCAGGAGCGCCGGTGCCAGGTTCACCGCCGCAATGAGCCATGCCGTCTTCCAGAAACCGAACACTGGGATGAGGTAGCTGCTCAACAAAAGCGCTCCCACACATCCGCCCAACAGGTCGACGGCATAGAGTGCACCCAAGCCCGCCTTGGAGTTGCCATCACGCAGGTAAATTTCCGTTGCAAGGGGAAATTGATAGCCACCCAACATTCCACCCAAGCCCGCCAACGCGGGAAAAAGAAACTGAGCTGCCAACAGCGTCGCGGTTAATCTGGAAATCTGCGATAGCAAGCTCACCAGAAATATCAGCGCTGGTACCGATACGGCAAGAAGGAACTGAATAGCAGCAATCACACCAAATGGCGACTTATCGCTTACGCCAGTACGGCGAATGCCCAGCCAACTCCCCAAGGCGATGCCGGCCATGAACATCGCGATGAGAATCGCGAGCTGGTGGTACACGTAGCCGTATACGGACTGGAATGCGAGCAGGACGAAAATCTGCAGAGTCATCATGGTGAATCCCGTTGCAGCCACACAGCAGGCCGCGGAAGCACGGGCGCGTGTCTCCCGCGTGGGAAGATACGCAAGAACAAGCGCCACAAACAAAAGAGTCACGAGAGTGGCGTTGATGATCGGCGGGAAACTTATGTGCGCAGCGGCCCGGAACCAGCGGGAGTAGCCCAACTTGAACTGCGCGCTCCACAGCACGACGTCGAAGTAATACGCGATCGGCTCAAAATCACGATTCACAGGCGTCGTGGGCAAAGGCCGCAGAAGCTCACGAACCTGCGCCATGCGATCGGGCATCATGCGAAATGGAATGAAGTATTCCCGAACGTACTGTGTCTCAAGATGCCGGCTTTGCAATCTTGAAATCAGCGTTTGCGGATCATCTGTAAGGACATCGGGCTGCATGGCTGCGAAGAAGTGAATGGTCTCGCCCGGAAGCGTGTCCACATAGGGAAACACCTGTCGCAGCGTGCGATGAATACAGCGCAAAAACTCTGCCAGATCAGGGCTGATGTAATCCTCCGATGAACGCAACTGCAATGCGAACAGTCCTCCGGCGGCCAGGTGTTCGCGAGCGGAACGGAAGAACTCGGCCGTGTAGAAGCGGTTCAACTGCGCGGTCTGCGGGTCGGGGAGAGCAAGGATGATTACGTCAAAAGTGTCGCTGACCGTCTTTAGATATCGCCGCCCATCGGCATAGTGGATGCGCACCCGAGGATCCGATAAAGCAAGAGATGGCGCTGGAAAGAACTGCTTCGTCACATCAATAAGTGCGGGGTCAAGCTCAACATAGTCGAGCCGCTGCACCGTCGGATGCTTCAGCGCCTGCGCAATGCTGCCGTTTACTCCGCCGCCGATGAGCAGAATATGCGTCGGTGCAGGATGTTCCAACAAAGCGTAGTGAACTGCTTCTTCTGCCGCGGCTTCGTCTGGAGCGCTGGCCAGGATCACGCCGTTGTCATAAATGCTGCGGATATTGCCAGTTTCAATCACCGCCAGATTGCCGTAAATCGATTCACGTGATCCCAATACATGAAAACCCCGCCACAAGCGCTGTCGCGCGGATACGTTCAGAAACGGCGCCATATATATAAGGAGTAGGATCGCGACAACCGCGGCTGCCAGCGCCACGGCCACAACCTGCGCACGTTTCATCCGGAACAACAAGATCGCGGCCATGCATAAGTTCACGAGAGCGACGACAGTCGCGATCTGGAAGGCCTCGAAAAAACGCAGCAACACGACACTGGCCAGAATTCCGCCGAAACCAGAGCCAGCCGCCTCGAATAGGTAAGCGGAACTGGTCGCCACACGGCCGGAGACGGCGCGCTCTTCCTGGTACATGCGGGCGGCAACGGCGAACACGCATCCTGAGAGCAAACAAAACACGCTTAGACATATTAAGGATGTGACAAGCATCGGCGCCGGACCAACCAATTCCCCCGGCACCGTCTGAAAAAAAGCTCTGGAGGCCTGCAGGATCCAGATCGTCGGCAGCAAGCTGACACCGAGAAGGCATTCCAGCACCGCAACCGCGGTGCGAGCTTTGCTTTGGCTGTGCAGAAAACGACCGACCACGCCACTCCCGGCCGCAGTCCATAAAAGCCAGGTGGCCAGCATGATTCCCAGCGAAATCTCATTCCCGTTGAACACGACGATGAGTTCCCGCATGAGAACGATCTGGCCAATTACCGCGCTGAACCCGACAAGGCTTAGAGCTGCCCTTATGGCGGGCGTGGGTCGGCCGGCACACGGTGTTGTGACGGACTGCATAGGCGCGCTCACTTAGCAAAATTAGAATTTAGTTGCAGTGCAAAAGCAAAGGCAGGACACGAATATCTCGCCGCCTGATAGCGCAACGCTCAACCGCCGCGACGCGCTGATCAAATTGCTCCGCCTGGGTGGTGTTGCCGCCGGAACCGCCGGTCTCGGATTCTGGCTCAGCGAGCACAGTCAGCGCCCCGAGCCAGCGCTGGCGATGAATGTGAAGCGCAGTCACACCGTAGCGAGCGATCCGGCGTTGCCCGAGATGGCCGTTATTCAGGGAGATGATCCGGAGCAACTGGCCCGGCAGGCCATCGAAGAACTGGGCGGCATCCGGCGTTTCGTTTCTCGCGCCGACATCGTACTCGTGAAGCCCAACATTGGCTGGGATCGCACTCCCGAACAGGCAGCCAACACCAACCCGCTGATTGTCGCGGAAATTGTC
>DASPSE010000366.1:0-11406 GCA_035624085.1 Terriglobales bacterium
CCTGAACTGGTTTGCGGCTTGTCCAGATGGACCACCTCAACTCCCGGTGGCTGTTCCAAGACGAACTTGTCATCAGAAAGCGGCAGATTGAGATCGAGTTTTACGGTTGTCAGAGTGATGTCGTATTCCTCCTGCGGGCGAGCAATCTCGATCTGCCAGGGAAAGTTCACGCCATTGTCCTCGTGGTAGTCCTGGTAATTCGCACTGGTAATAAGATTCCCCTCAGCGTCGTACAGAAGCTGGCGATGCGGCAGCAGGTCGGCACGACTGAAAACGATCTTTCGCGAAAGGAAGGGATGTTCTCCGGTGCGAATGACGTCGATGATGTAGTCAGCGCGCAGGACCTTATGACCCTTGCTGTCAGTGGTGGATCTGGTTTCATTTTCCATCACCGCGATTTCGGTCTGGGGATCAATGTGACGCAGGAGGAGAGCGTCATAGATGTCCTGGGGACGCAGACTCTCCAACGATTGCGTGGCGCTGTGGGTCTCGATGTCGTTACGGCCAACCACAAAGCGGTTCTTGGGCGGGATCCAGAGCTTGAAGTCGCGCCCGTCGCTCACCATGTCGAAGGCGCGATTGCGGACGATGGGCATCAGGCCGGTCATGCGTAGCATGGCCGGTTTGCGCACCAGGACGTAGCCGCGAATCTGCTGATAATCGGTTACTTTGCCTTTTTTCTCGCCGCCGACGGAGGTATCAATGTTGACCGTCGCCTGCATGCTCCGGATCTTGCTTGCCTGCGTATTGACGTAATCGATGAGCTCCTGAGCAGTGGCGGTCTTGAGCTGAACTGCGACCGGCTGTTCCACCTTGCGCGACCGGAACAAGCAGCCGGTGAGAGGCACTACGGTCAGGAAGAATAAGAGAACCCGATATCTAAGAAAAAAAGGCATCGAAGACGAAATATACCCACCACTTAGATGAACACATGAGTATAAGGGACGCAAGCGAGGCATTTCTTCCTGTCAGGGAAGAATGATGTATGGCTGGGCCAGATTCACTTGCTGACCATGGCTCGCCGATAAGCTGCTACGTTGCGGTTGTGTTCTTCCAAGTTGTGGGCAAAGCGGTGATGCCCGTTGCCATTGCTTACAAAGTAGAAGTAGTCGGTGTTGGCTGGGTGCATGGCAGCTTCGAGCGACGTCCTGCCTGGGTTGCCGATCGGCCCGGGGGGCAGCCCGGGATGGGTGTAGGTGTTATAGGCGGACTTGAATTCCATGTCCGCGTGATGCAGCGCGCCCGAGTATCGTCCCTGCAGCAGTTCGGCATAAATTACGCTCGGATCAGCTTGCAGGGGAATCCTTTTCTCCATCCGGTTGTAGTACACACTGGAGACGGTCGGACGCTCGTCTGGCGCAGCAGTTTCCTTCTCGATGATTGAGGCCAGCGTGACCGTCTTCTCCACGTCCGTGCTCAATCCGATCTCGCGGGCCACCTGACGAAACTGCTTAACCATCGCGGCAGCCATTTCTTCCATGGTTTGCGTGCGGGTGAACTCGTAGGTCTCGGGAAAGAGGTAACCCTCCAGCGTTTTAGCCTCGGGAGCGAGATCGGAGATCCAGCCGGTGTCGGTGGTGGCAACATTCAAGAAGTCCTGGCTGGATCCCAACCCCGCGTCCTGAATAGCCTGAGCGATCTCAAAGATGTTGTAGCCCTCGGGAATCACCACGGTGTGAACATAGACGTCGCCGCGCACGAGCCGGCTGTGGACTTCGATCGTGTTCGCATCTTTTTCAAAAAGGTATTCGCCTGCTTTCAGAGAACGGCCGCGGTGCAGGTAGTGCCACAGAATGAATGCGTCCGCACTGCGAATAATGCCAGCAGATTTCAGTTCGCTGGCGATCCGGCGAGTGGAGTAGCCCGGATGTAGAAGCACAAACTTCTGTCCCTCCGGAGCCATGGGGGTAAGCAGGGTCCAAGTGAGCCATCCACCTAAGGCAAGGATAGCCAGCAGCGCTAATGTGAAGAAAGTGCGCACGTATAGCTAGTTTAGATGAGGATGAAGCGGGCTTGTGAGTCGATGGTCGGTAGCCGTTGGTTACTGGTTACTTGGCTCTGGCATCCATCCAACTCTGCAGAATCAGCACGGCGGCCAAGCGATCTACAGCCTGGCTGCGGCGTGCGATGGACATCTCTGTCTCGCGGAGCACCCGGTTGGCTTGGGCCGAAGTCAGGCGTTCATCCCAGAGGTGAACCGGCAACTGGAAACGCTGGCGTAGTTCTTCGGCGAAGCGCTGCATCTTCTCCGCTTGTGTCCCCGCGGCGCCGCTCATCCGCAAGGGATAACCGACCACCAGTTCTGCAACCTGATACTTCTGGATCACCTTCTCCAACTGCTCAAAATCGGCTCGTTTGTTCTTCCTCCGAATTGTATCGAGCCCCTGAGCCGTAATGCCAAGCGGGTCGGAAACAGCCAGCCCAATCGTCTTGGAGCCGACATCCAAGCCAAGGATTCGCCGCGGTGATTGATCAAGGCTGACGGGTAGTGGGGAAGGCACGCCCGAATTATAAGTCTGCCGCGAACTACGGAATTGGTCTACGATAGGTGCGATCTTATGGCGGTGCTGTTTGGTAAGGAAGGTTGCGTCGCGCTTAATTGCAATTCGCGATTTCATCGCGATTGCGCGCGGTCGCTCCCTCGATCCTTCGCTCGGAAAATACGCCTCACTCAGGACGACAATGAAACTGCACCAGTTGATCGCTGACCAAGAAAATGGCGGATGAAGAAACCCAAGTCGAAACAGCGGCTGAGCTCGCTCCGCCAAGAGCAGCCCGCCGGGGTCGCCGCCCGCCTCTCGGCCACTGGGCGATGAACTTTATTGGCATCGGTACCATCATGCTGCTCTGTTATTACGGTGAGTTGGTCTTGGCCGTGATGCTGATCTCGGTGCTGCTGGCTTTTGTCCTGGCTCCCGTTGTGGATCTGCTGCAGTTCTTTCGTCTGCCTCGGGGAGTGGCGGCTTTTGGCGCCGTTATGATTTTGGTCGCCGGGATAGGCGGAATCTTCTATTTCTCCTACAACCAGGCAGCGACATTGGTACAAGATCTGCCCAAGTATGCCGGCCGGGTTCGCGAAGAAGTTATGCGCTTCCGCAAGAGCGCTGAGAGCTTTGAGGTTCTGACTCCGGAACAAGAGAAAGATGTGGTGAAGGTGCGCCCGGCTACTGACTGGACGGACATTCTCACTCGCGGCTTTGGTTCGGTGGGCACTGCGGTCCTGGCGGGATCATTCGTGCCGTTCCTGGCCTACTTCATGCTCACATGGCAGGAACACGTGCGGTCAGCTACCGTCATGCTGTTCCCGCTGCAGAACCGGCACATTGCCTATGTCACCCTAGGGTTGATCTCGGCCATGATCCGGAGCTTTATGGTGGGCAACGTACTGATCGGGGTAGTGGTGGGGCTGGTGAGCACAGCAGTGTTCGGGCTGATCCATTTGCCTTTTTTTTATTTTGTCGGGTTTATGAGTGGGTTTTTGAGCCTAATCCCATATCTGGGGATTTTGTTGGCACTGGTGCCACCGATTTTCGTCGGCTTAGGCCATGTAGGTCTGCAAGATGTTCTGATCATTTTCCTGACCGTTTTCGGCATGCACCTGATCGCCCTCAATGTTCTGTATCCCAAGTTTCTTGGCAACCGCTTGCAACTGAATCCTTTGGCCGTAACCATGGCGTTACTGCTGTGGGGCGCGCTGTGGGGCGGAATCGGCCTGGTCCTGGCGATCCCAATTACCGCTGCCATGAAAATCGTGTTCGATCACGTGGAGAGTCTTAAGCCTTACGGAACCTGGCTGGGAGAATAGGACCGTCACATGATCAAGCTGGTTTATTGCATCACCAAGAAACCGGGAATGACCGGCAGAGAATTCTCCCGTTACTGGAAAGATGTCCACGGTCCCATCGGGGCACGTATTCCATACCTCCGCCGGCTGGTACAAAGCCATCGCCTTACCGTTCCCGGCGACAAATATGAGTCCGATTACGACGGCCTGGCTGAGCTTTGGTTTGACGATACGAAGGCATTGCTGGCCGCGCGGCAAAGTCCCGAATGGAAAGCGTCGGTCGAAGACGAAGCCAACTTCATAGACCACAGCAAAGTCGCCTATTTCGTCGCGGAAGAGCACGTCATCTTGGACAAAGCAAAACGAGGCTAGGCGCCTTCCGCTTGCGTTCACCAGGCGAGCGCACTGTCAATGACAAGCATCACTCTCAAGTGGTTGTGAGAGGCCCCGTCCAAGAATGCATGGAATGTCGCGCAATTCGCACTAGGGCATAGACTTAGCTGGATGGTCCGGTCGGATGCGGTTTGCCTGCCGGGACATGCGCGCCTGTGCAGAACCGCTCGAAAATTGCCTTTGGGCTGCGAATCCGATAAACTGAATGCGGTTGTTCCTCTGGTCCCTGCAGCCGTAGGCGGTTCCGCATGCTCAGCACGGATGGCAATTTCCACATAGGCGACAAGGTCGTTTACCCCAATCACGGCGTTGGAGTTATCGAACAGATCAGCAGCCGGACCATCGGCCAGACAGTGGAGAAATTCTACCTGCTGAAGATTAAGTCCAGTAGCCTGAAAGTGATGGTGCCGTTCCACAGCGTTGGCAGCGTAGGGCTGAGGCGGGTAGTGAAGAACGGGGAAATCCAGAAGATCGTCGATTTTCTGGAAGGTGGCGAGTGCGACAACAACGCCGACTGGAAATACCGTTTCAAAGAAAACTCCGACCGGATGCGTACGGGGTCTTTGCTGGAAGTCGCCGCCGTCTTAAAGGGGTTGCTGTTGCTGAACCAATCCAAACCGCTCTCATTTCGGGAAAAGAAAATGCTGGAGCGTGCCCGCTATCTGCTGGTTAGCGAGCTAGCCATGGCGCGCAACTGCGAGGAGCTCCACATCGAAGAGTTGCTTACCAGGGCATTGTCCAAGTCGGGGCTGCGCTTTCCCGAAGCTTCCGAATTCGAAGCCTAAGTCCCCTTGCCTCGTGAAACCCCGCCGGTCGGAAGACTCAAAAGGCCATCGCAGCAGGCGGGTGGTGTGCAATTCCAAGGTTTATAATCCGGTAAAGCATGACTGAGCACATCAAGAAAAAGCTGCAGGACGAGATCAATGTCTTGGAGCGCGAATTGAGCCATGATCTTCCCAAGGAGCTCAAGCGCGCCATTGCCCTAGGCGATTTGAGTGAGAACGCTGAATACCACATGGCCAAACAGCGCCAGGAGTACGTCAAGGCGCGTTTGCGCCAACTCGGCCGGCGGCTGGCCGACCTTTCTCTTATCAACATGAATAACATCCCCAAGGACAAAGTCGGCCTTGGTTCAACGGTGAAGGTTTACGACAATGCCAAGAACGAGGAAGTCGAGTACAAACTGGTGACCAGCGAGGAATCGGACGTAGCCGCCGGGAGAATTTCTACCACATCGCCCATCGGACGCGCGCTGCTGAACAAAAAGGTCGGGGATACGGCTACCGTAGTCACGCCGAATGGCAAGCGTGAACTGGAAGTGCTGAGCCTGACTACCATCCACGACGAAGCCGAGGTCTAATGGCAATTACCTGGACAAGCGCATTTGGTCGCACCTGCGGAATCTTGCTCGATGCCATCGTGCGTTGGCTGGCGCTGGCGCGTATCAACCCCAATGTGCTCACTTTTCTGGGACTGGTGGTCAACACCATCGCCGCGTTTTTGTTTGGCTACGCCAATGCCGACAACCAGGCTCGCTTATTCCGCTATGCGGGGCTGGTGATTATTGCGTCGGGGTTCTTCGATCTGGTGGACGGACGGGTGGCCAGGGCGACGAATCGGGTGACGCGATTTGGCGGCTTTTTCGACTCGGTCATCGACCGCTACAGCGACGCGTCGCAGTTCTTCGGACTTCTGGTGTTCTACGCCCGCGGTGAGCGGTTCGCGTATGTGGTTCTGACTGCCTTCGTGATGGTTAGCGCGATCATGGTCAGCTACACCAGGGCGCGGGCGGAATCGCTGATTGGCTCCTGCCGGGTGGGTTTCCTGGAACGCCCAGAGCGCCTGGTCCTGGTGATCATAGGTGCGCTCTTTAACCGCATGGCGCCCGTACTGTGGTTGATCGCGGTTTTGTCCACAATCACCGTTATTCATCGCGTTCGCTACACTTGGACGCGAACCGAGCTAGTGGATCGAGCGGCGAATACGGGAGAGGCAGCGTAAGTCGTTTCCCGAATTGGGAGCCCGCCCGGGATAGCACTACGAAATCTGATTCCCACCTGTTCTCTGCGCACTACAATCTCTTTGGCAGGCAGCGTTTTGGAGCGTGTTACCAGTGGGTACTGGACGCTGTTCGCCAAACAGTCGAGTGGCCTTTCAGCCACTAGGGTTCGACTCCTTCGCCCTCCGAAGTCACTCGACAGCAGACTCATGTTCTTGACATTGCGTTAGGCCGAGCTAACATAGTAGATGTTTGGCGAACGGCGTTCAGTACCATTTCTGACCAGCCCCGATTAAGCGTCGGGGCTGTTCTCGTTTTGGATGGCATCTACTCTCGTCGAGCGTCCCTGACGATCCCCGCGCTTTCGCATAAGAGGGCGCCCGCGTCACACTGACCAACCTGCTATCCTATCCCGTCATTTCCTGTGGGGGCGAACTTGCCGATTGACCCGGTTCTTCTTGTCCACGGCGGAGCCTGGGCTATTCCTGATGACATGGCGGAGGCTCATCTCACCGGCGTGCGCAATGCGGTTGCGGCCGGCTGGAAGGTACTCAGCCGAGGTGGGTGCGCCCTCGATGCCGTCGAAGAAGCCGTTGCGGTCATGGAAGATGACGAAACTTTTGACGCCGGCCGCGGCAGCTTTCTTAATCGCGAGGGCAAAGTACAGCTCGATGCTTTGATCATGGATGGAGCCACGCTTCGGGCCGGAGGCGTGGGTTGCGTGGAGCATCTGCGAAATCCAATACGCGCGGCTCGCAAGATTCTGAGCGAGAGTCCACATGTGTACTTCGTGGCAGAGGGTGCGGAGAAGTTTGCTGCCCAGCACGGTATTGCACTATGCAAGAATGAGGATCTGATCATTCCGAGGGAAGTGCAGCGGCTGCGAGAATTTCAGGCTCAGGCAGCTGAAGAGAAAGCCAATCTTTTCGCTCCTGCCATATCGCACGATACCGTGGGCGCGGTTGCGCTGGATCGGCAAGGCAATATAGCGGCGGCTACCTCGACCGGCGGAACGCTTAACAAGGCTCCTGGGCGTTTAGGAGATTCATCGCTGATCGGATGCGGCTGCTACGCCGACAATAAGACGGCTGCAGGCTCGACGACCGGTTGGGGTGAGCCGATCATGAAGCTGGTGCTGGCCAAGTGGGCAGCGGACCGTGTGGCGGCTGGGAACTTGCCAGAGTGGGTGGCAGCGGAGGCGATCAACTACCTGGAGGCGCGAGTGAATGGTCATGGCGGGATTATTTTGCTCGACGCGCGAGGCCGGTTTGGCATCGCACACAACACGCCGCGGATGGCGTGGGCATTTAGGACCCTGAGCGAGGAAAACTCGGGAATCAGCCGCTAACCGCAAAGGTCGGCTTATCAAACCAGTTCGCCTCAGTTATTTAGCTTGATTTCCTCACATGGGCTGAGGTAAAACCAGCCGTTCCGAATTTTCTGAAAATATGTTTGCGTTGGGGCCTGCCGACGAAGATCGGACTGGGTGTCCTGCTCTCACCAGTAGCTGGCGCGGAAGTGTGTTTCTTCGGCTATTCCATGGAGAAAACTTTATGACAAAGACGAAGCTCGTCTCGCTGGCGGTTTTGTTGCTATCAGCTTCATTTTGCTTCGCTCAAAGTGTAGCCACGGGCGATTTGCAAGCTACCGTGAAAGACCCAGGCGGCAAGCTGGTCACAAATGCGAAGGTGACCGCGAGCAATCCGGCCAAAGGATTGGAACGCACGGGAGCCCAGAGTGGCCAGGGGGAATATCGCGTTTTGGCGCTCCCTCCAGGAACCTACAAGGTCACCGTGGAAGCGCCCGGGTTCGCCAAGCTTGAGGTAGAGAACGTGATCATCACGGTGGGGGAGGACGCCGAGTTGCCGGTCACGCTATCGGTAGCGGGTACGCACGAAGTGGTTAACGTCAGTTCTATGGCCGAGTTGGTGGAAACCACACGCAGTTCAACGACCGACACAGTCGAGCAGCGCAGTATCGATGACCTTCCCATTAATGGCCGCAATTACATCGATTTCACCCTGACGGACTCGCAGGTGGTGCGCGACAACGCGCCCAACATCGGCGCTGCGCCGACCTCGGGTCTCAACATGAGCGGCCAACGTGCCCGCTCCAACCTGGTTAACGTGGACGGCGCTGACGCGACTGACAATTCGACTAACGGAGTGCGCTCGACGGTTTCGCAGGAGGACGTCCAGGAATTCCAGATCATCACCAATGGCTACGCGCCCGAGTACGGACGGGCAGCGGGTGGTGTGGTGAACATCATCACCCGGTCGGGATCGAATGACTTCCACGGGGATGTTTTCGGCTACCTGAGGAACCGGAATTTTCAAGCGACCAATCCGTTCAGCACGGTACCGAATCCCGCATACACACGGGTGCAGGCGGGCGTGGCGTTCGGTGGGCCAATTAAGAAGGACAAGACATACTACTTCTTCTCTTACGAGATCACGAGACGGCATGAGACAGGTTTCGCTACGCTCGGGCAGGGAGGGCTGCCCTATTGGGGGTTGCAGAATTTCGATGCAACGAACATCTTCGCGCCTGGCTTAGTTCCGCCGGGAACGTTCAACATACAAGTAACGCCGCAACAAGCGCAATTCCTGAGTACGCCGGGCTTGCCGGGGCCGTTGCTGCAGGAGTACGCGTTTCTCGCCGGGGCGAGTTCCGGGATCGCGCTCAACGGAAGCTATCCGGCTTCATTCGCACTTCTAGCAAAGTTAGGAGCGATTCCAGTTCCAAGCAACGGCACCAACCCCCTGACCCAATTCGCCAGTTCATGTAATCCCGGGAACCTGATGTGTAATGGGCTGCCCGCATCTTTTCTCACCCTGAATTCTCAGGTCGGCAATTTCCCCGTGTTTGAGGGAACAAGCTTGTACGCGTTCCGGCT
Source organism: Terriglobales bacterium (assembly GCA_035624085.1). Lineage (GTDB taxonomy): Bacteria > Acidobacteriota > Terriglobia > Terriglobales > Acidobacteriaceae > JAFAGX01. The sequence continues at coordinate 9,073 of DASPSE010000366.1, forward strand.
GGATCACAACATCACCGAACGAAACCGTTTGATGCTGCGCTCGAATGTCAGCCCCAGCACGGTCACGGGAATCGAGGTGAACGGTGAGGACCAGACGTTCGGCCAGAATGCTTACTCGCGCACCTCGGAACAGACCTATCGGGACGCGGCAGGCGAGGCGCAGGACACGTGGACGATCGGCAACAACCGTGTCAATGAATTCCGCTTTCAATACGCGCGGCGCGGCCTGCTTTATAACTATTCAAGCGCCCCTGGCGGGTCCGACGTCGCGGTGAATATTCCAGGCTTCGGGTACTTTGGGCGTGAACCCTACTCCTATATTCAGCGAACAGAGGACCGTTATCAGTTTGCGGATAATTTCTCCTGGAGCATCGGACGACATGACACCAAGTTCGGCGGCGATTTCGACTACATCCCCGTAACCGCGACTTTTACCGTGAACTATGGCGGGGTGTACAGCTTTGGTGCCCTCACCTCCAGTCAGGTACTCCCGTCAGCGATTTTCAGTTCACTGCCTTCGGCGGTTCAGCAACTGGTGCCAGGCGTAAATGCCGTGCAGGCTTACGGCTTGGGTGCGCCGCAGACGTTGGTGCAAGGCATTGGTAACCCGCATGACAGCTTCTCCAACAAGCCTCTGGGAATGTTTTGGCAGGACTCCTGGCGGGTGCGCCCGAATTTCACGTTTAACTACGGGGTGCGTTACGACATAGAATTCCCGCCCCAGCTTGCCCCGCCTGATCCGTTGGCCTTGGCGGCTTACAACAGCCTTGGCCTGCAGAAGGGGATTCAGACTGACACCCATAACGTTCAACCACGGCTTGGCCTGGCTTGGGACCCAAAGGGAAACGGCAAGGACGTGATCCGCGCGTCGTACGGAATATTCTACGATCATCCGCTCCTTGGGCTCTATTTCCTGGGGGACGCATCCGATGGATCGAAGAGCGGACAGTTGTTGTTCGCTGGCGGAACTCCGTGCGGCCCGGGCATTGCTCCGGGTCCGAGCAGCTTAAACGCGACGAATATCTTCCAAGGAATTCTGACGAGTTCCACTTGCTTGCCGACGATTCCCGGATACCAGGCGAGCGGACAGCGATTTAATCCCGCTCCATTTACTTCAGCATCGGCTGCGAACCCCCAATTTCCCGGTCTGTTCGTCAATCAGAATTACCTAAACCCGGCAACTTTCTTCCCACTCGCGTTTCAGCCCTTCGGTTATCCGCAGGCGAAAAATTTTGTTTACGCCCGCTCGCAGCAGGCCAATCTGACACTTGAGCATGATTTCGGCCATGACCTGGCACTGAGTCTCGCCTACAATTTCAATGGCGGCCGGCACTTGAATCGTCCCATTAACGCAAATACGGTACGTGGCGATCTGTTGGTAAAGAACTGGCAATCAGCAATCGCGGCCGGGGCGGCTTCGCCTACGGACAATCCATTGTCGGTCGGCACTGGAGCGGTTCCCTGTGGCTCGGGTCCCGGCGGACCGTGGGTTTCGGCTCCGCTAGTCAACTTTTTCCGGCCTTCGGGGCTGAATCCGGCGATTGCTGGCGCGCTCCTCACCACTCCCGCCGCGCCCTGCGTAGCTGAGGCACAACAAATCCTTGCTGCCGAAGGCCTCAGCACAGCATGCAATCCGGCGACATTGGCCGGGTGCGTTCCCTTCAGCGATATGGTGGCCAATTACTCGAATGGCAGTTCAGACTACAACGGGTTTTCGGCGAACCTGCGCAAGCGGTTCAGCGCCCATTACGAGTTCCTGGCCTCCTACACGTATTCCCACGCGATTGATGATTCTACGGACCTGCAAGCGCCGCTTTCACCGCAAGACAGTTACTATCCGAGCCTGGAGCGATCGAATTCGCTTTTTGATCAGCGGCATCGCTTTGTGCTCAGTGGGGTCTATCAGAGCGGCCGGCTGGGCGGCAACAGCTTCAGCAGCAAGCTGCTTAGTAATTGGACTGTTGCGCCTATCGTCGACATCGCCTCGGGAAGGCCATTCAACATTCTGACCGGCGACGCGGACAACTTCCAATTCTCGCCGGACACCGGGCGGCCAAACGTTGTGCCTAGCGGCACAGCGCCCACCCCGTGTGGCCCGGCGGTAGCCTCGAAGTTCTCACCAACCGGATTCTTTCAGGAGCCTTGCTATGCGGTGTTTGCCGCCGGTGGCACACCGACCTTGCTTTCCCTGGACGGTACCTTGGGCCGGAATGCCGGCTTCCAACCGTGGACTGTTTTCAACGACCTGCGCGTGGCGCGCCGCCTCTACTTCGGCGAGCGCGTGAATCTGGACCTTATGGTAGACATGTTCAATCTCGCCAATCGCTTCAACGT
>DASPSE010000380.1:0-10898 GCA_035624085.1 Terriglobales bacterium
GCATTCCGCAAGCGATAAGGCTCCTACGGCACTACCTTTCCGGCGCCACCGTTGAAGATGCCCCGGCGTTCAAAGCTCACTACCTGCTGGGAACACTGCTGGAACAACAAGGCGATAAACCGGCAGCAGCTGAGGAATATCGCGCGGCCCTTGCGCTCGCCAAGGGTTTCACTCCCGCACAAAGCGCGCTCGACCGCCTCAATCGCCAGATTGCCAGCAACCTGGATCCGCGCTGAATGCAACCGGTCCGCCCCGCTAGTCATGACACTTGCAAGGGCGCTCCTGCCTTTGGGTGGAGCAGCACTTCAGCGCTGCGATAAGCGCACCTGTGTGGGCTCGGCGCTTTAGCGCCTGAGGAACGTGATCAAGGCAGCCTGTAGACCTTTCCGCGGCAATAGGTTCCGCGTTTACAATCTCCTTGCAAGTCAGCTCGCTTTCGAGGTGAACAAGATGCAACCTGCTTCGCGTCGTCTCTCGTTTCTGCTTCTCTTTGGCTTCCTCTTCGCTGCATTTCCCCTGAACGCCGAACCAGTGCCCGAGCCTGTGCCGTTGAAGCGCGTCGTCGAGTTGGCTTTAACCCACAGCACCAGCGCCGCCGCCGCAGAAGCCATGGCGCAACGGGCGTACGCCAGCTACCGTGAAACTCGCAACCAATACCTGCCCACGCTCGTTGTCGGGTCGGGATTGGGATACACACAGGGCTTCCCCCTGAGCTTGGAGGGTGGCGCGCCATCTATCGTCAATACCACCGCGCAATCGGCCGTAATCAATGCCGCACTACGGGATTTTGTTCGCGAAGCCCGGACGGAGTGGCAAGCAACCACCATTCGCAGCAAAGATGAACGCGATCAACTCATTCAGGACGCCGTCTTGAGCTATGTCGAACTCAGTAAGTGGGAGGCGCTCCTGGCTCACTTAAGCGAGGATTACTCGGCTGCTTTGAAAATGGAGCAACTCGTGAACCAGCGCATCCAGGCCGGAGTTGATAGTCCGCTGGCGCGCACTCAGGCCCGGCTCAACACCGCTCGCGTGTACCTCCACATCTCGCAGGCTCAGGGATCGATCGACGTTCTACGCACCAAGCTTTCGCAGTTGACCGGCCTTCCGGCCAACTCGATTGAAACCACTCCCGACTCCATTCCGGCTCTGCCCGAAATTAAGCAGGAGGACAACCTCGCTGCGAGAGCTCTCGAAGTGAGCCCGGCAATCCAGGTAGCTAGCCTTCATTCCACCGCACTCAGCTTCCACGCCCGGGGCGAGCACCGCTCCATGTGGCCGACTTTCGATTTCGCCGCCCAGTATGCGTTGCTGTCCAAGTTCAATAATTACCAGGAGTACTTCAAGTCTTTCCAGTACAACAATGCCAGCATTGGCGCGGTCATCCGTTTTCCCTTTTTCAGTCCCACACAGCGCTCCCGCGCGCGAGCTGCTGATTTTGACGCGCTGCGAGCTAGGAAGGACGTGGAAACGACCAAAAATCAAGTCTCCGCGCAGACCTTGAAGTTACAGCGCTCAGTCGAACAACTTGCTGCTGCACAGGACGTGGCCGATCTTGAGTATCAAGTCGCCAAATCGAACCTGGACGCAGTGGAAATTCGCGTCGACGCCGGAACCGCAACCCTGCACGAAGAAGACGACGCCCGCAATCAGGCAAACGAACGCTACGACACCCTGCAAGACACCCGTTTCGAGCTGCAGCGCGCGCGCATTGCTCTGTTGCGCGCCACGGGAGATCTAAGTTCCTGGCTGGGACTTAACAAGTAGCGCGTCTATGCCAGCCATGCTGAGCGCAAGAATGAATTTCGTGGAACGAAATTTATCCGCAATCAATCCGACCGAGAGGTAGCCGTAAATAGGCAGAGAAGTTAGATTTGGTGCACCCATATACACAGCATGTACCCATGCCCCCAAAAATCGCATAAAATGTTAGGATAAATAATTCAAACAAATATGCCATTGAAAACACTGTTTTTGAATCCCCCCTCGTTTGAGAACTTTGACGGGGGAGCTGGCTCACGCTGGCCTGCCACTCGCGAGATCGAATCCTATTGGTATCCCGTGTGGCTCGCCTACCCCACGGGAATGCTGGAGGGTGCGCGCTTGCTGGACGCGCCGCCGCACCACGTTTCCGCCGAGCAGACTATCGATATCGCCCGCGATTACGAGTTCCTGGTGTTGTTCACCAGTACGCCCGGTTTCCCCGGCGACATCCGCCTGGCGCAGAGGATCAAAGACGCCAATCCCAACATCAAGATTGCCTTTGTGGGCCCGCACGTCGGCGTCTTGCCCGAAAAATCCCTGAAAGACTGTTCCGCAATCGACTTCGTGGTACGCAAGGAGTTCGATTACGCCAGCGTGGAGTTCGCGCAAGGCAAGCCGCTTGATCAAATCCTGGGCATCTCCTACCGGAAGAACGGCTCGGTCGTACATACGCCAGATCGGCCTGAAGTCCAGGACCTGGATTCCCTGCCCCATGTCACCGACATCTACAAGCGCGATTTGGACGTAACTCGCTACAACGTGCCGTTCTTGCTCTATCCCTTTGTATCCCTGTATACGACTCGCGGCTGTCCCGCGCAGTGTACGTTTTGTCTCTGGCCGCAGACCTTGAGCGGGCACCCGTGGCGCAAACGCTCTACTGACGACGTCGCCCGCGAGATGGCCAAGGCTAAAGACTATTGGCCAAACGTGAGAGAATTCTTTTTTGACGACGATACCTTCAACATTCAGAAAGCCCGGACCATCGAGCTTTGCTCCAAGCTGAAACCGTTGGGTCTCACCTGGTCCTGCACCTCGCGCGTGACCACTGATTACGAGACTCTGAAAGCCATGAAGGAAGCGGGTTGCCGCTTGCTCATCGTGGGCTTCGAGTCAGGCGACCAGCAGATCCTGAAAAACATCAAGAAGGGCGCGACCGTCGAGCGGGCCCGCCAGTTCACCAAGGATTGCCACAAACTGGGTCTCGTCATTCACGGCGATTTCATTCTTGGCTTGCCGGGTGAGACTCCGGAAACCATCCGCAATACGGTCCAGTTCGCGAAAGAATTGGACGTTGAGACGATCCAGGTTTCCGTTGCCCACGCTTATCCGGGAACCGAGCTGTACGAGTACGCCGTAAAGAATGGCTTCATGGTATCTGACAGCAAGATGGTGGACGAAGGCGGCCATCAACTGGCTCACATTCAATATCCCGGCTTGCCTGCTGAGGAAATCCTGGAGTCGGTGCACCGCTTCTACGATGAATATTATTTCCGCCCGAAAGCCGTCTTCCGCATCCTGAAGAAGGCTGCGTTCAACAACGTCGAACGCAGGCGTCTCTATAAAGAGGCCAGGACCTTCCTCAAAACCCGCGCCATGCGCCACAAGTGGGTCAAGGAAAAGCGCGAGAAACAAGACTCCAGCGCCGCGGCCGAGCCGGTGAAAGCATAAGGAAAGCCGCGTGACCTTTCGGAAGTATCTCGTTCTGGCTGGCGTCGCTGTCTTTGCCGTGACCGGAGACTCCCTGGTTTCGCGCGGCATGAAGCAAGTCGGCGGCATCTCCCTGCATCACTTGTCGGACATCATCCTGGTCGTTTTCCGCCCCGAGATTGCCCTCGGCGTTTTGTTTCTCCTGGCCTTCTTCGCCTGCTACATGGCCGCGCTTTCGTGGGCCGATCTTACGTATGTCCTTCCGACAACCTCGGTCAGCTTCATCCTTCTGACCCTGGTCGCCAGGTTCGTTCTTCACGAGAATGTGAGTCTGGCGCGCTGGCTGGGCGTGTTGATGATTTCCGTTGGTGTGGGATTCGTGACCCAGGGTCCAGCCCTTACGCCTCAGCCGCGGCGAAGGGAGTCCCATGACCGCTTAGCCGCGCCGGTTTCAGCGAGGATGGACCCATGAAGCATCTCTATGCCTGGGGCGCCGTCGCCTGCATCGTCCTGACCTCCACTGCCGGGGATGTGCTGCTTTCCCGCGCTATGAAGCAGGTGGGGGACGTCGCCGCGCTGCGCCGCCGTTCTGGATTTGCCCATGTGCTGGGGCGCGTTCTGCGCAATCCAAACTTTGTGTTGGGAATTCTGGCCATGGCGATCGCGTTTTATTCCATGCTGTTCGGCCTTTCCTGGGCCGACGTCAGCCTGGTCATCCCCGCCGCGACCTCGTTAACTTTTGTGACCAACGCCGCTGCCGCGAAAATTTTCCTCCACGAGCGCGTCGACCACCGCCGCTGGTTAGCAGCACTTTTCGTCGCGTGTGGCGTGATCCTGCTGGCTTTGTAGGCGTCACCGAAACAGCCGCATGAATCCGGCTGCGGCCAGGTCCGGCACGAGGAATCTCGTATCTTTCAAGCCCGCGGCTTTCGCGACAGCCTCCGCAGCCGTATACCCGCTGCGCACCGCGCCCTCCATTGTGGCAGGCCAGCCGGTCGCGGTCCAATCTCCTGCTAAAAAGACTCGGTGCCAGGCGGTTTCGGATTTCGGTCGATAGGCATCGACCCCCGGTCGCGGCGAGAAAGTTGCGTTCACCTCTTTGATGACTGTAGACTTCAGCAGCTTCGCATCCCGCGCTCCCGGAAAGAACTCGCACAGTTCCTTCAACGCTAATTCAGTGATCTCTGATTTTGATTTTTCCACCAGCGTCTTCGACGAACTGACCACCAGCTCGACATAGCTACCCTCAGGGGCTAAAGCCCCGTTGCGAGTGGGCGACTTTGCGGCACGACTAAAGTCGTGCCCTTCCACTTCCGTCGCTCCGGCGTCCCGCCGGCTCTCCGGCGGGCGTCGCGTCCGCCCCGCTGACCCTGCCAGCAGCTTGGACTTGTGAAACATCCACTGAATCGTCCGGTCGAGCAGAACCGCATGGTCGAGATCAGTGATCTGGCGGTCGAACCACAGGTGAATGCCGGTTATCGGTGACGTCTCGAAGCGCAGCAGGTTTTTTCGTAAAGCCTCCGCCTCCGCCACCTGGGGCAACATGCGCAGCAGCGCGTCGAAAGGAACCGCAAACACGACGAAGTCAAAGCTCGTTTCTTTACCCGCCGCGTACAGTCTCACTTCGCTAGGGTCCCCCCTAAAACACTCAACCCCACTTCGAAACCGCGTCTCTCCGCCGTGTGCTTCGATGTAATCTCCCGCCGCACTGTAAAGCTCCGTGAGCGGCACGGTCGGCACTCCCATCCGGCCCGCCGTGGCAGATTTCAAAAACGATTCCCGAATCACCTGGGCCGCATAAGGCACAGACATACGGTCCAGATCCTCGTTGAGAGCGCTAACCAGTATGGTCTTCCAGAATCGTTCAATGGCGCGCTCAGTCTGGTGATGACGGCGCAACCACATCAGAAATGACTCCTCATTACCGGTCGGGACAGCAGGCGCGAGCGCGGCCATGGCCCTTGCAATTGCGATCTTATCGCTGAGACGCAAGCACGCCGCCCTCAGAAACGACGGCGCAGTGTGAAATGGTGCGGGCAAAGCGGACGGCGCAATAGTCGACGCGCGTCCGCCCGGTTCGAGAAACGTCAGCCGATCGTACCAGCAAATCTCGTTCTCAACACCGATGCACTTATAGAACTGCACCAGATTGGTGCAGCAGCCGAGCAGGACGTGCTGGCAATTATCGACGACTTCGCCGGTCCCCGGGTGCTCATAGGAGGAAGCGCGCCCGCCCGGATACGGCCGCCGCTCGAATAGAGTCACATGAAAACTGGCATCGGCCAGAGCGCAACCTGCGGCCAGACCTGCCAGCCCACCTCCAACGATGGCCACGCGGGAAGATTGTGTGGAGCGCGCGCTCATCACAAGAGACGTTTCAGGAAACCTTGGCTCAGCACTGCCAGCTTCTCTCGACGGGTGAGACTTATTTTTGCGCTGAAAACGTCATACTGGCGCGAGGCAATTTTCTCGAGCAATCGCTGATAGATCGTCACCAACACCCAGAGTCCGGGCTGGCTGTCTTCGTCAATCAAAGGAATGAGCTCGTCTGCGGCCTTGTAGAACTCTCGTGCCCGACTAGCCTCCATCTCGAGCAAAGGACGTAAGCGCGCCACATCTGCTGCTGATCCGAGTTCGCCCGGCGAGATGCCAAACTTGGCCAAATCTTCTTCCGGCAAATAAACGCGCCCCATGGCGGCGTCTTCTTTCACATCACGGATAATATTTGTAAGTTGAAACGCCAATCCAACTCGCTCGGCCAGCGCTTCTGCCGCTTTGTCGCGATATCCGAAAATGCGAATGCAAGCCAGCCCCACCACAGACGCAACCCGGTAACAGTACACGCGAAGATCATCAAATGTTTTATAGCGAACTGTCAGAATCGGCGCGGCAGCTTCGCTCAGTATTTGATCCTCTTCCTCCACGTCCATCTCGGTGCCGTAGGCCAACTGATCCAGTAGTTCCAGGGAAATATTGTAGCGTCGCTGCGTATCCGTCAACGCCATAAGCACCGGATCATCGGTCGGGAACCCGGCTGCTGCACGATGCAACGCATCCAGCCACTCGGCTAGCTTCTGCCGCCGCTCGTAGAGAGCCAAGGTTGCATCGTCAGCCAGATCGTCGCATCGCCGCATGAACGCATACACCGCGCACAGGGCTTGGCGCTTGGGTTGAGGCAAGACGAGAAACGCGTAATAAAAATTCTTTGCCGCCGACCGCGCAATGCTGCGGCAAACCGAGTAGGCGACCGCCAGTTGCGATTCAGTGGGAACGAAGCGTGTCGGAGCCTGCTGCACGGCAGCACTCATAGCCACTTTCTCCACGCCGCTCTTGCCACCAGCGCCAGCTTGCGTGATCTGGAAATCACCGGCCTTCGCCCCAGCACCTTGTAGCCCTGGCGCTCGATGGCATTCAGAATCTCCTGCCCGCCACGGGTGAACAGCTCAATATCAATCGCCAGCGAACGATCCACCTTTGCAGCCAATGGCAACCCTCGCTGAAACCAGTCCCGGGCACGCTCCACTTCGAAACGCATCATCTCGCAAAAAGCCGGCGTATTCCTCTGGTCCGCGATGTCAGCTTCGCCGACACCGTACTTCTGCAGGTCTTCCAGCGGAAGATAAATGCGTCCCTTGGCATAATCCACACTCACGTCCTGCCAGAAGTTTGCCAGTTGAAGAGCGGTGCAGGTGAAATCAGAAAGCGCCTGCGGCTCGGCATCACGGTATCCGCAAACGTAGAGCACTAAATGCCCGACCGGATTTGCCGAGTAACGGCAATAACCCAGCAAATCATCGAAGGTGGGGTAACGCGTAACCTTTTGATCCTGACGAAAGGCCGTCAGCAGATCAGCAAACGTCTCCTGGGGAATTTCAAATTTCCGGATGGTCTCCGCCAGTGCGACAAAGACCGGATGGTGCGGATTCCCCAAATAGCACGCAGTGAGTTCAGCTTCCCATTGATCCAGCAACTGCAAGGCTGCGCGCGGGTCGCCCACCTCATCCCCGAGATCGTCGGAAATACGGCAATAAGCGTAGACGTTATAAAAGTGCTGGCGTAAGCGCACCGGCAGAAACCAGGTCGCTACAGAGAAATTCTCGTAATGAGTGCGGGCCAGGCGCCGGCAATACTCCTGCCCTTCGGCGAGCGTTGGGGCTGCAACCGGGATAGCGTAGTCACGCGGAAGATGGCCCCAGCCCGGCAAATCCGAGGGAGCAAGTACACTCCGGGAGTCGTTGCTGGCGATGGATGGCATAGTCAGTTCCGTCTCCCAGGGGCACGGCGTTCTAGTGCCCGGGTATGATGGCGGTCTTGATATCGCCGTTGCGGTTCAGCATGTGGCGGAGAACGTGGTGCAAGCGCGAAAGCGGCGCCTCACCGGTAATGTAATCGGTGGAACGAATCTTTTTCTCGGCAATCAGGGCAAAAGCCTTGCGCACCGTCTCCGGCGTGTGATGGAACGTCGCCTTCAGAGTGATTTCCGAATAGTGCAGGCGATTCGTATCGAGCTGAACCTGAGTGCCGCTGGCGCAACCGCCGAAGAAGTTCACCGTGCCGCCCTTGCGCACCATGTCAATCGCCCACTCCCAAGCCTCGGGGCGCCCCACCGCCTCGATGACCACGTCGCCGCCGCGCTTCTCTGGCGATAGCATGCGAATCGCTTCCACGGGATCGCTCACCTTGGTGATTTGCACGACTTCATGAGCGCCCATGCGCTTAGCTGCACCCACTTGTGAATCACGCTTTACCACCGAGATCACCTTGCAACCGACTGCATTGGCGACCTGCACGAACATCAACCCAATCGGGCCGCCGCCGATAATGACGACGGTATCGCCGATTTCCACTCCGGTCTCGTGCAAGCCGCGGAGCACGCAGGCCAGCGGCTCAACCATCGCCGCTTCCTCGTAGCTCACGTCAGGAGGAATGGCCAGCATGTTGCTTTCCACGATGCGCCGCGGAACGCGGATGTACTCAGCGTAAGCTCCGTTATTGAACAGCAGGTCTTCGCACAGGTTTTCCTGATGACGCGAGCAGTAGAAGCACATCTGGCAAGGCGCCGAGTTTAACGCCACCACCCGCATGCCACGCTTGAAGCCGCGCACGCCGGGAGCGACTTGCTCGATCACTCCAGCCAGCTCGTGCCCAAACAGGGCAGGCGGAACGATCATGCGCGCATGATAGCCACGCTGATAAACCTTGAGATCGGTGCCGCAGGTCAGGGCCACCTGCACTTTCACCAGCACCTCGCCGTCGCTCACGCGCGGGATGGGCACCTTTTCGATTTTCACGTCCTCTTTCCCGTAGAGGACCGCTGCTGTCATCTTCCCAGTCACTGGTTATTTCCTCCCCAACCACTGCTCGGTTGGATCACGATCTTCATGGAATCCGGTTGGGGATGAGCAGCCAGGTGCAAGGCTTCGGGACTGCGGGATAAGGCAAAACGATGGCTGATAAGTTTTTCCAAGTCCATTTCGCGGTTCGTCACAAACCGTACCGACTCCTCCTGAAGCTCGATAGAAGCGCTATAAGAGCCCAACAACGTCTTTTCATCCACGCATACAGCCGCCGGGTCGATCGTGGCTTCCCCGCGCGCCGTTTGCGCAAACAGCAACACCCGCCCGCCAGGACGAACTGCATCCATGGCGGTCCGGATCAAGGCATTACTCCCGACCGCAACCATCGCGGCGTCGGCGCCTCGTCCGTCAGTCTGCTCCCGTACCGCCTTGACCGTGTCGGTGCGTGAAGCATCGATTGTATTCTGTAGACCGAATAATCTAGATATTGTAAGCCTCTGGGCATACAAATCGGAAGTGATAACCCTAGCCCTGGCCCGTTTGGCCAATACACTCAATATGATGCCGATAGGCCCTTGCCCGATGGCCAGAACTGTTTCGCCCTGTGAGAGGCGCAGGTTTCCAATGCCCTTCAAGCAAGTATTCACCGGCTCAACGAAACAAGCCTGCTCGAAGGAGATGCCATCCGGAATGCGAACCGTGCCCCGCTCGACAATCCAATCCATGACCCGCACGTATTCGGCGAATCCCCCTCCGGCAGGCTCGAAACCCGCCGTACAGCCGACCTTCTTATAGGTCTCGCATTGAGCAAAGGTCTTGTGGAGGCAATAAAAGCAGTTGCCGCAGGGGATGTGATGAAAGACTACCACCCGGTCGCCAGCAGAAAAGCTCGTCACCCCCGCGCCGACGGCTGCAACCACTCCCGAGGTTTCGTGTCCGAAAATGCGGGGCGCCGCGTGCGAGCCGGTGGCGATCTTCTTCAAATCCGTGCCGCAGATTCCACACGTATGAACGCGAACCAGCAATTCACCGCGCCCTATTTGCGGCACCGGAACCGTCTCTACGCGAACGTCGTTGACCCCGCGATACACGGCCGCGCGCATAGTGGCGGGAATCGCTCCCCCAGTCTCGGAAACCACGAATTGTTCGGCAACTGCCATTCTTTATCTCGTTGAAACTCTCAGTTCCCCATGGGCCGCGTGGGCCTCAGAAGTTTCTGTCAGCACCTCGCAGAGCTTGTCCGCAGCCATCGCCGTGTCTGTCGCCAATCGTTGCACCCTGGACCAGAGCCAGGGCCGCAAGGCAACGTAACCCAGAAACCTCAGCGCGTGAAATCCACCGTCGCTCCCGACGAAACGCGCCATTGCCGGCAAGGACGTCGTACTTGCGTCAGATATTACCTTGCACGCCAGAAACCTTGCTCCATGCGCCTCGGCGCTGCGGGCAACCGCAGCTGCCTCCATATCTACAGCCTGCGCTTCGTAGGCCGCGCCGAGTTTCGCTTTTTGCTCAACGTCCGCGATACCGGCAAAGCTGATCAGCACACCCTCCCCGCACCCGGAATCCGTCCGGCTGCCATCGCTGGCATCGATTACATGACGTGGGGTGAGAGTGTGTCCAGTTTGCAAACCAGGATCCAACCCACCTGCAAAACCGGCAGAAATCACCACCTCTGGACGATACAAACTAATGATTGCCTCGGCGGCACGCCGTGCTGCTTCAGCCCCGATGCCTCCGCATACCAGCGCCACACCATCTTTTTCAAAGAACTTGAATCCGCGCCCGTCAAACTCTCTTCGGCTCGAAGGCCAGTCTTTGACTAGTGGCCAGACTTCCCGCTCGAGGGCAGCTATGATGCCGACTTTGCACGAGTCCGACAAATTGCAACTTTCTGCTGTGTGGGGACGGGCGTCCCGCCCGTCCGAGCGGAGCGCAGCTCCGCAGTGCTACGCGTATCCATGCTCCCGAAACCACTCCACCGCCCGTCGCAGCGCGTCATCCACCGGAACCTGCTTCCATCCCAGTTCGCGCTCCGCTTTCGCCGAGCTAGCAAACATTTTCTTGCGTCCCATGCGCACCGCATCGATCGTCGCCCGCGGCTCCCGGCCGAGAATTCTGCCAGTCACGATTTCGTCCACCACCCCAGTCGCCAGCGCCATTACGTATGGCACTTTCACTTTTGGCGAAGGCAGT
>DASPSE010000394.1:0-3991 GCA_035624085.1 Terriglobales bacterium
TCCCCCCATGCCGGGCAATAACAGATTCGATAAAACGATTTGCGGACGAACCTGGCTTAGCTGTTGCAAGGCAGATTCCCCGCTGGAAGAAGTAAACAACTCGACCTTCTCCTCCCCTAAGGCTTGGCTCACCAACTTCACTGCTTCGGGATCCTCGTGCACCATCAGCATCTTTAATCCCGCACTGCTTGCATTCACTGTGACACCTCCATACACATCGGTTCTCCCCGCGCAGGCAAAAAGCCCGCCAGGCTTGCCACGCAGGTTGCGCACCGAGGCTATGATTTTTTGAACATAAAATTAAGGTCGAGCACACGCGATGACTCGCTCTGTGAACTGCTTTATTAGGAATTCGCAAGGGCTGTCGCGCAGCGCTCCTTGCGGAAAGGCTGCTTTCAGCGCGGTGAGATATTGGGCTTATATTCAACAAGTTACCCCACTTCTGCTTCGGCCCCGTAGATCCGCGCTGCCACCACTTTGCGAAAAAAGGGCGATCTAAAAAAGCAGTAACCTTTGATAACTTTCGTAACGTATACAGCGTTAGCTCTACAATGTCAACATAATTCTGCAAGCCGCTCGACCCTGGTGGAGTCCCATGCCCAGAAAACCTGACCCTCACCTGGAAAAACGCATACTGAATGCTGCACAAGAGCTGTTTTTGAAAGGGGGAGAGAAAGCTCTTTCCATGCGGACTCTAGCCAAGGCAGCCCGTACGAATACACCTGCGGTCTATCGACGGTTCAAGAACAGGAAACAGATACTGAACGCGCTGGTGCGGCGGATCCAGCAGGACTTATTCGCTGTGGTGGAGCCCTGTGTGTCGCTCCAGGAAGTGTGCCAGCGCGTCGTTGAGTTCATGCTGGAGCACCCATACGAATACCAATTGGCGAATTCAGGCCTGTTTTCCAACGTGGGGGCAGACCGGCCCAACCTCGAACTGATTAAGAGACGGAGCGCTGAGTGGCTTGGTGGATCTCCCGAGGATTACACAGATCTAGTACTCGCTGGGTGGGCCTTTTCGCACGGGACTGCGATGCTGCTGGTTTCAAAGGCGGTCCCACCGGCTTACGAAACCAAACTGCGCGCAGTGTTGGCTGGGACGATTGACCTGCTGGTGCGCAATGCTGCGCCGGCTGGGAAGTAATCTGATACACAAATAATGGAAGGCGGTCCACCACCTATTCCCCACCAAACACATTGTCGATCTTCCGCGTGATTCGCTCCGCCCACCGCGCAGCGGCGGCGACCAGCGACTGATTCTGCGGACTTCGCGTCTGACCCCGGACGTCCTTTGGACTTGCGTTGGCCTCGATTATCCAAAGTCGGCGGGTGAAGGATTCCCTCCACCCGCTGAATTTCTGCTACTGCTGCGGCGGCGGTGAATCTGGTGGCGCTCCCGCTTGTCCACCGTGGTGATGTCCCCATTCTTCGCGCCTGCTCTGCATCTCATCCCATTTCTTCTGCTGATCAGGGTCCAGCAGTCCGCGGACCTGGTCGTTCGTTGATTTGTGGATGTCCATCATCTTGGAACGGCGATCCTCCGGTGAAACTGAGGAGTCCGCTCGCAGACTTTCCATTTGCGATTGCTCCGACTTCAAAATGTCTTGCACTTTCGATTGCTGATCGGAGCTGAGATTAAGTCGCTTAGCCAGCATCGCCGCGTGCTTGGCCGGGTCCATGTGGCCCCGTCCGGGTCCGTGCTCAGGTGAAGCTGGGGAGGGTGCTGCTTGCTGCTCGTTACCGCCAGTGTCTTGCGCGACAGCAGCGGGCGTCATCGTATAGGCGAGGCCCGTCAACGTCAGCGCGAGTAGACAGTGTTTGAACATAGTATTCTCCTTGCAGAAACTTCGGTTTCTGACAGTCGTATGAACCAGATTATGAACTCGAAGTTGTGAGAACAAAACCAGTTTTACGAATTTTTACTTATTACTCCGGCGCACTGCTCACAACCTTGCTGACAGCGATTTTTCGCGGGAAATTCCCCGCTTTGCCGCCAACGAAATAGACAAAACTTTACAGTGGTTTGTCGAGGCCCGGGATATGATCCAGACTAGGATGTTTTCGAGTGTACAGGCAATGCTCCGAGCTCGTCACCCAATTTTTTCCCTGGCAAAATTCTGTTCACGGGAATGAGTGGCCAGGTATCGCAGTGCTCTTCCGGATTCTGTTTTTGTGTCTGCCGTTGTTGATCGCCCTCTACCATCTTCAGGCTCAGACGCAAGCAACCCAACCGCAAGGTGGAACGATCCATGGCATTGTGAAGTCCGGCAATATGCCGATTCCGGGTGCAGCGGTCTCGATCTCCCGTGAGTCCTCTTCAGACAAGATCTCCACGTGGACCGACGTTGACGGCAGCTACTCCGCAGCGGTCCCGTCCTTTGCCTCCTACACAGTGCGCGTACAGATGGCCGCGTTTGCGAACAGCACACAGAAAATCGTGATTGACGCTGCGCATCAGAATGCGCAAGCGAATTTCGAGCTGACTCTTCTCTCGCGCGTACGGCAAAGCGGATCGACGCCGCAGCGGGCCAGTGGTAGCATGACGGGGGCGAGTGGATTTCAGCGCCTCTCCGTCATAGCAAACGAATTAGGCCAAGACTCCGGTGGAACTTCCCTCAACGATGTGGTTCCTTCCGGCATGCCCGTGCCCGGAATTGTGCCCGACAGCGCAACCGAGTCTGTAGCCGTCTCGGGCAACGCTTCCAATCCATTCAGTACGCTGAATCCGGGTGATTTCCAGCAGCGTGGAAACGATGCCTTCCAACCGGGCCTTCTCGGCGGGCCCGGCGGATTCGGAGGAGGAGGTTTTGGAGGAGGTCCCGGTGGCCGAGGTGGAGGACGAGCAATCTTCGGCCGCCGTGGTTTTGACATTAATCATCCGCATGGGTCGATCTATTACGGAGTGGGTGATTCTGCGCTGAATGCCACGCCCTACTCCCTCACAGGTTTGCCCGTCATAAAGCCCAGTTATTTGCAGAACAGTTTCGGTGGCTCGGTGGGCGGGCCTTTGAACATCCCGCATATTTATAACGGAGGCACTAAAACCTTTTTCTTCGTCAACTACAACGGCAGACGCGGTGAGCAACCATTCGACCAGTTTTCCACTGTACCCACTTTGCTCGAACGCGAAGGCAACTTCTCGCAAACCACCTATACGACGGGCCTGTTAGCGGGAACGCCAGTGGAAATCTTCGATCCCGCCACCAATACGCCTTTCCCGAATGATACGATCCCTCAAATTAATCCGATTGCGAAGGGTTTGCTGCAATACATCCCTGCGCCGAATCTGCCCGGAAGTTTTCAGAACTTTCATTTCATTACTACCGCCAACAATAGTAGCGACGACCTGAACATCCGAGTGAATCAGGCCCTTGGCGCTGCCACACTCGGCGGACGCCGATCCGGCCGGAACGCCCCGCGCAATAATTTGACCTTCGGCTTTCACTATCATCAGTCCAGCGCCACGTTGACCAATCCCTTCCCGAGCGTTGGCGGGAATACCGCTGTCCGAAGCTTCGATGTGCCCGTCTCCTACGTGCGCAGCTGGGGCCGGCTCACCAACATCGTGCGCGCAGATTTCAACCGCAGCCGGACTCGCACGCAAAACCTTTACGCCTTCGACCAGGACATTACCGGCGCACTCGGCATCACGGGAGTTTCGCAGAATCCATTCGATTGGGGTCTACCCAATCTCTCGTTCACAAATTTTGCCAGTCTGCAGGACATCAATCCGCAACTCCTGCGCAACCAGACGCTCACTTTTTCTGACAATGTCATCTGGAACCACGGTAAGCACACTTGGCGTTGGGGCGGAGATTTCCGACGCATTCAGCTCAACACCGAGACTGATAGCAACGCGCGCGGCTCGTTCATTTTCACCGGCCTCAACACCTCCCAGATCATCGGCGGACAGCCTGTCGCGGGAACCGGCTACGATTTTGCCGACTTCCTTCTTGGCTTACCCCAGCAGACTTCCGTGCAGTATGGGGAA
>DASPSE010000399.1:0-4218 GCA_035624085.1 Terriglobales bacterium
GCAGACCAACTTCCCCCGCCGCCGTTCTGGAGGCATGGGCCCGCCGTTGCCGTGTACGTTCCCGAAGCCGAAGTGAACGCCAGGTTTGCTGTCCCGGTGAACTCGATTGTGCTCTGTAACTGTATAAGTTCGAGGGTTACGTTATTGCCTTTGACAGTTCCAGACACTGAGGCCGTAGCACCGCACGAGGCGCCATTTCCGCTGAGGGTGACTTGTCCGGTGATCGTGTTCCCGAGTTGCGTCAGGTTGGCGGTTGCTTGAATCACTTCCGAGGGGGAGCCGCTCGAGGTTAACGCGAACAGCCAGGTCCCGGTCATGGCAGGGTTCGGAGAGGGGTTGCACCCGCTTAGAAAAGTCAAAGCCGCAGTCAGAGCTACACAAGCAATGTTTCGCATGACTAAAGCAATTCTAACGAGTTTGCGGAGATTGGTGCGCGAGCGGGGATCGAAGTACGGTCGCGCCGCGTGCGGACCCATATGAAACTTCTACTGCACGACTAGCGTCACCGTGGCGTTTCGAGTTGCTGAACCCGAGGTCGCGGTAACTGTAACGACGTAAGTGCCGGCCGGAGTCCCGGTAGTGGTCGAGATGGGTTGCCTGGAGCTGCATGCCGGCTGGAACAAAATCAGCGAGAAGAATCCCGCCAGGAGCAGTCCCATCAGCAGACGGCGCTTTCGCGGAGTTCCTATTCCCACACCGAGCAGAGCTAACCCGGAAACCGGCAGCCAGGCTGCGTAGAGTGGGTGGTGTGCCGGCCACAATTCGGTTGTGGTCGTTACGCGAGCTGTGGTGTTGATCACCAGGATTGTGCTCACAGCACCACTGCTGAGGTTGGGAATTGGATTGGTGGTCTCAGTGCAGGTCGCCCCGGTTGGCAGGCCGGAGCTGCAGGAAATTGAAACCGTATCAGGAATGTTTCCGGTCGGTGTTATGGTTGCCGTATAAGTTGCAGGAACTCCCGCCGGAACTGTGGCTGAGCTCGGCGATACGCTGATATTGAAATCGTTGACCACCACTGACGTGGTTAAGGATTGCGTGCACGAGGTACATCCTTGCGCGGTAACGGAAGCGGTGTTCCCCAAGGTGAGCGATGTGGTCGAGGGCGTGGTACTCGCGGTAGGGGTCAGAACTACAGTCGCGGTCGAGGTCGCTCCCGAGTTGAGAGTTCCGATCGTGCAGCTCACGATGTTGCCCGTGGCGCTGCCACAACTTCCCGAGGTCACGGTTGCCGAGGTGAACGAAGCACCGGAACTCGGCAACGCGTCAGTGAAAATGATGTTAGTGGCGGCATCCCCGGAATTGGTAATGGTGTATTCGAAGCTCACTGGATTCCCAACTCCTACCACGGGAGGGGAACTGTTACCAGTGAGGGTCAGGCTTAGCAGAGGTCCCAATTTGCTGAGGAACGCGTCGCTGTTTCCGTGGAGACTGGGTTGAAAGATAGGGTTCTGCGGTACGGCGAACAGCAAAAAGTTTGACGAAGCGGTTTCACCCGCTACATAGCTCGAGCCCTGCAGATCGACGGCTATGCCGGTGCCGTAATCGGCTCCGGTTCCGCCTAAGTAGGTGAAGTAGTGGCCGGGTGCGGTTGACGTGGTGGCGGTGGTATCAATGCGGGCGACAAATGCATCGTTTCCTCCCGCATAGCCTGACTGTATGTTGTTGTTCAGCTCTGGAATGTTGGGAGAGTTGGTCCAGCCGGTGAGGCGTGCCCCCTGGATGCTGTCCACCGCCACGGCTAAACCTTCATCCGTTCCAACGCCGCCCAAGTAGGTGAAATAAGTGAGTGTGACCAATCCAGGGGTGGTGCCGGTCGTAACCGGGTTGGCTAGCTTGGCAAGAAACGCGTCAATACCTCCGCCATTGGTGGGCTGGTAAACGCCACTCCCTGCCGCGGGAAAATCAGTGGAATCGGTTGAGCCGGTCACGTACGAACTGCTGCCATCGGTTGCGATCCCGTAGCCGACATCGTTGCCGGTACCACCGAGGTAAGTTGAATACAACAACTGCGAGCCTGTGGTTGCATTGGGATTGAATTCGGCAACGAAAGCATCAGTAGCTGTGACGTTGGTTGGGCAGGTAGTAATTGCCGGGGCAGCATCCAGGCATCCCTGGTAAGCATTAAGAATTGGAAAATCGTTCGCGGCGCCGATATGGAGAAAGTTTGTTCCCCCGGTGATGTAGACATTGTTGTTGACATCGACCGCAATGCCGCCGCCCACGGCCACCCCGGTCGAAGGATTCCCTCCTCCGAAATATGTGGAATAGGCCAGGCTCGAGTTTCCTGAGAGATTGGGATCAACCTTGCTCATGAAAAATTGAATCGTCGATCCAGAAGCAGGCGCTGTCTGATAAGCGCCCAAAGTCGCCGGGAAGGTCGAAGTTGCGGTCGGAGTGTTGGTGGAGGTGGTCGTGCCGATTACGTAGGCATTTTGGTCGCTTTGCCCCACCGCAAGCCCGGCGGCAGTTTCAATGCCATTGCCGGAAAGATAGGTGGAGTAGAGCAAGGTGTGGCCGGTGGGATCGAGCTTGCTTACAAATACGTGGTTGTGAGTATTGGCCGGGGTCTTTTGAAACGCGTTCGCGGTGGGGAAATTACTGGAGTTTGTTGTCCCGGCGACGATCACGTTGGTGGCGGTATCGACCCCGACCCCGGCGGTGTAATCCGTCCCGTTTCCGCCCAAGTAAGTAGAAAACTCCAGCGTATTTGCGCTGCTGTTGAACTTCGCGACAAAGATGTTCGAAGTGCCATTCAGGGTTGACTGGAACGGCGAACCGCTCAACGGAAAATCGGTCGAGGTAGTGGGACCGGCAATATAGGCGTTGGATGCGGGGTCCACGGCAACCGCAGGACATCCGGAAAGCGGGGTGGGATTGGAGGGCGTCAAAATCAGGGAGCATCCTTCATCCTCGCTGCCCCCAAGATAAGTGGAATAAGTCAGGACTGGGTCAATGACAAGCGCGCGGCTGCGATCGTATTCGCCCAGCGCAAAACTCACTTCATTCTCGCCTCGCAGTTCGAATCGACCCTGGACCGGGCGTTCTTGGTTGTCAATCGTCTGATAGATGCGCGGAGCGTGCAGACGAACATCTCCGCCGGAAATCGTGAGCACGAGGTCGCCACCGGGGTCGATACTTACGTCCTGGGCACCCTGAAATCTCAACTCCACTTGGCGGGGATCACGGCCCGGCGCCACTTCAAAATCGTATTCCAGCTGGCTCTGGTTCCCGTAAAACACCAGATCGATTCCCGGATAGACTTCCGAATAAAGCACGCGCGCGAACTGAGGAATATCGCGATGCCACTTGGCAGGATCATTCCCGATGAAGTAATTGCTCTTGCCGGGGAGCTGGTCCGCTCCCAGTACGGCGGCGCGCCGATTTGCGTTCACCAGTTCCATCGAAAGAACCGAATATCCGCGAACTGAGTCCCGGAGGCTCAGTACCGCGGAGTCGTTGGTGAAAAACAGGCCGTAGCCGCTGCCGTGTGCCAGGAATCTCACCTTGGGGTGACTCTGGCCTTGGTTGCGCTCGAAAATCAGAGGAAGATGGCGGTAGGCTACAAGGGCGGGCGACGGCGTTGTGGGATTTGGGGAAAAGCCGGGACCGTGGTATCGCTGAGAGAGACTGAATCGATTGCCCGCGCTGGTACCGACCGCCAACGCGATGGCGCCCAGCAGGATCAGCAGAGCCGTTGCTCCGGCAACGCGGCCCCGCGAACAAATAACTCCCAACCAACGGCGATTCAATCTCACGAACTCCTCCGGATTTCCCAATTCATGGAGAGGAAGAAGAAACGGCACTCCGACCTGCGCTCCGCGAAGCGGCCTGCGAACCTGTAAGCAGAATTGCGCGCAAAAGTAAGTAATTACTTAAACATCTGACGGATAGACTGTCAAGCCGCCGGAGGCCGTTCTTCTCGCCTTGCAATCGTCAGATGCGCGGAGCAGCGGGGCGAGATGCCGACCCATGGCAAGAATGTGCCAGGAGAGAAACGGCAGTGCCCCACAAATTGTGCACTTTGCTTCATCTTGCATAGGACAAAGCGAGGGTCGGTGCGTCAAGTCGTTTTCTTTCACAGCTGCGCGTGATAGGGATTGACGGCCCATTGGCAGCAGGATTGCACTCGATTACGCCGACGCTCCCAGCCCACCCCTCCCTCCCCAATTTCGGTAAACGATCGGCTGGAGTAGTGTTTCTCCGTGCTCTGGCGAGACC
>DASPSE010000402.1:0-9651 GCA_035624085.1 Terriglobales bacterium
TGAAGGTTTCTGGCATGCTTCCGTTTTTCCGACCGCTAAGGAACTCGATGCGGTCAGTGGCGATCATCCGGTCGCGCTCAGCCGCATCGACGGCCACTCCACCTGGGTGAACTCCAGGGCTCTGCTTCTCGCCAAGATTACTCGCGACACACCCGATCCTGATGGTGGGCTGATTCGCCGCGACGCTGCGCACGAGCCCACAGGGATGCTGGTTGATCATGCTCAGGAACTGATCCGGGCCGTCATACCGAAGGCTACTGGTGCCGATAAGGAACGTCGCATCCGCCTCGCTCTGCAGCAGTTTTCCAAGTGGGGATTAACCAGCGTCCACGACGCCGGAATCGGCCTTGAGACTATCTCGATATATAAAGACTTGCTCAAGAACGGAGAACTTCCCGTCCGCGTCTACGCGATGGCCACTGGCGAGGGAGCGATGACGCATTACCTCGCAAGCGGACCGGAACTGGATCTCGGCAACGGAATGCTTACCGTTCGCAGCTTCAAACTTTTTCTCGATGGTGCGCTCGGATCGCGGGGAGCTGAGCTGACCGATCCGTACTCGGATGCGCCGCAGGAGCATGGGCTCGAACTAATGAAAGACGCGGATCTTGAACGCATCGTTCGCGAGGCGCGGCAAAAAGGATTTCAAGTTAACACACATGCGATCGGCGACCGTGCCGTTCGACGTGCGCTCGATGCCTTCGAAAAGGGCGGTGTCACGCCGGATGATCGTTTCCGCATCGAGCATGCCTCCATTGTCACGAATGATGACTTGCCACGGTTTGCCCGTATGGGCGTGATCGCCTCGATTCAACCGGTCTTTGTTGGCGAGTACAGCCGGTGGGCCGAAGATCGCGTCGGGCCGTCACGCGTACATTGGGTGCTTCGCACGCAGGATTTTCTTAAAGCGCGCGTTGCGCTCGCTGCAGGAACAGATTATCCGGATTCGGACTCGGGAGCGCCCATCGCCACGCTGCACTGCCTGGTCACACGTCAAAGCGCCGAAGGCAAGCCCGAGGCCGGCTGGTATAACGACCAGCGTGTCGATGTTGACCAGGCGCTTCGCATGATGACGGCGGGACCCGCGTTCGCGGCTTTTCAGGAAAAGGATCTCGGAAGCTTGACTGTCGGCCGTTATGCTGATTTCACCGTCCTGTCCGCGAACCCGTATCAGATGCCGGTCAATGATTTGAGAAAACTCACCACACGCATGACGGTTGTGGCAGGACGAGTGACCTTCGATGCAACGGAAAATCGGGCTTATAGAAATCATACCCCGCTACGGCGCATTGAAAGGCGCCTGTTTACCGCATCTAGCGGTCTGTAGTGATGTCTGGAAGTGGGGCTGCAGCATCAGCGAAGCCGCGATGGAAATCCTTACCGAGAAGCGCAGCAATTGATTTGAAGGTAGGAGAAGTCGGTGCAACCGGGGATTCCTCCGAGTCGCAGCCATGCTTCTAATGAAATCCCTCTTTTGCCGACGAGGGGTGGTCGAGGACTTCTCGAAGTTTGCTCGCTAGGAGATTCAGCGCAAATGGCTTTTGCAGAATCACTGCCTGCTGGTCGGCAAACTTGTCATCCACAGCCGTGTCCAGATAGCCGGAAGTGAACAACACTTTTGTGCGAGGCCGCAGCCGCGTGAGCTGCTCCGCCAACTCCCGGCCGCCAAGTTCAGGCATCACCACATCCGTAATTAGAATGTGGATCAATCCCTTGTAGCGGTGAGCAATTTCCAAGGCCTCGCGGCCGTTCTGGGCTTGCAAAACGGTGTAGCCGTCCTGCTGGAGGTAGTTGCTCACCATGTCGCGAATCTGGTCTTCATCTTCCACCACTAGAACTGTTTCTGTGCCTTTGGCCCGCGCCAATGCAACAGCTCCTTCCTTCTTGGTCGTCGGCCGTTCGTGGGCTTCGGGAAGGAAAACGCTGAAGGTGGTACCGTATCCAAGTTTGCTATAGAAGGAAACCCCTCCGCCGCTTTGCTTCACAACGCCGTAAACGCTGGCCAGACCCAACCCTGTTCCTTTGCCCAGTTCCTTGGTGCTGAAGAAAGGCTCGAAAATGTGACGCTGTGTTTCCGCATCCATGCCGGTTCCGGTGTCGCTGACTTCCAAAACCGCATATTTCCCCGGTCGGACCGGGACCTGGTCGGCAGACTGGTCAATTTCCACGTTCCGGGTTTCGATCGTCAGCGTTCCGCCGTGCGGCATTGCGTCCCGCGCATTGAGAGCAAGGTTCAGAATCACCTGCTCCATCTGTCCCTGATCGACTTTGACATGCCAGAGCGAAGAAGCTGTGTTGAGATCGATCCGGATGGTTTCCCCGATCAAACGATGCAACATTTTGCCCACGTCTCGGACGACGGTGTTCAGGTCGAGAATCTTGGGCTGCAAAACCTGCTTGCGGCTGAAAGCCAGCAACTGGCGGGTCAGGCCCGCCCCTCGGTTAACAGCTTCTTTGATCTCAATTGCGTCTTTATGTGCGGCATGGGGGGGCGTGAGATGGCTCAGAATGCGCTCGTTATGACCCTGGATGATCATCAGCAGATTATTGAAGTCGTGAGCCACGCCACCTGCCAATTGACCCACGGCCTCCATCTTGTGCGCCTGCCGCAGCTGGTCCTCCAGGTGTCTGTACGGGGTGATATCGTACAGGACTCCCTGCATGACCGGCTTTTGACTGTCGGTGCTCTTCAAATACACGGCGTCATCGCGGAACCACAGGGCACGGCCGTCGCGGGACAGCATGCGGTATTCCGCGCGGTACATCCCACCCGCTTCCCAAAAACGCGTTTCCGCGGCCAAGGCGTGGTCACGATCCTCGGGATGAATATGGTTGACCCAATTGGCGGCATTTGACATCCACTCTTCCGGCGAGAAGCCGAGTATGGATTGGATTTGGGGGCTGACATAGTGCCACGCTCCCAGGGCTCCTACTTCGGCGATGTAAGTGATCGCCGGGAGCTGCTCTACCAAAATGCGATAGCGGTTTTCGACCGCTTGGAGCTCATCCTCTGCGTGCTCGCGCTCGATGGCGATGCCCGCCAGGTGCGTGGCACACTCAACCATGTGCAAATGATCAGCTTCAGGCCCCCGCGGTTCGCGATAATAAACCGCAAAGGTTCCGAGCACTTTTCCGGCTCGGGACAAGATCGGAGTTGACCAGCACGCTCTTAACCCATGGGGTACCGCGAGGTGGCAGGTCTCCTTCCACAGCGGGTCGCTAGCGATATCAGTGACGATAACCGGCTCACCCCGGTACGCCGCCGTTCCGCAGCTCCCTGCCGCCGGCCCAATCTTTATCCCGTCAACGCACCGGTTGTATTCGCCCGGCAGGCTGGGCGCCGCACCCGACCGCAGAGTAACCCCGTCGGCATCGAGAAGAAGCACAGAGCAAAGCAGCTCTGGGTATTCCTTTTCGATCAACCTGCACAGAGATTGCAATATCTCCTCGAGCGAAGCTTGCGTGGAGATCATTTTGAGGATGGCCTTGTAGAGCTGGGACAGAACGCCTGCAAGGCTTCGTTTCTCGCCGATAGTTGCTTTTTCTGCTCCCGTGATCATGTTGCGGTTGCGGTCTTCCGACTTTGGGAACCCGCCGTTCCTTCTTCTGTCTAATGGTCGCCGGCCTCGCGGGAAAAGCTGGAAGCTGACAATACTCCCGGGCGCAAGCTACGCCTGATTATTCACGACCGGCGCGTTACCCGCACATTACCGGAGTAATAAGGATTTGCTTGTGAGAAGCTATGCGAACGCGCCCCGAAAGAAGATTTCCGTATACTGTTGCGCGATTTGTTCGGCGTTGAGCGCGCCTTCCGGCTTATACCACTGGTAAATCCAATTGATCATTCCCAACAAGGCGAATGTAGCCGCACGCGCACTCACTGCCCGAGTGGTCCGCCGCGCCTGCTGGACCTCAGCGACGAGCGTTTCCACAAAGTGAATGTATTGTTTTTTCCGCACGTTAATCTGTTTGCGCAGCGACGGTGGCAACGGGTGGTTCTCATGCAGCAATACCGTGATTTCGCGGTCACGCCCGCTCATCACCAGATCAACGTGCAACCGAATCAGCACCCGCAGACGCTGCTCCGGGTCTGCAATACCGCGCACCGGGTCGACCACCTTCTCTTGCGTCATCTCCAAAGCGTGGATCATGAGATCAAACAAAATCTCGTCTTTGCTCTGAAAATGATGATAAAGCCCGCCCTTGCTGAGCTTGAGAGCGGCAGCGACGTCGTTCATCGAAGTCGCATCGTAACCTCGCTGATGAAACAGCCGGGCCGCAGCCCGCAGCATTTCATAACGAGACTCAAGCACGGTGTCACGACTCATCGCGCAGACAATATACACCGGAGAAGCACAACACCTAGAATCGTGAATCTTACGCCGTTACATCTTATGTTACAGAATTGTGAATAACGGTGTGGAAAACTAGGACAATTCGCTTACGACGTTCCGCAAGCTACCGTTCTTCAATAGCTTCTACCCTGCACGCATGTACGGCCTGTCGCCGGTCATTGCACTGAAAAAGGGCGTTGACATTTTTTCGTCTAGTGTTTACCTTGACTTCCGTCGACGGCTGAAAGGGTTGGCTCAAATAAAATTAGTCAATCCGAAGTAGGCTGGGTGATTGGCTCGGCAGGGCAACCTGTGGAGCATCCGGACCCGAAAAAACCGACGAATCTGCGAGGAGGAGTTGGGGTTCGGAACCGCGAAAGCGGTGTTCACATCGAAGGCTGTGACGGTACGTGCATCCACGCTGTTGGTTCCCTCGCAGGAACTGGCGGCTAGAGCATAACCAATGTCACAGCCTTTTCCTTTTCTTATTAAGTTCCACTCGGCAAGCCTTGCACCTTTTAAGATTTCCTTCGTTGGTCAAGCTAACCCAAATTCAAGCCATTTCGAAATCCCCTACCGCTCGCGGCGTCTCTCTGTGCCCTCTGTGTCCCCTGTGGTTGAGCGCGATAGCCACGGAGAGCCTAGAGTAGCTGCGATTCGGGGGATTTTGAGCGTAATGATTCATAACAATGTCGGGATTAAACAGCACTTGGGTTTTCTCTACCCAGAAAACCGATCCATACGCCAGTCCAACAAGGACTTTCACTTCGGGTCCCGTTAGTCAGCGCATGTGAATCTGAGGAAAGCGCGACTTTCCGATCCTCCCTGACATGACCAAAGTAACAGCGCGGATGTGCCATTCCACTGAGCGGTCTCCGTTGGTACCGTTAGTGTGCAGTTCCGTAGCGCAAACGTCTTTTCCCTTCCCGGCGCTACCCGGCTGATTCCCCGTTGTCGTGAGAGAAGACCAAGCGGCTGTCGAGGAGACAGCAATCGGTTATTTGTTGGAGGCAAAACCAGATGCATGTGAGCCGTATTTATCCCATTTTCTTCGTCGCAGTGATGGCGATTATGGCCGCCGGCTGTGGTGCACCCACTACCGCGCTGCCCGATCCAGTATCCAACACCGCTGCGAACTCAGTGACTATGACCTACGAAGGCCATGAGGGTATAGGTCCTGGTGGCTACCCTTACTACGTTTCCATCAACGGCAGTTCCGACTACACCCCTCTGATGTGCGACAGTTTTGACAACAGCGTCGCCCTGGGGGAAACCTGGAAAGCTACGGTGAACCCGTTTCTGACGGGCACCGGCTTGTTTGGTCCTACTACGTCACTCGACTACCGTGCCGCTGGCCTGATTTTCAAGGACATGCTTGCGGGAGCGCTGACCTCAGAGCAGGCGCAATGGGCTGTCTGGGGACTGTTTTCGAGCGACGCTCGCAGCCGAGCCTACTTCAGCTCGATCGATGCCAGCGCGATCGAGTCCACCTACCTGAGCCTGGCCGCGACCGAATCCAACAGCTCTTATGAAGGTCTGTTTCTCTACACCCCGATTGCAGGGACGCAATCCTCGGGCAGGAGGCCGCAGGAGTTCATGAGTTATAGCACAGGAGAAGGAAGTTTAGAACTGACTAAGCCAGTCTTTCAAAAACCCGTGCCGATTCTCTGACACTCTGGGTTTACACAATTTTGACTCTGTCTGCTCGCCCGTCAGTCATTACCCTCAAACGAGTAGCCCAGGCGCGCTTGGTAGTTTGCGCGTATTCGCGCAGGCTCGCATGGTACAGGTTGTCGACTGCCGCATCGGGGAGCGCCTCGAGATCTTCGGTTTGTGTTGGCTATTGAGCTGATGAACTATTGATCGCCTGTCTGGCGCTGAAAAGGCTTCATTCGTAACTTGCTTTGGCGATGCTCTCAATCAGTGTTGCAATCACGTTAGCGCAAGTGTGCGCCGTTTATTCGTACCAACAGCAACGGAAAACACCGTCTGCCTGACAATGGCGACTCCATCCGACATCATAGTGTGCACCGTCAATTCTTGGTTATCACAGGTTAAGGTTTTGGTTGACTTGTGCCAAGGTAGAACGCCCCCGACGATCCCACCCACTCCATATTCTTATTGTGATCCACTCCCATCATCATTCCGCGGCCCATGCGCACAATGCTCATCACCGGCAAAAGCTCATCTACCCAGATGTACATAATCCGGACCTCAGCCTTGGTCAGGCCGAACGGCGTCTCGATCACCGGCTCGAAGTTCATCTTCTCCTGCAGAATGTACTCCGATCGCTTCTCGCTCGGTATGGCCGCCACGTCTTGTTTGGTCGGATTTATCAGCACACCCAAGCCCGCGAACGAGAATAACGGCTTGACCACGTAATTCTGAAGATCATCGGGAATGCATTCTATGCGATCCAGAAATTGTGTCCGCGGCACGCACTCGTGCCGCAGAAATGGCAGCGAAAATTTGCTCATGCGAAAGTACCAGTTGGGATGCCCCGACCACTCCACGTTCAGCTCCTCGTCGAACCTAAAACCTAGTTTCAGATTCTTGCGCACTAACTCATCCACGATCGCACGGTTATAAATCCGCCGAATCAGAAACCGCTTGCCTTCCTTCTCGTAGAACAATTCTCTGCCGCGCTTTTCGATGTCGGTGATTGACACCGTTGGAATTCCTAAAAACTTCTCTGTCAGTAGGAAATCCGGCAGCGTCTTCTGATGCAGCGGATCAATCTCCATCAGGACCACGTTTTGTGGGTCGTGACCGGCCAGGATTGCCCGCCGCAATAATTTCTTGTAGCTCTCCCAATCCAGCCCGCTGTGCAGATATTGCAGGCCTTTGTCCAGCTCGAAAATCTCTATATACGCCTGCGACAATACGGCTTGGTAAGCATAAAGAGAAGGGAATCCCTGGAGCTCGACCAGTTTCGGTTGCAGCTTGCCGTGGGCATCGCGTACAAGTCCGAAGTCCACCTGGACGAACATCGGATGTGGCGCTTCATCAGGAACGTTGAAATCCGGCGGAATGGCCGCCAACGACACCTTGTGGTATTCGGCGGTCTCAAGCTGGTGGATCAGCTCCTTCCCATAATCAGACATTTGGTCGAGCAACGCCTTGGGAAAAAAGCACGGCGTCTCCGAGACGCGGAACTTCACCGGGGCCCCACACTGGTCTTCCATCGTCTTCAATAATCTCTGGTATTTTTCCGGAGTGAACTTCTCATTGAACTGCCTGCGCAAGGAAGGAATCATGGGCAAGGGCGCGACTTTAGTCGTGCCGGGCAATCATTCTACAACTGTCATGTTTCACAAAGTGAAACAATCATGAAGTCGAAGTTGAGGCGTCCAGCGGGCGTCAGAGCCCGCTGCCGAAATCCCGAGCGAAGTCGAGGGAGCCCAGGTTGCTATACAGCTCCTCCGGGCACGGCGAGGCATTCTCTAGCGTGGTGCCGCAGCACGCTTTTGTGCCCGGATCGGATATCGGAGCCCTATCCTGTCAATGAGCGTAATCGGAATTTGGCAACCATCACTCCGCACCTTGTATGCAATCCGAAATCGTGGGCGCTTGAGGCATCGGATTCACAGTCTCATTTTTTCCCAAAATGACATTGGTCGTGCGAACAATATCAACTCGCCCGGTTTAGCCACTGCCTTCTGTTTCCCGCAGGTATTCGCAACAGTAACACCTGATTCGACAATTCTCCTGATCGAGTAGGAGGGTATCAGGCTCAGCGGGTTCGTCGTAGTGTCTCAGGGAATCCGTTTCCCGTACAGTTGGCATGCTACGTGGAAGCCACCACAAGTGACCCTGATCTCGTCCGAGTACGCGGACACGCGAGCTGGCCAGTCTTGGCACGGAGTCTCGGCGAGAATCTCACCGTTACCGACGTGCAGCACTGCGATGCCGTCCTTGTTCGTTCCTGCCACCAAATTTGAGCCTCGCTCCGTCCCCACAAACACGTTCAGGCATTCATGGGCGATTGGTTTTCCATTATGGCCATTCACAACCCGGATGTGAATGTCCTGCGCCCGAGCCATCGATACGAACCCAAGGACAAACACCAGCACACGAATGACGCAGTTCATAAACAATTGCCGTCTACTCGACGGCGGGCGCGGCACTGTAAATGCAAATGCCGCAATCAGGCGTTTCCACTCAAAAGCGCCAAGAATGAAGTTCCTGGGCGTCCGTCACAATTCACGCTTCAATCAAAAACTGCCCGCCGCGCATGATCTGCTCGCCATCCACCCAGATATCAAACTTCCTTCCCACTACATCGATGTGAGTGGACGAATACCAGTCCGCTCCGGTGTGCTCGCCGTAGGGATTGCCGAACGCGATATGCACGCCAGGATACTTCTCATCCTGCAGAATCTGCCCGATCACGTCTTTCAATTCAATATTGGTTCCAATCGCGAACTCGCCCACCCGATCGCTGTTCTCATCCGTGTGCGTATAGTTCCAAAAATCGCTTTCCAGTTCGCGATTTGCCGAATGGGCCTCGGTGACACGGTTCCCTTTCACCCGGATGGTTAGTGGCGTTTCATGCAGGTCGCCGAACTTGGCGCAAAGCCAGTCCCCAACCACACCGTCGATCACAAACGTTCCGTTGACTTCCCCCGGCGTGGTGAACACTTCTCCGCCGGGCAGATTCCCCCACTTTTCCGGGCTAATGAGTCCGCTCGTCTTCAGCCAGCGATAGTTCGGATTCAAATCAGCCACAAGCTCAGTACCTGCAGCGGTTCTTGCGCGGACGTGGGACGCTTTTCGCACTAATTGCACGACCTTGCTGCTGATGCGATCCACTTTCAAAAAGTCGGCGCGCATTCCCTCCAGCATGATCTGCCGGTTGATGTTCACCATGTGGGCATGGCGAATCCTCTTCCGGTTCACGATGCTCGTCATCTGCATGCGTGAATGCAGTTCGTTCGTCTGCGCCTGCACCGCAAAGATGCTGACTTGACTGGTTTCGAGATCCTCTGCAATTTCCTGCGGGAAATCGATCAGCGGCCGTACGGCCACATCTTCCAACAACCAAGCGCGGTATTTTGCTCCAACACTTTCCAATTCGCGCACCATGCTGGCGGCGATCTCTTTCGTTACCTCATCGGTAATGACGGTGACTTTTTCGTCAGGCTGGATGCGCAGGCACACGTTCACCGCATTGCGCGCCCCAGGGGTTAGCTCTGCATCAAAGGGGATTCTGCTGAGTTGCTGGTTGGTTTGAGTGATAGGAATGCTCATTACCCTACTTTTCTCGCGGAAGCCGTTGTGCTCTCCGCCACACCCGCTTCCGTCTCTTTAATAATGT
>DASPSE010000419.1:0-26839 GCA_035624085.1 Terriglobales bacterium
TTTCAGCCCAACCCTGCGTTGCAGGCTCAGGCGATCATTGCTCCCAGCCAGATCAACAGCGTCGCACAGAACTACATCAAAGCCGGCTTGATACCCAGTGCTCCCGGCGGTCTGCTTTCGACGACTTTGGCTGAAGTGGACAACCGCGACGAGATCACCTCAAAGTTCGACTTCAACCTTAACGCCAAAGATAGAATCGATGTAACCTTTGGCTTCAACCGCGCCGGTGACCCTTACAACGGCACCCTCGATCCCTTTCCGTTTGCCACAGTTCCGGGCTTCCCTAGCCGCAGCACCTACAACTACTACTTCACAAACATTGGCTATACCCACATTTTTTCCCCAACTCTGCTGAACGAATTCCACTTCGTGACCCATCGCAGTAATTATCTGCACGACGCTCCCGCGGACCATCTGCCCACGCCTGCAGCGTTGGGCATGGGCATCACGCCCGACGTCTCCACTGGCCCCACTAATCTGTTCTTTGATACCGGGCTTGCCATCGGAAACAGCGAACTCGGTCCCACTCGCTACGTGGAAAACACCTTTTCCTGGACGGATGCCGTCACTTGGACGCGCGGCCGCCACAACTGGAAGTTTGGCGCCGGATTTACCCCGTACCAGCAAAATCTCGTTTACGACTACATCATTAACGGCGAATTCGACTACTTCGGGCCCGGCGGGATTGGCTCGGGGAACTCTTACGCGGATTTCCTCCTCGGCATCCCTTACGACTACACCCAGGGAGCCAAAGCACCTACCAACATCCGGCAAAAGAATACTTATGTTTTTGCCCAGGACGAATGGCATGCGCGCAAGAACCTGGTTCTCACACTTGGACTTCGTTACGAATACAGCACTCCCAAGAGCGATACTGAGGGCCGCAGCTTCTCGATTATCCCGGGAGACCAATCACGCCGATTCGTAAATGCTCCCACGGGATTAGTATTCCCGGGCGACCCCGGTGCTCCAACTGGCGCGAACTTTCCGGATAAAACCAACTTCGCTCCACGTTTCGGGTTTGCCTGGGATCCACGAGGAGATGGCAAGACCAGCCTTCGCGGCGGTTTCGGGATGTTCTATGACATTCTGAAAGGAGAGGACAACCTGCAGTTCAACGGGCAGGCGCCTTTTGTCGGCACGGCTGGTTTGTTCTATGCCTCGCCGAACAGCCTGCCAAGCTGCCCAAGTAGCTTTTGTTCAATTACTGCCCCAGTCCCATATATGAGCCAGCCGTTCCCAAACGCGTGCGCTGCATTTGACGCAAACGGCAACTGTACCCAATTAGGTGTTCCCAACTCGTTCCCGTCGAAACCCCCATCCTCGAACATCTCATTCGCACCATTCGTACCGATCAATAGCAGCGGTTTCGTGTACTTCGTTGACCCGCATCTGCGCACGCCATACATCTACGATTACAACCTGAGCGTCCAGCGAAATCTGATCCCCGACACGGTTCTGGAGGCCAACTATGTGGGGAGCTCGTCACACGGCCTGACATCGCTGAGAGACATCAATCCCATGATCCTTGGAACCACCACGCGAGTGCTCGATCAGCGGCCCGGCAACAGCACATGTGGGACCACCGTCAGCATACTTTGTTTTGGCCAGCTTCCTGAATTCCAGAATGTCGCCAATGCCAACTACAATGCCTTGGAAGCCAGTTTGACCAGGCAGCCTAAAGCTTCCAAGCTGGGCACGATCTACTACACCTTGGCTTACACGTTTGCGCACAACCTCGATGACGCTTCCGGTTTCCGGCAGCGCAATTCGATTGTGCCGGCTTATTATCCGCAGCTTTATTACGCTTCCAGCGACACCGACGTACGTCAACGCATCAGTTTCAGCGGCGGTTGGGACCTGCCCTTCGACCGCATGTGGAGCGATGGACCGAAGCGCCTGACAAAAGGCTGGAGTATTTACCCGATTTTCACCTACCGTACGGGCTTTCCATTTGATATCAGTGCGTCATTGCCAGGCGGCAGCGATCCCACAAACCCGGGAACGTCCGGCGCTGGTGACCCCTATTTGACCAATGCAGCGGTAGTGGGCCCTATCCAAATCTTCAATCCTGATCACCAGCGGACAATCAACGAAATCAGTTACGGTTTCAGCCCAACCGGCACTTGTCAGATCACCACCACGCCCGTGACTGGCAACTTCTATTTCAATCCCAACAGCTTTTCCAACGTGCCACTGGAGAACAGCGCCTATTTTGACGGGGGAACTCCCAACCCGTGTTTTCCGTCGCTCGATCCAGTGCACAACCCTGGCGACCGGACTTACGGGCTGCATCGCAACACGCTGCGCGGACCCGGATTGACGAATCTTGATCTCGCGCTCGCCAAAACCACGGTTATCACCGAGCGCATAAGCCTGGAATTTCGCGTGGAGTACTTTAACGCGCTGAATCACCCTGAGTTTGCGCAGCCGACATTTGCCGACAACGCGACCAATATCAACGACCCGAGCGTGTTCGGGCAGATCACCACCACCGGATCCTTTCGTGGCGCTGCCCCACGCATCGGGCAACTGGCAGCGAGATTGACCTTTTAGGAGAACAGTTTCGAAAAATAATGAGAGCCAATCGCTCGTCCCTGATCTTGCTGACGTTGCTGGTCGCCCTCGCCGCCAGCGCTCAAGCCCCTGCCTCCGCCGATCCCATCGACAACTACATTCGCTCCGAAATGCAGCGTCAGCATATACCCGGCCTGTCGCTGCTGGTCTCACGCGACGGCAAGATCGTCCGCGCGCAAGGATATGGCCTGGCCAATGCGGAGCTGCAGGTTCCGGTCAAGCCGGAAACCGTATTTCAGTCGGGATCGGTCGGGAAGCAATTCACCGCGACGGCCGTGATGATGCTGGTCGAGGAAGGGAAGATACGGCTGGACGATTCAATCACGGAATACCTCAAGGGCGCGCCGGCCACCTGGCAGCCAGTGACAATTCGCGAACTGCTCAGTCATACGGCAGGATTCACCGATTATCCCAAGAACTTCGACTTCCGCAAGGACTACACCGAGGCTCAGCTTCTCAAGATTGTCGAAGGCATCCCGCAGGCATTCCCGCCCGGCGCCAAGTGGAGCTACAGCAATCTCGGATACCTGACGCTGGGCATCCTTATTCATCAGGTCACCGGAGAGTTCTACGGCGACTTCCTGCAGGAGAGAATCTTTCGCCCGCTCGACATGAGCACGACGCGAATCATCAGCGAAGCCGACATTGTCCCCAACCGCGCCGCGGGCTATCGGCTGGTAAAGGGAGAACTCAAGAATCAGGAATGGGTTTCGCCCACGCTCAACACCACAGCCGACGGCGCACTCTATTTCTCAATTCTCGATCTGGCGAAGTGGGACGCGGCTTTGTACACCGAGAAACTTCTCAAGCGCTCCAGCCTTGATCAGATGTGGACGGTGACGAAACTCAGTAACGGCCAGCCCAATTCCGGCCATTATGGGTTCGGCTGGTCCATCCTTATTAAAGACGGCCACCGGGTTTTCGATCACGGAGGCGCGTGGCAGGGCTTCAAGAGCCATATCTCACGCTACGTGGATGACAAACTCACCGTGGTGGTGCTTGCCAATCTTGAGCAGGCTGACCCGGGAGTCATCGCCGACCATGTAGCGAAAATCTATTTTGCTTCGGAATGAGGAGAAAGAATCGAGCTTCATTCTGCTAAACAAAAGTTGCTCCCAGAGCCACAAGGCCGCTATAGTGTGAGACTCTGAGCGATCGGTACTGGTGTGGTACCGTCGCTGGTTTCCAAGGAGGGCCATGCCACTGCGTCTGGACAGCCGCCCGGTGGGCGACGTGATGGTGGTGCAATGCATCGGGCGCATCGTGGCTGGCGCGGAGTTGCAGTCTTTGCAGTACCTCCTCGAGAAAATCTGGTC
The DNA here is from genome assembly GCA_035624085.1 of Terriglobales bacterium. Lineage (GTDB taxonomy): Bacteria > Acidobacteriota > Terriglobia > Terriglobales > Acidobacteriaceae > JAFAGX01. The sequence continues at coordinate 3,894 of DASPSE010000419.1, forward strand.
GCGCCATCATGAGGCGGTTCTGCAGTTAGAGCAGGTGGAGTTCGTGGACAGCAGCGGACTGGGAGCGCTGGTGCGTCTGCTTTCTGCCGCGCGATCCAACGGCTGCGACCTTAAACTCTGTGCCTTGCCGCCGCAGGTGCGAAAAACGCTGGAACTGACGAATCTGCTCTCCTTGTTCAAGACCTACGACTCTGAAGCTGAAGCCATTGTCGCGGCCTACCTGGGCGCGCATTCCTCCAAGGACAATTCCGGCGAGAAACAAATCAATATTCTGTGCGTCTACGATTCGGCCGACGTGCGCGCCTTGTTGGGAGAAGTGTTGTGCCGCGCCGGCTACCGAGCAGTCACCACCGGTAACGTGAACGACGCCAAGATTCTGTTGAAGGCGACGAAGGCAAAACTCGTCGTTCTGGGTGCGAATCTGCAGTCGGTGCATGGCGCATCCACGAGCAAAGCGCTGGCCGAGATTGATCCGGCGGCGGCGTTGATTGTTCTGGACTCTGGTTTTGCCGCGCAGGATCCGGGTGAGGCCGCCACCAAACTGCTGGAGATCATTCGCAGCCGCACCGCGGCGGGCACGGCATAAGCACAATGTCAAAATCGGCAAAAAGCTTGGTCAAGCTGTAGATTCCGGCAGAACGCCATGATCGGCCAAACTATCTCCCATTACCGCATCGTAGAAAAACTTGGTGGAGGCGGAATGGGTGTCGTCTATAAGGCCGAAGATATAAAGCTCGGCCGCTTCGTCGCCCTGAAGTTCCTGCCTGACGATGTCGCTAAAGACCCGCAAGCTCTGGCCCGGTTCGAGCGTGAGGCCAAAGCGGCGTCCGCACTGAATCATCCCAACATCTGCACGATCCACGAGATTGACGACCAGCATGGGCAACCGTTCATCGCCATGGAGTTTCTGGATGGACTAACCCTGAAACATAAGATCGCAGGCCGCCCGATGGACACCGAGTCGATTCTTTCACTCGCCATCGAGGTAGCAGACGCGCTCGACGCCGCGCACTCCGAGGGCATTGTTCATCGCGACATCAAGCCGGCAAATATCTTTGTGACTAAACGCGGCCATGGCAAGATTCTCGATTTCGGTCTGGCGAAGGTCATCGTCACGGCCGGTTCTTCGAGCAACATCGCCGCCGCAGGCACCCAGACCGGCTCCATCGACGAACAGCACCTGACCAGTCCCGGCTCGACGCTCGGAACTGTCGCCTATATGTCGCCCGAACAAGTTAAGGGAAGGGAACTGGATGCCCGCACCGACCTATTCTCGTTCGGCGCGGTGCTGTATGAGATGGCGACAGGGTCGTTGCCATTTCATGGTGAGACCTCCGGGCTGATCTTCAATGCGATACTGACCTCTGATCCGCCGCCGGCGATTCGTTTCAATCGCAATATTCCTCCCAAGCTGGAAGACATCATTGGCAAAGCATTGGAGAAAGATCGCAATCTTCGCTACCAGCACGCTTCGGAGATGCGAAGCGATCTGCAACGGCTGAAGCGCGACACGGAGACGGGGCGTATGCCAGCGGCCAGTTCTGGAGCAGTGGCAACCGTACTGGAAAGCGGGACACAAGCTTCAACGGGGCATGCAACGCCAGCGTCAGCCTCTGCTAGTGTCGCTCTACCACCAGCATCCGGCGCGGTGAAAGCGACTGTAGTTCCGGTTGCGAAAAAGAGCAGGCCTTGGAAGATCGTGGTTCCTTCGGTCGTAGTGTTGGTCGCATTGATTGCAGGAGGTCTCTACTATCGTTCCCATCGCCCCAAGCCCCTAACCGAGAAAGACACCGTGGTTCTCGCCGACTTTAACAACAGCACGGGCGACCCGGTTTTCGACGACACACTCAAGACCGCGCTCGGCGTTTCTTTGAACCAATCGCCGTTCCTGAATGTTCTCTCGGATAGCGCCGCCACCAAAACCCTGAAGCTGATGGAGAAGCCACCTGAGACCAAGCTCACGCCCGAGGTTGCGCGGGAGCTTTGCCAGCGTGCGGGCAGCAAGGCGTACGTTGCCGGGTCAATTGCCAGTCTGGGCAGCCAATACGTGCTGGGGCTGAAAGTGGTGAATTGTCAGAGCGGAGACACGATTGCGCAGGAGCAGGCAACCGCGAACGGCAAAGAGAAGGTGCTGGACGCTCTGGGTGAAACAGCTTCCAAGCTGCGCGGAGAACTGGGTGAGTCGCTGGCCACGGTACAGAAGTTCGATGCTCCGCTGGCCGAGGCCACTACCTCATCGCTCGAAGCCCTGAAAGCGTATACCCTAGGCCTTAAGGCATCCCGCGAGAAAGGCTCAGCCGCAGGCCTGCCTTACGATCAACGTGCCATTCAGCTTGATCCGAGCTTTGCCATGGGGTACTGGTCGGTCGCCGCAGACTACTACGGTCAGGGTGAGATCGGACGCGCCAACGAGTACTTTGCCAAGGCCTTCGAGTTGCGAGAACATGCCAGCGAGCGGGAGAAGCTGCAAATCACCGCTAATTACTACGAAACGGTAACCGGGGAATTGGACAAAGCGTCCCAAACCTATCGAGAGTGGATTGCGAGCTATCCCCGAGACCCCCGAGCACATCTGGATCTGGGCAATGTATACGTCCAGCAGGGACAGTGCGAGAAGGCGGCGGAAGAATATCGTGAAAGCCTCCGCCTTGCCCCGGATAGTGGAAGCTCACACGGAAACCTCGTCAATGCCCTGCTCGCGCTTCAGCGTTTCGATGAAGCGCGGCAAATAATCCAGCAGGCACAGGCGCGCAAACTTGATCGTCTGTCGCTCCGCAGTGCTCTCTACGCTCTGGCCTTTGCTCAGGGAGACCCTTCAGCCATGGCGGAACAGCAGCAGTGGTTCGCTGCCCAATCTGCTTATGAGAACAATGGGCTTTCGCTCGCATCCGACACGGAAGCATACGCGGGTCGTCTTGGCAAAGCGCGGGAACTGACCAAGCGTGCGGCGGATTCGGCGGTTCGCGCCGACAGCAAGGAAACTGGAGCGATCTGGCTGGAGAATGCGGCTTTGCGAGAAGCTGCTTTCGGCAACTTGACGGATGCCAAGCAAGCAGCAGCGGAAGGATTAAAGCTGGTTCCAACCAGTCAAGCAGTCGAGGTCGAAGCCGCGCTGGCCTATGCCATGGCGGGCGATGCAGCACGAGCCGAATCACTGGCACAAGACCTGAACAAACGTTACCCGGTGGATACGCAGATGCACTCTCTGTGGCTGCCGGCGATTCAGGCGCAATTGGCGCTCAATCGAAAGAATCCTGCCCTCGCCCTGAATTTGTTGCAAGCTGCTTCGGCAATCGAACTTGGGCAAATTATCTTCCTCAATAACCTTTCCTGCCTCTACCACACGTACATTCGCGGCGAGGCGTATCTGGCGGCTGGGCAGGGCAAAGAAGCTGCCGCTGAGTTCCAGAAAATTCTCGATCACAGCGGCATGGTCTGGAACTGCTGGACTGGAGCGCTGGCGCATCTGGGAGTGGCGAGGGCGAATGCGCTGCAAGCGAAAACTTCGCAGGGCGCTGATGCCGACGCAGCCCGCGTCAGGGCGCTGGCTGCCTACAAGGATTTCCTCGCGCTCTGGAAAGACGCCGACCCTGATGTTCCCATCCTTAAAGCGGCCCAGGCCGAATACGCCAAGCTGCAATAGTTGGAGAAAGTCCTGCTTGTGTTCAATGTCCAGCGATAGTCCATGTGATTAGGCGATCCTATGGACTGAGCGTGGGAGAGCTTCTAGTTTCTGCGCAATCTCTGATACCCCAAGGCCGTGAGTCGAACCACGCCGCGGATTTGTTCTTCGAGATAGCCGTTGTTTCTAAGCTCCGCCATGGCCAAACGGGCAAGGGAAGAGTCTAGAACCGGCTTGGGCACAGTTACAAACCGATCCGGGTCTTGCTCGTAAGAATGAGCGAGGGTAACAAGGAGGTCGTTTTGGACCGTTTCCTGATACATAACTCTCTCCTTATGATTGCTATGGTATGTCGTGCAGGCGGGCCGCGAAATGGCTCGTCTGTGCCATCGAAATGGCCCGTTGGTAACTCCCTAAGTTAAAGTAAACAAGGCAGTTTGGGACGAACCAGGCGGACTGCTTCACGCCCGGCGCCTATCGCAGAATCCGGGCAACGGCTTGTAGCAGGGGCTGGGGGTCCTTCGTGAGTTGGTCTTTTTCCAGAAATCCAGCAGCGCCGTCCTTCACGAGTTTCTCTTCGTTGCGCTGAGAAAGACTGGTCAGAACCAGCACCGGAATTTTCGCCGTCGCGGGCTCAGCTTTCAGTTGGCGCAGCACGCCAGCGCCGTCAAGCTTGGGCAGAAGCATGTCAAGCAAGATGAGACTGGGAAGCTTTTCGCGGGCAACGCGCAACGCCTCCTCGCCATCGACGGCGCTCAGCACCGCGTAGCCGGACCTGACAAGAGTGCGTTCGGTCGCAGTTCGGAAGAATCGGCTGTCATCGACGAGCAGCACAGTTTTAGATAATTGGGGCATAGAGTATGCGCACGCGTAGCACGGGCGTCAATGCCATTCTGCCATATCATGGTGAAACTGGGTTAGTCGGCGTTTTCTTGCTGCCCGCTATCCTATAAAATTATTTTGTCCTCATGACCACATGATCGCGACTTACTTTGTCCGGTGCTGACCTCTTCCGCTCGGGCAAGCGTGGGCGGTGTCAGCAGAGCCGGCCATAAGGCAAGGGTAGAATGGCGCACTTTGCTTCGAAAAAAGGCGTAATCGGAATTCTGACCGGCGGCGGCGACGTGCCAGGTCTTAACCCCGCGATCCGCGCGGTCACCATCCGGGCATTGCGCGAAGGTTATCAGGTGGTAGGAATCCGGCGCGGATGGGGCGGGCTGGTCGATATTGTCCGCGAACACGATTACGACAACAGCGACAACTTCCAGGTTCTGACGGAAGAAGTCGTCAACCGCGCGGGCCGCACCGGCGGAACATTCCTGCACAGCTCCCGGACCAATCCCGCCAAGGTAAGCAAAGCCAGCGTGCCTCCTCATCTCCAGGACACATATAACGCGGCTAAGAACGACTTGACTCCTGAAGTGCTCAAGAACCTCGATTGGCTCGGCATGGAATACCTGATTCCGATTGGCGGGGATGACACGCTGAGCTATGGCGTGAGGCTCTATCAGGAAGGCGTGAAGGTAGTCGCCATCCCCAAGACGATGGATAACGACGTTCCAGGGACCGATTACTGCATTGGGTTTAGTACCGCTGTCACACGCACTATTCAGATGACCAATGACCTCAGGACCTCGGCCGGATCGCATGAGCGTTTTCTGGTGCTGGAAGTCTTTGGCCGTTACGCCGGCTTCACCGCCATGCTGCCGACCATGGCGGGAGCGGCGAATCGCTGCGTGATCCCCGAGCATAGGTTCGACATTGAACGGTTGACTGAATTACTGGTCGCGGACCGGCAGCATAACCCCAGCCGCTATTCGGTAGTGCTGATTTCTGAAGGTGCCATGTTTCAAGGCGGAGAGATGATCTTCGAGAAAGAGACGACCGATGCCTACGGCCACAAGAAGTTGGGTGGCATCGGTGACCTGGTTGGTGAAAAGTTGAAAGAGCTGTCGCCCAAATACAGCCACGGAAAAACCATTGAAGTAATCAATCAGAAACTGGGATACCTGGTGCGCTGCGGCGATCCCGATGCCATCGACTCAATCGTGCCCATGGCGTATGGCAATCTGGCGCTCGATTTGATTCTGAACCGGGTTCACGGCCGGCTGGTCGTGCTCAAGAACGGACGCTATGACAATATGCCGATTGATGTAGTGATTGCCTCGAAGAAAGTGGTCAATGTGAAGGAGCACTATAATACCGACCGCCTGCGTCCGCACTACAGCAGCTTCGAGATGAAACCGCTGTTTATTATGACCAGCGAATAGGCAGCAGGCCAGCCCAGTTCATTGTTCGTAGACGAATTGGGCTTTCTTGGCGGTTTCGTGTTCCTTCCTCAGTGCGCGGGCTATGTCACCGAGTGGTACTGCCGGCGGGTCGGGTGGCGCTACTTCCCACAGCGGCCTTTCACCGTGTTCTGCATAAGTCGTACCAGATCCCTCCAGCAAGCTCTGCTCTCTGCCCATCGGCTGCGGCGAAGCATGTTGCGCGTGGCTGGTCATATACATCGTCTGGTTCATCGACGGACCGGTAACGGCCGAGCCAATAGTCTGTCCCAGCGCCGCTGTCGTGCAAAGAAAACAGAACATTAATAAAGTGGACTTCATGGTTGATCTCCAACGTTCGGAAGCACCTTTGGGTGATCTGGGTTTGCGGACCTCCCAAGAACGCTTCCATGCAGTTAAGGAGCAAGCCCCATACCAAAGTTGTTTACCCTAAGTTCCGCATTTCCAACTGGTAGCGGGCGTACTGTGCAGCTTTTTGCACACTTTGGTTGATTTGGCGGTTTAACTGGATGGGCCAGAAATGGACGCATCTGGCGGGCTTGAAAGCACACTCCTAATGCTCAATGCTGGCGGCATCCCCAGCCGCAGCGGAGGCTGGGCGCAGCAGCAGCCGGTCGCCTTCCGGGTCGTAAGTGAAGATTTCGGCGTAACGCCCCCAGTTCAGCGCCGTGTCGATCTGCGCCTGAACCTCGTTTTCGGCGAAGTGCTCGTCCAGAATGTCACGAAAGAAGTCGATGGTCATCGCGCCGTCAGCTTTGCTCTCGAGCGTGCGTCGAACCTGCTGCAGAAGCGTGACGTGTGAGAGCACGGCTTTGCGAAACAAAGTCTTTCGCGTGGCAATGTCGGCCTCAGCGAAGGTTTTTCCCGCGGCCGTCAGTTTGAGGTCGCCGTGGTAAGAAACGGCGAACCCGAGCAGGGTAGCGGCATCCACAATTGGCAGCAAATCGTCAACTTCCATGAGCAGCTCTTCGGCGACGTGATAGAGATCGTCTTCGCCACCGCGGTCATTGAGCAGTTCGAGCAATCCCGCAATGCCTCCGGGACGCGCGTGCGGCAGCATCTGATAAGGAGATTTCGCCGCAGGCGCGGCGGTGGGCGGTTCGAATTCGCGCTCCGGCTGGGTCATCACCTTGTAGATGTAGTCCACGTAGAGTAGAAACTCAGCCGCACTGTGGCTTCTGGGATGCTTGAGACCAACCCGAAAGTCGGCGCGAATCCTTGCCGGATTCCGGCTCAGAACAATGATGCGGTCGGCGAGCATAACCGCTTCCTCAATATTGTGAGTGACCAGGAAAATGCTGCGGGTCGGGATCTTCTTCCCCAGCCACAACTCCAAAAGTTCGCCGCGAAGGTTCTCAGCGGTGAGAACATCGAGCGCAGAGAACGGTTCGTCCATGAACAGGACTTCGGGTTCCACCGCCAGCGCCCGTGCAAACCCTACCCGTTGCTTCATGCCGCCGGAAAGCTCCTTGGGATAAGCAGTCTCAAAGCCCTTCAAACCGACGGAGTGCAGGGCACGGATCGCGCGCGGATGGCGTTCTTCGTGAGTCATTCCTCGCGCCAGCAGAGGAGCTTCGACATTGTCGAGGACGGTTAGCCAGGGGAACAGTGCGAAGCTCTGAAAAACGATAGCCACATTCGGCCGGCATTCACTGAGCGGCTTGCCATGCCACAGAACTTGGCCTGCGGTGGGCGCTGCGAGGCCGGCCAGGATTCGCAGCAACGTGGATTTCCCGGATCCCGAAGCTCCAAGCAGGGCAATGATGGTGTCCGACTCGAGAGACAAATTTGTCGGCGCGATGACCTGAATGCTCCTGCCGTCCGGCTGCGGAAAACTCTTTTCGATGGCCTTTGCCTCAAGAATAGGCTCGAGCGGAGCAGGGCGGGAAACTGGCATAGGCGCGGTAACTTCAACCTTTGCGGGAGCAACCGGCGCTACCTCCGGCGGCTGGGCTCGTCCGGAAAGCTCTTCCATCAGGTGTTTCCAGGCTTCCTCAGGGAGCTCATCCAGAAACCGCAGGCGGTCGGCAGGCTCGACCTTGTCGACGATGGCGCGCACTTCGCTCGGCGGTCGAGTGTGCAGCAGCACGTAAGAGTGGTAGTACGGAAAGCGCGGAAGCAGAGCGGCTGCGAAATCGATGGGAAACTCGCGAAACAGAACCTGCTGTTCTTCAAAGGGAATGCTGAATAGCAAGTCACTGGCGACGGCGGGATCGAATTGCTGCAGGTATAAGGCAGCTTGCTGCGGCCCCTGCGACAAGGTTTCCCGAAGTTTCTCTGTCACTTCAAGATTCATCTGGTGGAGTCACCTTTTCAGTTCTGCGGAAAACCGGCCGTGGTGCGCTTTGATTGTCATCCTGAGCAAGCCGCTTTTGCGGAGCGAAGGATCCGGGCGAGCCGCGCGAAGCCTCGCGTCCTTGCGAGGCTATAATCGCGCGTTTGGCTCGCTTCCTTATTAAATGCACCACTAGGAAAATTTAACTGAACCCGTCCTGGATTCGGAAGGGATACTATAATCCGATTGGCAGGCTACGGTCGAAAAAGTAAGGCAGGTTTTCTATGCAACCTCAGAATACTTCAAACGAGCAACAACCCCCGGAGCACGGGCCGGCGGTGGAGCACGTAACCAACGCCCACGAGTTGCTGCAAGCTTTGCGCAAGCGAATCGGAGAGCATCCAGAACTGGCCGAAGCTATCGTCAAGCTGGAAACCGCGCTCAGCATTCTGACCGTGAAAACCGGCGGGATGCTCTAGGCAATTTTCGCGTGTGCTGATCGGAATCCATTCTCCCGGTGCGTTAGAGTGCGTTTCGCTGGGTGAAGAGGCAAAATCTGCCGGCTTAAACGGGCGCCCTTTGCCGGTTTAATCGCTATCGCAACAGTATCCTCGGGACTCGACCACGTAATTAATGTGGAATGTGTGCCTATTAGAGCGCGTGCGTTTGGCAAGAAATTTGCCCAGGTGGCTGAGGGGAGAACGGCAACTGAAGCCTAGCAGCAAAGCTGCCGATGACCCTGAAGAACAACAGGCCACGTAAAGGAGAGATCCATGTCAGTCTCGGGCATTTCCAGCAACAACTTTGTTGACTACAACACCCAAAGCATTCAGGCCAGCATGCAGCAGTTCAGGCAGGAGTTTCAGCAACTCGGCCAAGATCTGCAATCCGGCAATCTGTCTGCAGCGCAAACCGACTTTGCAGCGTTACAGCAGGCCGAACCGCAGTCCATTTCGACTTCGTCAACTCAGAGCAACACTCCCATCGCCCAGGCGTTCAACCAGCTGTCGCAGGACCTCAAATCCGGCAACCTTTCGGCGGCGCAGCAGGACTACCAGACGATTCAGCAGGATTTCCAAAGCCACGCATCGCGCGCGCATCACCACCATCACAGTGGCGGCGGAAATGGAGGAAGTGAGATCACGCAGTTACTCCAGCAATTGGGTCAGGATCTGCAATCCGGCAGCCTCTCTGCCGCTCAACAGGCATACAGCACGCTGGTGCAGGACTTCCCGCAGTTTGGTCAGAGTAACGGAGTGGCTTCTGCCGGGCAGTCGAACGCCGTATCGGTGAATGCCTAACGGGTCACGCCAAAGTCACAGCCAGCCATTGGTGCGGGCAATACGGGCGGCTTCAACGCGATTGTTCGCACCAAGCTTGCTGATGGCCTCGGAAAGGTAATTGCGGACCGTGCCCTCCGACAGCCCGAGCTTATCTGCGATATCGATGCTCGCCATACCGTCGCCTGCCAGGCGTAATACCTGGCGTTCGCGATCGGTAAGCGGATCGGGCTCGGCCCAGGCCTCGGTCGCCAGTTCGGGGTCGATCACGCGCAGGCCCTGATGCACGCGGCGCACAGCCTCGGCCAGTTCCTCAGCCCGCATGTCTTTGAGCAGATATCCGGAAGCTCCCGCCTCCAGCGCGCGCCGTAGATAACCCGCTCGCGCAAAGGTTGTAAGAATAATCACGCGCGTGCCGGCGCGCCGCCGTTTGAGCTCGGCAGCTACATCGAGCCCGGTCAGCTCCGGCATTTCAATGTCGGTTATAAAGACGTCGGGTTTCTGCTCCAAAACCGATCGCATCGCGTCTTTGCCGTTGCGGGCTTGCGCCAGCACACTGATGTCGCCTTCGATTTCCAGCAGCGCGGCGAGAGCGCCCAGCACCATGCCTTGATCTTCGGCGATCACCACCCGAATCGCTTTGCGTCCGTTTTTAGGGAGAGCGTTCAAGGATCACTCTCTCGCTGCTGCCAACGGGAATTCAATCAGCAGCGTCGTTCCTGGACTTGTATGTCGAATCAGCGTCCCACCGAGGGCCTCGATTCGCTCGCGCATCCCGCGCAGGCCGTTGCCCTCAACCGCGCCGCCACCGCGCCCATCGTCCTGAATCTCCAGCCGGCAGCTTCCATTGTTGGGAGACAGTCGAAGCGAACAATTTCGTGCGTTAGCGTGGCGGACGATGTTCGTCACCGCCTCCCGAACCACCAGTCCGACTACGCTTTCCTGCGCCGGCGTCAGGTCAAGCTTCCCAGCCTCGGACTTGACGGTGATGCCAGCCGTTTCCAAAGCTTGCGTGGCCTGTTTGAGTTCGGCCTCGAGACTATTGGCGCGGTAGCCGCGAATGGTATTGCGAACTTCGGCTAAAGCTTCGCGCGAGGTGCGTTCCACGTCGGCAATTTCCGCTTTTGCCCGCCCCGGATCGCGATCGAGCAGCTTTCCGGCCAGCTCCGATTTCAGAATGATCACCGAAAGCGTATGCCCAAGCACGTCATGCAGGTCGCGAGCGATCCGCTCCCGTTCCGCGACCTTGGCCAGGTGCTCGATTTCCTCGTTCGCCTTTTTCAGCCGGCAGTACATGCGGGTTTTCTGAGCGAAATAAATGTTGCTGCCGCCCACAATCACGGAGAGGCCGCCGGCATAAAAGAGGAACCACCCCGACAGGTGCAACAGGAAAGTTTCCAGCCCGGCCACGGCCACGATGGCCGCAATCAGTACGAATACCGCGAGCTCAGATTCCAGAACGTAAGGCAGGAGGGCGGCGGCAAAGATGAAGAAGCAGGACGCGCCAACATTATGGAGAACATACAAGGCGCCGATGAGCACCATCACGGCCAGAGTCAGCAACTGCAACTTCGTGTTTTCCAGGGAGGCCACCGCGAGGTAGAGCGCCACAAAAATGGCAGTTCCGAGTGCCGTAAGCAACAGTTGTTTCCAGCTGGCGTGATCCAGGATGGGTTGCAGCCAAAAGAATACGAAATACGCCAACGGCGTGTAAAAAGCCCATCCGCGCTCGTTCTTCTTCGCAGGAAATTGCATCTTTTCAGCTCTAGCCTACCGCTTTTGGCGATTTTCCGTTACTTCTAGTTTTTCATGGGAGGGGCCGATCATGACGCAGGCCAGTAGAAACGAGACTGGCACCAGCACCGCCAGCATCCCGAAATTGCCCTCGGATGCCAGGAAAAGTAACGCAATGACCGCCAGGATCCACCCCGCCAAGTTGCCGTCTCTCATTCCCACGGTCCCCTCCTGAATTGCTGGATCTTCCGTCCAGCTTGATGCCATCATCGGATAAGCGAAGGCAGCCTGCCAGTGGAGATCATCATCAATGTCTGGTGACAAATGTCATCTGGGGCCACAGTTCTGAATTTCGGACATTAGCTAGGGCGGCCGTGAAAGCGACCGGGACTTCGGTATAATCCGAGTTCGCTTCGGATTCGGGAAAGGGTCCCGTTCCGAGGGAATAAAGTTTCAGGTCACCGGATGCAGAGCGAAGCGAAACTAATGCGCATGCGCGAGGGCATTGAAGTGGCTGGCATGAGCGATGTGGGCTGCCAGCGAGAGAATAATGAAGATAGTTATGCCGACTGGGAGCCGGCCAGCGATCTTGACTATGAGCGCAAAGGCCGGCTGGCCATCGTGGCGGACGGCATGGGCGGCCACGAAGGCGGGCAGGAAGCCAGCCGTATCGCGGTGGAGGCCGTCCAGCAGGTCTACGCTGAAACTCCCGCCAGCGATCCTCAATCCTTGCTCGCCGCCGGCTTCCGCGAGGCCCACGAACGCATTCATGGCTTCGCCGCCAAGCACCCACAATTGCGCGGCATGGGAACCACAGCTACGGCAGTCGTTGTGCTTCCCAACAAACAGCTTTACTACTCTCACGTCGGGGACAGCCGCTTGTACCTGGTGCGGGCCGGGCGGCTTTCCCGCCTGACGCACGACCATTCTTACGTCAGTCGTTTGGTGGAGAATGGAGTGATCACCTCGGAGGAAGCCGAAATGCACCCGCAGCGGCATATCTTGACCGCGGCTCTCGGAACCGGCCCGGAGTTTACGCCGGATGTGCCGGAGCATCCCATTCCGCTGGAATCCGGCGACGTGCTCGTGCTGTGCACCGATGGATTGTGGGGGCTGCTCAACGACCAGGACGTGGCGCAAGCCGTGGCGGACCGCGTTCCCGCGGAAGCCTGCCGCGTGCTGGTTGGGATGGCCAAGGATCGCGGCGGCCCGGACAACATCACTGTGCAAGTGATCCGCGTACTCTGACGCAGAACTCTGCCACCCTTATATGCAATGAAGTGCATCTGGCCGATAGCCTTACACCCCTTGCACCTCGATTGCTGCAGCCTGCTATGGCAATAAACCCTATTAAATCACTCGAGTTTATGGCATAATCTCCGCCATGAAGATTTCACAAAAAGGACTCTACGCGCTGCAGGCCATGATGATGCTTGCCCGCCACTACAACCAGGGAGCCATTCGCATCCGCGATATCGCTTACGAAGAGGATCTGCCGGAGAAGTTTCTCGAACTGATCCTGCTGGAGATGAAAAATGCACGCATGGTGGAAAGTGTGCGCGGCGCCAAGGGCGGATATCAGTTGCGCCACCCACCGTCGGAAATCCGCCTGAGCGAAATCATTCGGCTGATCGACGGCCCGCTCGCGCCCTTTGGTGACGCCGAGCAGTTGCGCACTTTGATTGATCGCGACGCCGAGCATCGCACCCTGTACCAGGTCTTTCTCGATGTGCGCAACGCCGCTGCCCGCATTTTGGAGCATACGACCTTGGCGGATATTGTTGGACCGAAAGGACCAAAGAAGGGCCGCAGGAAAAAGGGCGAAGAGACCAGCTTACTGCCGATGGTGGTTCATGGTGGTCGGGGCAGGGAAGAGTAACGGTTTCAGGATTCCACTCCACGCGCTGAATCTCAGGCAATTAAATGGGCTCGATTTCGCACAATTTGATTTTGTACTTGTAATGCCTATAATCCCTATGGTATTAGTTGTGATTACTGGAGGATGCTCCAATGGTCGCCTTCTTAGAAGCCACATTGTTCCTATGTTGGATCCTCACGGTAGTCGGTGTGTTGCGCTGGTTTCACAACGTTTCAAACTTTGATGATTACATTGATAGCGCGGACAGACGGGGGGACCCTCAGATGCTTGCTTTCCGGACAACCGCCCGCGAAGATCAACGGAACTCACGTGCTCCCAGGGATACGGGCCCACGGTTTACAGCCTACGGAGGTCCTCTATGAGCCTCACGAGATTCAGCGACTTCAGTGAATTGTACCGGGCAGCGTTCGCGGAGACCGACGTAGAAAAGCAATTGAGCCTGCTGCACGAAGTGCAAAGGATTATTAACAGCTACAGCGCGGAGCCAGGCGACGAACCCCACCTGGCAATAGAGGCTGTGTAGGTTTAGCCAGCAGCGATGGAGCAAACTGCCGGTCGGCCTTCGCTACGCTTGACCATACCGAAGCCGAATCACTAAAGTTATGCGAACGCTTCCATGCGTATGATCTCGCGGCGCGATTTTCTCGTTGGGGTTCCGGCCGGGCTCGCGGCAGCTGCAACCCTTCATCCATTACGCACTTTCGCGGCGGACGAGGAGCGCGTCTACATTCCGGGCGAAGAGGGCATGATCGTGCGCTCGGCGCGTTTCTTCGATCTGGAAATGCCACCGGAGTTCTTCAATTCCTGGATCACGCCGGTGCCACATTTCTTCGTGCGCAATCACATGCACGAGCCCAGCACTCTTGACGCCGATACCTGGCGGCTCACAGTCAGCGGGGAAGTAGAAAAGCCGTTGACGTTGAGTCTGGCAGATCTCTCCAGAATGACCCCGCACTCCGTCATGAATACACTGGAATGCGCCGGAAACGGGCGTGGTTTCCAGCAGCCGCGCGTTCCCGGGGTTCAGTGGCAAAAAGGAGCCGTCGGCACCGCCCGGTTCACCGGTCCTAGGCTGCGTGACGTTTTGCAGCGTGCTGGTGTGAAGGCAAATGGAAAGCACGTAATGTTTCACGGCCTGGACGAAGTGCCGGGCAAAGTTCCGCCGTTCATCCGCAGCATCTCCATCGAGAAGGCGAGCGACGGCGACACTCTGATCGCTACGCACATGAACGGCGCCGCGCTCAGCAAACACCACGGATTTCCGGCTCGCGCGTTGGTACCGGGGTGGATCGGCGCTGCTTCGTGCAAATGGCTTAGTGAAATCAAAGTGCTGGAAAAGGAATTCGACGGCAACTTCATGAAGCCGGGATATCGCATGCCGAATCATCCGGTCAAGCCCGGAGAACCGCTCAACCTAGACGACAGCCACGTGGTTACCGCGTTAAGTGTGAAGTCGGTGATTGCCGCTCCAGTAGATGGTTCAACGCTGAAGTCGCGTGCGCTGCATGTTCGCGGTGCTGCATGGGCGGGTGAAGCCGATATCACTAAAGTTGAAATCTCGACCGATGAGGGCGCAACCTGGCAGCGGGCTCAGTTGGGTCGTGAGCAAGCCAGGTACGCATGGCGGCTGTGGAGCTACTTGTGGAGAGCTTCCAAGCCAGGCGAGTACACCATCATGTCTCGCGCTACTGACAGCCGGGGACGGGTTCAGCCTGCCACTGCAGAATGGAATCCCAGCGGGTATTTATACAACGCTATCGACCAGGTGAAGATCCATGTTCAAGCCTAGCCTTCGAGCGCTAATCATCCCAGTGCTCTGCGCTTGCTCTCTTCCCCTGCTGCGCGCCCAGTCACCCGACCTGCCTCCCGGTCCCATGCAACAAAAAGTGACTACTTCGTGCACGGAATGCCACGAGTCGCGCATCATCCTGCAGCAGCGTCTCAGCAAGGCAGCTTGGACAAAAGAAGTTGACAAGATGATCAAATGGGGAGCGGTGGTGGATCCGGCAGATCGCGATGGCTTCATCGAGTACCTGAGCAGCCATTTCCCGCCCGACAAACCTCCCGAGCCAATGCCGCGAGCGATCTCCAGGAAAACCTCAGAATAAAATTTTCCTGAACCGGCTTTCATTGCTGACCCGGCCGCCAAAATCAATCTGGCATGCGGCTGCGGCTTTGCGAGGAGCCAAACAATCTCTTTCGACCTTCTTGCGCCGGGCTGCGGAGATCTGTGGCTCTGCTATACTCCTTTGCTGCAATCCGCAGTCTGCGCGCGAGCTTTTGTAATGGCTACGCTGTTGTCGGATGCTCTGCCATGAATTTCGCCGCGGGGAGTTGGATTTGGCCGTCCTGGTAACTGGAGGTGCTGGATATATTGGGAGCCACGCCGCACATGCGCTTAGGCGGCGCGGCATCGAAGCCATTATTTACGACAACCTGAGCACCGGGCGCCAATTTCTTGCCGACGGGTTTGAACTTATCGTGGGGGATATCGCAGATACTGCAAAGTTGAAGCCAGTTCTGAAACGGGTCGATGCTGTAATGCATTTCGCCGCACATGCCTACGTTGGTGAATCGGTCGAGAACCCCAAGAAGTATTTTCAAAACAATGTAGTGAGCGGACTTTCCATGCTGAACGCAATACTGGAGAGCCCAGTTCGGAAGTTTATTTTCTCTTCTACCTGCGCCGTTTATGGAACGCCGCAGAGAATTCCCATCACAGAAGATACTCCCCGCGCACCTGTGAACCCGTACGGAGTGACGAAGCTCACGTTCGAACATTTCTTGGAAGCGTATGACCGGGCATACGGACTACGCTACGTCGCCTTTCGCTATTTCAATGCTGCCGGCGCCGAAGAAAACCTGGCGGTGGGAGAGCTCCATGATCCGGAGACCCACCTCATCCCGTCGGTATTCGAAGCCCTCAAGGGCAAGCGTCCCGCATTGGAAATTTTTGGCGACGATTATCCCACGCCTGACGGTACCTGCATCCGGGATTACATTCACGTGAGCGATCTGGCGGACGCCCACGTGCTGGGGATTGAATATCTCCAACGCAGAGCCTCGACGGCTATGAACTTAGGCACCGGTCGAGGCCACTCTGTCAAGGAAGTGATCTCCGTGATCGAAAAGGTTACCGGGCTGCAGGTTCCCCGCCGCATTGCGCCTAGACGTGCCGGCGATCCTCCCGAACTGGTGGCGGATCCAAGCCGGGCTGAGAATTTGCTCAACTGGAAAGCTAAGCGCTCCATGGAAGAAATCATCTCGACCGCGTGGAATTGGGCAAAGACCAGATTGGCTGCTGGCTGTTAGCGCGGCTGACCGATTTGCATCTTTCGTGCCCGGGGACCGCTAATTTCCCAACAAGATCGGTTTAGCACCGATTGGAACGGTTCCACCTGTAATCGGATTTGTCTGGCCGTAAATCGTCTGGTACTGGGTGAATGGAGTGCCGACCTTATAGTTGCTATAGGTACAGGTGCCATTGTTACAGCTTTGAGCTGTGTCCCAAACGGCCTCAGCGATGTATCCGCCAGAACCGCTAATTGCGCAAACCCAGACTGTTCCATTCTGAGAACAGCCGTTGGCAATGTTCCTGCCTACCAGCCAGTTGTAAGTCTGCTGATAGGCGATCCCGGCGGGATATAGAGTGCCTGGAGCCGACGGATCATTGGGGTCGGGGAGCCACAGAGTTCCGTCGGATGGATCGTTCCATTGAAACCAATAGAGTCGACTGAAGCCGTAAGCCGCATGAAGAATGTACGACCTGGAGAGAAAGGCGGCCCGCATGTCTAAATCCGTCGAGTATGGCCCCCACTGATCGTTTACGCTCCAGCTTGATTCGGTATCGAAGATCTGCTTCGAGCCCAAACCGTAGGTGCTGAGCATTGTCTTGTAAGCAGACACTAAGGGCACCAACGTTTCTGGGTTGTCACTTCTGGTCCCCGAGGGCCAGGACTTCTCGATCACGTACCCATGGATCGCCACCACATCAATGTACTTGTTGCCGCCGGCTGCGAGATAGCCGGAAGCCCATTCTGTGCTCTGCACAGTAGTGTCCCAACCCAATGTGGGACTCAAAACCTGAGCGGAGGGATCATTAGTTTTTATGATGGAGTAGGCATCGCTCGCCATTCTCACCAATTGTGCATACGTCCCATTCCAGAAGAAATTATTATGTGGCTCGTTCCAGATCTCGTAATAGCTGAGATGGCCGGTGCTGCTCTGGACGCTGTGCTGCACAAGCGCCGTCACGAAGTCCTTCCAGGTTTGATCGGTTCCGGTGCCGTCCGCGTTTAGATCAAACGGCGGATCGCACGTGCCCGGGCCTTCTTTGCACGATGTGTCATTCGGCTTGGACGACGCCCATTGGGGCGTGCAGAGAAAGGTGTACAAAACGTTCTGTCCGTGAGTCTGAGCAGCAGCCAGCCACAAATCCAAGTTACTCCAATCGTAGGTTCCACTGGCAGTATTGATTTCGCACCACGAAGAACCATTGCCCACGACTCGAAAGCTGCCAAAAGCGACCACTGGCCACGGCTGGCGGCTGACCACGCCACCAGCCGCACTCAGGCTGAAAAGATTTGGCGAAATTTGTCCGGCAGCTGTGCCCAGGACAAAGATGCAGAATAAAGACAACAGCGGTCCAGTAAGACGGAGCTTATCTCGGCTCATGGTGAGATATCCCTTCTGCTCTGGGTAAATTTTGACGAGTGGACGCTGACGCTTAGGCGCGCGGTGGTTAGGAAATTGAACCCTAGTATGACAGAATCTCCGCAATCGCGCAGGTCTCGAAAGTACATCGCGAAACCTGGATTGGAACAGTACCGCTAGCTTGGAAGGGACACAAGGGTCTACGCATAGATCGTCCTTTGACTTTGTCTCAGTCCGAGTCAGAACGCACGGGCAACTAAGTTGACCGGAGCTTCATTAAAGGGGATGAATTGCAAACCCGATCCAGGCCAGAGAGTCTGCGCCCTTGCCAGGCTGCAACATTTTGCACATCCCTGCAGAAATCCGGCGAAAAAGGGCCAGTTCTGAGGTTTTGTTGTTGACAGCATCAGGTCGAACCACCATAATGCCGAGACGAAGCTGACGTCCCGGTTTTCCCCTCCTGGATGGTCTTTGGCTGACACAAGCTGGATAAGCTTAAAGTGTCGCAAAAACTCGCACTACTTACTTCTGTTCTTTGTGGCAGAGAGTCAAATTGACGAAGTTGTCGGGAATTGCTTGATTTGCTCAAATCTCTTGTTCTGAGGAGTTAGCCCCCGTGGCCCCTGAGTGCTCTCAGTCCAGAATTACATGTGCATGTGAAGGTTACACGCACAAGGTTTTGAGATGGTGGCAGGTTGCGCTGTGCATTTCTGCCATTCTCGTAAGTTCATCCGAGGCTCGTTCGCAAAATTCCAACATCATCCAGACGGTCGTGGGCGGCGGCTCAGTGATCCCGAACAGCAGTGCACCGTTGACGGCAGATGTGCCAGGGCCGGTCGGAGTGGTGAAAAATGCCGCGGGGGATATATATTTCTCCTCCTCCACGGCGGAATACCTCTACGAGCTCAGCGCGAGCGGGGCTCTGACGGTGATTGCGGGGCAAGGATATGCGGGTTTCGGGGGAGATGGAGGACCGGCCACACAAGCCCTTGTGGCATCCCCATCCGGCATGGCGATTGACGGTGCTGGAGACATTTATTTCGCTGACATTACAACTAACCGCGTGCGCATGATCAACACCGCCGGAGTCATTAACACCGTAGCGGGAAGTTCTCAGCTGTGCATCGTGCCCACCAATAAGTGCGGTGACGGGGGGCCGGCAACCTCGGCGAATCTGTACGAGCCACAGGGCCTGGCCGTCGACGCTTCTGGGAATCTTTACATTGCCGACAGCCTTGATAACCGCATTCGACGCGTGGATGCGCAAACTGGAATCATTACCACCGTCGCCGGGACCGGCGATCCGTGTAGTAACTCGACGAGCGCGTGTGGCGACGGTGGTGCCGCCACCAGCGCGGATTTGAATACGCCATTCGGCATCGCTGTGGACGCTTCTGGAAACCTTTATATTGCTGACACCTTTGATCACCGCATCCGCTTCGTCAATTCTGGCGGAACGATTAGTACATATGCCGGCACGGGCGCCATTTGCAATCCCTCTTACACGGCTTGCGGGGACGGCGGATCACCCACCGCGGCCTTACTGCATTTGCCGAAAGATGTGGTTCTTGACAGCTCCGACGATTTGTATATCGCGGACACGGCCGACCACCGCATTCGCATGGTGAATTCGGCTGCAACCGTCATTTCGACGGTCGCCGGTCTGGTGTGCAGCTCTTGCACGACCAATGAAGGTTTTAGCGGGGACCGCGGCTCTCCAACGGCTGCCCTGCTGAACTTTCCCCGCGGGCTGACGGTAGATAATGTTGGAAATATCGTAATTGCCGACGGCGGCAACCAACGGATTCGAGTGGTTAGTGCGGGCGGCTCACCCACGATCAACACAATCGCAGGAGGAGGCAGTGCCGGAGATGGTGGCCCCTCTACCTCAGCCACACTGGCGAAGCCGCTTACGGTGGTGATCGAACCTTCCGGAAATTATTTGATTGCGGATCAAGCACACCATCGCATTCGACGTGTCACCGTGAATACGGGCGTGATTACCACGGTCGCAGGCAGCGGTATCCAGGGCTACAGCGGGGACAAAGGACCAGCGACGCAAGCCACACTGAACACACCATTCGGCGTGACAGTGGATGCGCAAGATAATATATACATCGCAGACAGTTACAACTCGGTAGTTCGCAAGGTGAACTCTAAAACAGGCGTCATTATCACCTATGCGGGCAATGGGAACTCCTGCTTTCCTTCAATTGGTAGATGCGGTGACGGTGGTCTGGCCGTTAATGCACAAATGACCCAACCCACCTCGCTCGCGATTGATGGCGCCAATAATCTGCTCATCAGCGATTATTTCGGCCAGCGGATACGACAAGTGAACGCGAGCACGCAAATCATTACCACAGCCGCCGGTTCGGGAGCTTTCGGATTTGCTGGTGACGGGGGGCCCGCCAAGAAGGCTGAGTTCAAGTATCCGTTTGGAGTTGCCGCCGACGCTACGAATGATATCTATATCGCCGACGACGATAATGACCGCGTCCGGTGGGTGAATGGCACTACCGAGATTATCAACACCTATGCGCTGGACGGTTCCGCTGGTTTTGGCGGCGATGGCGGACCAGCGCTTTCCGCTGCCATGGGCAACCCATTGGAAGTAGCGCTGGACCCGTCCGACAATCTTTTCATTGCGGGGGGCGTGTACAACGTAGTTCGGAGAGTCGACCTGGGAAGCGGAACGATCGCAACCGTCGCCGGCACCACTCAAAATCCTGCTTTGAGTGGTTTCAGCGGAGACGGCGGACCAGCCACCCAGGCGAGAATGAGCAATGCTGGAGTGGCGGTGGATGGCGCCGGTGATTTATACATTGCCGATACTGGAAATAACCGGATTCGCTACGTTCTGCTGGCGCCGGTGGCTGCGGTCTCCCCGGCTAGCTTGCAATTTGCACCCGAGCCGCTTAATACCACCAGTAACCCATTA
Source organism: Terriglobales bacterium (assembly GCA_035624085.1). Classification (GTDB taxonomy): domain Bacteria; phylum Acidobacteriota; class Terriglobia; order Terriglobales; family Acidobacteriaceae; genus JAFAGX01. The sequence continues at coordinate 24,566 of DASPSE010000419.1, forward strand.
GCAGTTGAGCTGACTAACTCAGGTTCTGCAGATCTCACCATAGCGGCCAGCGGCGTTACTACGACCGGTAACTTTGCACAAACCAACAATTGCGGATCTCAACTGGCTCCTCTGCAAAGTTGCACAATCAACGTCACCGTGACTCCTACGCACTACGGAAGACTGGTCGGCACGCTGACCATCCAAGACAACAGCGCCAACAGCCCACAAACTGTTGCGCTGTCGGGCAGCGGTCCGGCATTTGACCTTGCAGCTTCACCCACTTCAATTCCTCTCGTGGCGGGGCAGCAAGGCACCTCAACCATGACCGTCACCCCGCTTGCCGGATTCGACTTTCCGGTCAGCTTCAGTTGCTCCGGGTTGCCGACGGGTGGAAATTGTGCTTTCGTACCCAGTCCGCTGACTCTTAATGGCATTAGTGCAGCAACATCAGTCCTTACGCTTACTACCTCGCTCTCTACGCCTACTGGAAGTTACAACATCACGGTGACTGCGACCTCTCAAGGTTTAGTTCATAAAGTCGTGATAAGCCTAAAGGTGTCCTCCAGTCAGGCCGGCTGCACAACGAGTCCTCCCAGTGGAACCTGCCCGGCTCCATCCTCTCCGACACAGGTCTGGTGTGCGGGAAATAACGCGCTGACTTCCTGTCCGGGCGGCACGTCGTGGGTTGGGTTTTCTACTTCCCAGCCCGCATCCGGATCCTGGTCCGGCCAATTGGAAGGTCTGGATGCCGCGAGCATACTGAGTGCCCAGAAAAAGCCCGGGCCGCAGCCAGATCCTAATGGCGGGATTGGACCAACTAATGCCAGCGGAACAGGTCAATACTTGGAATTCGCCGACAACTTTGTGCAGGCGTTCGACCGTGCCACTGGCAATGGGATATTCAGCAACCAGCCAAATTCCGGCGGTGCTCCGCAAGGCATTACCTCATTGTTTGCGCCCGGAGGGGTGGATTACTGTTCGATCGGCTCGTTTGATGGTATTGCCACTTATGACCGAATCGACGGCGTCTTTGTCGTTGCTAACATTTTTCATCCTGTGGTTGGGAACTATTACTATTGTATCGGGGTGAGCGCACCGAGTGGCGCAGTTCCTGCGAACAACTTACAGGGGTCGAATTCGCAAAGCAATTGGAACGTTTATGCCTACGCGATGAATCCGGCTTTGCCAGTCAACGCGGAAGGGAACGTTTATTTTCCAGACTATGCGCGATTTGGAACCTGGTCAGATGGTTTCTACGTGACCTGGGATCTGGAAGACAGCGATAACGATTTTGACATTGTTGGTTTTGAAGTTTGCAAGCTCGATAAGACGAGTATACTGGCGGGGCTCTCGTCCGCTCCTCCAGCGTGCTACACCTACATCCCTGGTTATGCAGTGGGGACTGGTGGAACAGATGCTAGCCTTATTCATACCCTAATGCCGGCGGACTACGAGGGTAACAACGCGATTCCGGCCGATACTGCGGGAGAATATTTTCTGGCAGTCGTGAATCCCAGCAATCCGGGAACGAATCAGCAGTGCAATGTGTCCCCGTGTACATCCAATCAGCTAGCCTTTTGGACTTGGTCGGGATTTGGCACTGGCGCTGGCCCCACCTACATCACGCTGCCAAATGCCTTCACTCCCGGTTGCTATAATACTAGCCACCCGTATGATACAGAATGCGTGCCTGAGCCGTATGGGGGCGTTATTGATAGCTTAGGGGATCGGCTGAACTATCGATTGGCCTACCGCTATCTTTCCACGGGAAACGCCGGAGAATACCTCGCGGTGGCGCACACCGTGCAAGAAAGCTCGAGCAGCCAACGCACCGGAATACGGTATTATCAGATCCAGGCAGGCAGCAGCCCGACGATAGCCTTTACGGGCGATGTTCAAGACACGGTAAACGACTACTTCCTGTTTATGCCAAGCGTGGCTATGGACCAGAATGGCGACGTAGGAATCACGTATAGCGTTGGTGGCACGAGCGATCGTGGAAGCGCCAATAACTATGATCCCTCACCTTTCTTTGTGACTGTCGATAATAGCGGGAACCAGGGCACTCCGGTCGCAATTCTGAGCAATAGCGGATCCAGCGGACAGGATGAGACGGACAATTACTGGGGCGAATACGTCAGCGTGTCCTCGGATCCAAATGACGACCTCACGTTTTGGGCAGTCGACGAATACATGAATGGGAATCAAACAAGCAATTGTTCTCCGACATCCAGTACAGGGTGTGCTTGGGCATCGCGTGTTTACACCTGCCGGAAAGGTTCCGGTTGCTGA
>DASPSE010000438.1:0-12670 GCA_035624085.1 Terriglobales bacterium
TTCTTTTTCTTCAGCCGCTTCTTAAGGACCTCAGGCGTGGCTTGCAGGTAGATCACCAGGTCGGGCGTGGGAAGCTGTTCGCGAAAGTGGTTGTAATAACGGTTGTAAGTGTCGAGCTCTTGGTCAGCGAGATTCAGGCAGGCGAAAAGCTTGTCTTTTTCGAAAATGAAATCCGCCACCACGGTTCGCTGCGAACGCGAGCCAAGGTCCAGGTCTCGAAGCTGCTCAAAGCGGCGGATCAGGAAAGCAAATTGTGCCTGAAATCCCGCGCCGCGGTCGCCGTCGTAGAAAGCACGAAGAAATGGATTGTCTTCGCTTTCCATGACGCGCTGCGCGTTCAGGCGATCCGCCAAAATCCGCGCCAGGGTGCTCTTGCCGACGCGTATGGGGCCTTCCACTGCAATGTAACGGGGAAGCTCGAAGAGATTAGCCATGGGCTCAGGGAACGGCTGCTTCGGATGGCAGAATAGCGCGAGAGCGCGTGGTCCGCAATTGAGGAATAAGTAACCCCTTTTCACCACGGAGACACGGAGGCGCAGAGAAACAAGAAAGCTGCTTCAGGCCGCGAAGGTCGCCACTTGTTTTTATGTGTCGGTGCCCATAATCTTGTTTGTTTTCTCCGTGGCTCCTTGTCTCCGTGGTGAATTCGGAAAACTCCATTTAGAATCGGCCCATCATGTTTGGCTACATCGTTGCCGGCGCAACGGCAGTAGCGGCTTCGGCTGCGGGCTATCAAACTATGTCCCCGACCGGCCAGTGGTATGGACGAACATTTGTCGGTCTGCCCGCCGGCTCCAAGAAACTGGCGCTCACTTACGACGACGGACCAAATGATCCGCACACACGGAAGCTTTTGGAGGTTCTTGCCCGGCATAATGTGCGCGCGACTTTCTTCTTAGTCGGCCGCTATGTCAGGAAGCGGCCGGATATCGCCCGGGAGCTGGTCAAGGCCGGACATGTTATTGGCAACCATACGTTTTCTCATCCCAATCTGATTTTTGCTTCGGCGCGACAGACAAGAATAGAGCTGGAACAATGCCAGCAGGCGCTCAATGATGCGGTCGGGGAACCTTCCCGGCTCTTTCGCCCGCCGTTCGGTGGACGGCGACCTGAAACGCTGCGCATCGCACGCCGCTTAGGGTTTGAGCCAATCATGTGGAGAGTCTCCGGCCACGACTGGAAAGGAAAGCCAGCGGAATACATTGAACAAAAGGTTCGCGCTCGAGTCCGCGGTGGCGACGTGATCCTTCTCCACGATGGAGGACATGCGGCCTTCGGCGCCGATCGTTCACAAACAGTGATCGCAACCAATCATTTGATTGCGCACTTCAAGTTAGAAGGCTACGAGTTTGTGACAATTCCTGAAATGGTTGGAAAAGCAGCTCTCCGCAGCTAGTTCCGAGTTCCCAAGGTTAGACATGCACAAGCGCGAACGCCTGTTTCGCGATGGCGATGGTCTGCTGAACGTCATCCTCTGTATGAACCGCACTTAGAAAAGCAGCTTCGAATTGCGAAGGTGGAAGGTAGACACCGTTATCCAGCATGGAGCGGAAAAAGCGCCCGAATGCCTCTAGATCAGACTTGGCCGCCGAGTTCCAATCGGTCACCGGACCGGGAGTGAAAAACCAAGTGAACATGGAACCCACGCGGTTGTAACAGATGGGCACGCCTGTCTCTTTCGCCACTGCTGCCACACCCAGCACAAGCTCCCCACTAAGTTTGTCCAAGCGCGGGTACATTTCCTTCTTGTGCTGGCGTAAGTAGCGTAGCGTTGCCAGGCCCGCGGCCATAGCCAGCGGATTTCCCGAAAGCGTCCCAGCCTGGTACATGGGTCCGAGCGGGGCCACCAGATCCATGATCTCGGAAGGTCCGCCATACGCTCCCACAGGCAGGCCGCCGCCGATTATCTTTCCCATGGTGGTCAGATCAGGAGTGATTGTGTACAGCTCCTGAGCTCCGCCGAAGGCCAGCCGGAAGCCGGTCATCACCTCATCAAAGATCAACACCGCCTTGTCGCGCTGCGTGATGGCGCGCAGTGCCTCCAAATATCCGCGAGCTGGGGGAACACAGCCCATATTTCCGACAACCGGTTCCACGATCACGCAGGCGATCTGGTGTTTGAATTTCGTGAATGCTTTTTCCAGTGCATCGATGTCATTGAAGGGTAGCGCCAGTGTGAATTGCGTGAACTCCTCCGGCACACCGGCAGATCCCGGAATCCCTAACGTGGCAACGCCCGAGCCTGCTTTCACCAACAGCGCATCGGCATGGCCGTGGTAGCAGCCTTCAAACTTCACAATGTATTTGCGCTTGGTGTATGCCCGGGCCAGACGGATTGCCGACATCGTCGCTTCCGTGCCCGAGCTGACGAAGCGGACTTTTTGGATGTGCGGGAACGCCGACAGAACAATCTCAGCCAGCTCGGCTTCGTTGGGCGTGGAGGCGCCGAAGCTGGTGCCATCACGGGTTGCGCCTATGACAGCTTCCACCACGGCCGGCGCCGCGTGACCAAGAATGAGCGGTCCCCAAGAACCAACGTAGTCGATGTATTCATTACCATCAGCATCGAAGATGCGCGAGCCCTCGCCGCGCACGATGAAGGGAGCCTCGCCCCCGACTGAGCGGAATGCGCGTACCGGTGAGTTGACGCCGCCGGGTATCATCTGCTCGGCGCGTTTTTGCAGCTTGCGCGAAATCTCGATTTTCCGGGCCATGGCGCCTCCTCAGAACAGCTTGTAAACATGGTAACAGCGCAGAATAGAGCCGCAGCGCGAGCGATCACAAGGGAATGTGACGGGAACGGGAGGACCGAAGCAGGTGCATTCCCACATCTGGATTGACGACGCGAACCTGCTTAGTCATCGCAGTTTTACAGGAAATTTACAATCCAGCAATAAGACTGAAACATCCTCCCGCTACTCTGGCTGCAGTACACGCCCTTCTAACCGGGAGGGTTTTGCAGGACGGCCTCGGGGGGCTCCGGGCCGTCCTAATTTATTCCCCACCTCCCAACCCCTGGCCTTTACTTGAGGTAAGCCCGCACAAGACTGATGAGGTCTTCTGTCAATTCCTCAGGGGATTCGGAACTGCGGTTCGGATGAGTGATGTGCAGCCGTATATGGTCTTCCAGAATCTCCGCCATCAGGCTGTTCACACCACCGCGAATCGCCGCGAGCAGCATCAGGATGTCGGCACACTCATCGCCTTCGGTGACCGATCGCTCCACCGCGTCTATTTGTCCTCCGAGCCGCTTAATGCGGGAAAGCAGCTTTTGTTTTTCTTTGGAGATTCCCGGGAGCGTGCCTTTCATTTGTTCTCTTTTTCCAAAGTTTTTGGTTGACAGATACCGTAGGGGGGTATTATATGGAAGCCGAGGCGGGAAAGCCAGAGGTTTCGCCCGACATTAGCCAAAGGACGTATGAAAAGCAGCAAAGGGTACGAGCCTCCGGGAACGTTCGCCGGCTTCCCGGCATAGAAAAAACAGTTAGGTGTCCCGATAAGCCTCTGTCTCCCGCCTGTCGACCTCACCTCCGCTTCTTCTGCTGCGAAAATGCCCGAAGAACGCAAAGGGGGTCGAGGCTCCGCAAGCGCTTATGAAAGTTTTATGAACTTTTCATCTCGTTTTTATCAGCACGGGTATCCAATCAGACTGGGCGATCGATATCGAAAGAAAGGAGGCGAACAATGTGGCTTGCATGACCATATTTGCGCAACCAACCGCGATGGCGACGACGCAGCTCGCGCGCCGCATCTGCTTCCAGGATTCCCCGGCGGAACTGATAGAGCAGATTGTGGAACGCCCGCAGCTCAGCATGAACTGGGTCGTGGTCACCGAGGAAAACGGCAAGCGGCAGCTTCGTATGCGCTGGACCGTCGGCAACAACACGGGGCTGAGCAGGGTTTGTGAACAGCCTGCGCCGCGGTTCATGAACAAGCTATCCACCAGTGAAATCCGCGCGGCGGTTAACTGTAGTTAATATTATATTGTATACTTGCGTTAACTACGGCAAGATGCCGTGGTTATGTACCTCCGGGCAGCCCTGGTCGTAACACTCTATTAACCGAGCCGGCGTAGGCTCGGGGTGACAGCATCGAAAGGCAGCCCGGCTGGAAGACGCGCGGGAGCGAGCGAATCACAATGGGTCGTGATCGAAGTCACGGCCAAGCGTGACAACTGGAGTTGACCGGAGCTGTGCTCCTTGCCTACGCTGCAAGGTGGAATTGAAATTGAAATTCATTTTCATAATTCGAGAGTTGCTTGGCGGAGTGAGGAATCTCGGCCAACCGAGGATCATACCGGCGATCCTCGTTCTGCTGGCCAGTGCCGCCATGGCGGCTACGCAGGAGTCAAATCCCCAGTCTGTAAACGCAGTTACACCTTCCCCGAGCACACAAACGCCGCCGAGCCCGACTGAGCCAAAGGACAAACCCGCCGACCCGCCCGCTGAGACTTCCGATGATTCAGTGGAGACCATGCTTCCACATCTCTCGGACACGCGTTTCTGGCTCTCCGGGCAGGCCAATATCATTTTTCAAGCGCATCCGGCGTTTCACGCGCTGTACAGCGGCAAGAATAGTTTCGGTCCGAACTTTGAGCACGCCACATCTCGCATATTTACCCTGTATACCGGGGTGCGGTTGAATAACTCGACCGAACTGCTGGTCGATGTCGAAGACGCCAGCGGCTTCGGCATGAGCAACTCCCTCGGGCTGGCGGGCTATACGAACCTCGATGTAGTCCGTATTCCGGGTGAAGGGTCGCCGTTAAGCACGGCGCCCTATCTTGCCCGCGGAATGATCCACAAGGTGTTCGCCTTGAGTAAGGATAAAGTCGAGAACGAGCGTAATCCGTTCTCGCTTTTCGACGAACTTCCTCGGCGCAGGTTGGAAGTCCGTTTGGGAAAATTTGATCTAGTGGACTTCTTCGACCAGAACTCGGTGGGCTCAGACACTCACTTCCAATTCATGAATTGGACACTCGATGCTAATGGCGCTTATGACTATGCGGCCGATACCCGCGGCTATACGGTTGGCGCCACAGCGGAATACGAAGATCGCAACTGGGGTTTTCGCTTCGCCGAAGCTCTTATGCCGAGGATCGCCAACGGAATCGATCTTGTGTACAAGCCCTGGCAGGGGGTGCATGCGGAGAACTGGGAATACGAATTGCGTCATGGGTTCATCCCTAAGAAAGCAGGGGTTCTGCGCCTGTTGGCTTATACGAATTACGCAAACATGGGAATTTACGAACAAGCCATAGCCCAGTTTGAAGAGCATCTTGTTTCAACGCCTGAAATCACCAATCATCCCTGGCACGTCACTCGGAAATACGGTTTCGGGATCAACGTGGAGCAAAATCTGGCGCGCAACCTTACCGCCTTCGGCCGTTTTGGGTGGAACAACGACAAAACCGAATCGTTTGCTTATACCGAGGTGGGACGAACTTTCGCAGGCGGGTTAGGCGCCAACGGCGCAATGTGGCATCGCCACCATGATCGCGCCGGTGTGGCTTTCGTTACCAACGCGATCTCCAAGGCTCATCAGACGTACCTCGCCGATGGAGGCTATGGTTTCCTGCTTGGCGATGGGCGTCTGAACTACGGCCGCGAGAATATTGTCGAAGCCTACTACACTGCGCACGCCTGGCGTGGGATCTATTTCGGTCCGGACCTGCAGCACATCAACAATCCCGGCTACAACCGCGATCGTGGACCGGTGCTGGTTGCCGGCTTCCGCCTGCACGTGGAATTCTGATTACTACTTCCGTCCGGGATGGGCTTCTCCCTTGTCGGAGAAGAAGGAGTAAGGCCACTCCTCGGTTTTCTTGGGCAGTGGCACGGTTGCAGCCGAAGGCTCCGACTCTTGCCAGTCTGGTGGAGCAGGCTGAATGCACCAGATATTTCCCAGCTGCTCCAGCGCGATGCCCACCAGCCAGTATTTGCCCTCGCTTCCAAACGGAACACAGCTCGCGACAAGAGCATGTGCGGCTCCGCCACCTGGTAGTTCGTCGAGCAATACCGGCAGGCCGGGATCCAGGGGCCGCGAAATGCGAACACCGCAACCTTCGGGGTTTACTACCAGAGTATGGCAGTGCTCGGTGAATTCGAGCGCGGGGTCCAGGCTGGTAACGCGGACAGGAATCTGCGCGCGAATCCGCGTACTGCGGCGCGGTGGCTGAGGTGTCGCGGAGCTCATGAGAATCTTCTACTAAATTCTACGTCTGGATTGGTCTTAGTGATTGCTGCTTGTGGCTCCGAAAAGGTGACTGAAGTAACGTTTGTTGCTCATTAAAGTCGCGGCCAATCTGATCTGCGCAGATTTCCGGGCGGAACAAGGGCTACATGGGTTCCGCATTTCTTCGGGCGCGGGCGAGGCCTGCTGTCAACCCTCGCTGAACAACTCTCTTGTAGCCAGCTCGGTTCATAGCTTCCATCACGGTGGCTGCGATCCCGCCCGGGGTTGCAGCTTCGTGCAGCAAAGCTTCCAACGAGACGTTCCCCTCTCCCCATGCGGTGATTCCGTCGGCAAGAGCGTGAGCCCCGGCGATGAGTGCGGTGTTCCGGTCCAAGCCCGCTTTTTCCGCGCTCGCAGCCAGCGTGGACAGCGCGTGATAACCGTGGCTGCAGGAATACGTCACCGTGAAAGCGTCGAATTTTCTCTCTGGAATTTCCAGAACCGGTCCCACGCGAGCAAACAGATTTCTAACTTCGCGCTTCGCAGCGGCCGGAAAATCGCGGGCAAAGGTCAATGCAGTCAAACCTCGACCGCTGCGGCACACTGGGCTGGGCATGGCTCGTGCCCAGCGAACCGGAGACCGCAGCCACCTCCGCAAAAGGGCGAGCGGTATACCCGCGGTCAGGCTCACCGCGATGATCTGGCGATTCACCGCTCCGATCTCGTGCAGAAGACCAATGACTGAGCCGGGGCGAACCGCAATAATCAGAAGCCGTGCTTGACTGACCGCCCGCTGCAGCTCCCGTTCCACTGAGACGCCATATCGTTTCTTTAATAGCCGCAATTTCTCGGGATGGCGATCATAGACCACGAGCGGCCCAGAATATCTTGCCAACCGCAATCCGGCCAGCAACGCTCCAGTGATGCGTCCCCCTCCGAGAAAGACCGTGGCCTTCATGCCAGTTCCGCGCAAGCCTGATCTGCAGCTTCCAGCAGCCTTTCAACATCGGATTGGGTATGCGCCGTCGAAATGATCCAATGCAGCCCGTTGGAAGGCGTCATGTAGATACCACGGTCGAGCAAGAGTTGGATGAAACGAGAGTAGCGCACGGTATCCGCATAGGCACAATAGTCGCGGTAGTCGTGGATTGCGTCGCGTTCAGTGAAATATATCTGAAACATGGGACCGAATCCTTGCACGATAGCCCGCACTTTGCGACGGCGAAAGACATCACGCAAGCCAGCAATGGCACCATTGCCGACTGCGTGAAGCTTGGGATAGGCATCCTTCGCGGACAACAAATCCAGATTCGCCGCGACGACTTTCATGGTCAACCGGTGACCGTTGAAGGTGCCGTAATGTAAGACCATGTTCTCGCCCCAGCGCATCCGGTCCAGAATCGAGCGAGACCCGGCGACTGCGCCAACCGGAAAGCCAGCGCCCAGTGCTTTACCGAACGTGCTGAGATCGGGTTGTATCCCGTAGTATTCCTGGCAGCCGCCCGGCGCATAACGAAAGCCTGTCACCACCTCGTCGAAAATAAGAAGCGCGCCATATTCGCGAGTCAGCTCGCGGAGGCGCTGCAAATAACCTTCCCGCGGCGGAATACAACCCATATTCGCCATAATCGGCTCGGTTATGACCGCTGCCAGTTCGCGGCCGTGGCGCCGCATTACGTATTCAAGAACTGCAACATCATTCCAGGGGGCGAGAACGACCTCGTCAAAGGTCACGTGGGGGATGCCCTCAGAATCGGGAATGCGGGCAGGCTCCTCCTTTGAACCCAAATCCTCTGGCGGGTGACTGTGAGCGTTCAAAAGAAAGGGATCGTACCAGCCATGGTAGTGGCCTTCGAACTTCAGAAACTTGGTGCGGCCCGTATAAGCGCGAGCCAGACGCAGCGCGAGCATGGTGGCTTCGCTGCCGGTGTTCGTAAACCGTACCACTTCCGTCGATGGCACCATGCGTCGGAAGCGCTCTGCGGCCTCGATTTCGGCTGAGGTCGCGGCGGCGAAATGGGAACCTTCGGCCATGGCTTCCGCAACTACTGAAACCAACCTAGGATGCGCATGCCCATGGATGAGGGCGCCGAATGACATCATGAAATCGACATATTCGTTGCCATCCGCGTCCCAGACATGCGCGCCCCTGCCACGTTCCAACATGACCGGTCCGCCGGGGTACACGGCTGCGCCGCGAGAAGGCGAATTTACGCCTTCAACCAAAGACTGTTGAGCCCGCCGAAACAGCTCGTGTGAGCGGGTGCGGCAGCGGGTTGTAATGGTCGTTGACATTTTCAGGATGGGGATCCCGCCAACCCACCGCCGTCCACGACGAGCGCGGTTCCGGTGACGAACGAAGAAGCATCACTCGCCAGATACAGCGCTGCCTGCGCGATTTCATCCGGCCTACCCACTCGCCCCAGGGGCCGGCGTGCAGACTCGGCTAGAAAGCGATCTTCAGGCTCGCCGAGCTGCTGAGCTTCGTTGCGCAACATGCCGGTGTCGGTATCGCCGGGGCAAATGCAGTTCACTCGAATATTTTGTGGACCGTGATCCACGGCCATGGCTTTGGTTAGCAGGACCACTGCCCCTTTCGCGGCACAATATGCGGCCGCTCGCGGCCCACCGACCAATCCCCAACCGGATGACATATTAATGACGGAGCCGCCACCAGCCTTCGCCATGATGGGAATCACCAGCCGTGACAAAAGGAAGATTGATTTTACATTCACTGCCATCACGCGGTCCCAATCTTCTTCGGTGAGCTCGAGGACAGAAGCGCGGCGAATGATTCCGGCATTGTTGAATAGCACGTGAATTCCGCCGAATTCGAGCACCGTGCGCTGTACGACGCGCTCGCAGTCGGCGGTCTTGGTCACATCTGCACGCTCGAAGATTGCCTGCCCGCCTTGATGCGCGATCTCCTCAGCAACGGCCTGCCCAGCTTGGCTGTTCAGATCCGCAATGACGATCGAAGCGCCCTCGCGTGCGAAAAGAAGAGCAGTGGCGCGGCCGATGCCGGACGCGCCGCCGGTGATGAGGGCAACTTTGCCTGCGAGAGAGTGATCCGACATATGCTCTATTACTGAATTCGTCATTCCGAGGAGCGCAGTGACGAGAAGTCTGCAGTTCTTGACTGAAACCCCAACTGCAGATCCCTCGCTTCACTCGGGATGACAACAAAGGAAGCGCTGCTGCTTGATGTAATTACGACTTGCTTCCAATTCGCCTGCCCGGACGATGACCTCCGGGCCTACATAGTCTGAAAATAATTACCGGCTGGCCAGCCCGCCCGCCGTCTCGGCGCCGTCAATCGTATACACATGGCCCGTCATGTACGCTGCGTCATCCGAAGCAAGAAATGCAAACAATGCGGCGATCTCTTCCGGTTTGGCATGGCGGCCCATGGGAATCTTGCGATTGACGTCGTCCAGCATGGCATCAGTGTATTCCGCGCGCTGCATGGGCGTCAGCACGTATCCCGGCGCGACGGCGCAGACTCGTACTCTCGGCGCAAGCTCGAGCGCCATCGAGCGTGTCAGTTCGATCACTCCGGCTTTACTAGCGTTGTAATCGGCATAGTAGGGATATCCCATAATTCCGTTCGTCGAAGCCGTCTGCAAAATCACCCCGTTGCCACGCTCCCACATGTGCCGCGCCGCAACTTGGGCCATATTAAATACGCCCGTCAGATTAACGGCGATTACACGGTCCCATTCTTCTGGCGTGATCTCCAGAAAGTTGTGGCGAATGCTGATACCGGCGTTGTTGATCAACACATCTACGCCACCCATGATGCGTACCGCATCATCGAATGCAGCCTGAACCTGCTTGCGATTGGAGACGTCGGCAGCGAGAGTCCCGGCAAGATTCGGCGATTGCTTGAGAATCTGTTCGCATGCGTTGGCATCGCGATCGAGAATGCAGACGTTCGAGCCTGCTTCCAGGAAACGGGCGGCTGTGGCTGCGCCGATTCCGCTGGCGCCGCCAGTGATCAGGACGCGCTTGCTTTTCAATCCCCGCATGAAGTTTTCAATCGGCCCCAGGGAGCTTTCCCTTTTTGGCAAGCAACCCGAAAGCTCGGGGAGATAACCCAGTTTGCAGTTTCGGTTTCTCAGTTCGTTGTTTTCTAGAACGGCTTCCCGCGGAACAACCAACCCAGCTCGATCACCAAGATGATCACAACTGTTAGTTCGAGGAAAAAGGCGCGGCTCTGGTTGAACTGATCCACCATAAATCGATAAAGCTCCTCAGCGGTTTTCACCTTCTGAGTAACGAGATCTTTGTAGTCGGGCACGCCGACCTTGGCGGCTGCCAGCTTGTACAGACGTGCCGAGAACATGTCGCTGAGGAACTTGATCGCGTTATCGGCGTGTTCCGTCAGTTCGTTTACGTCAAGCAGGACAGTGTGCAGCTTGGTGGCGGCCCGTGCCAATCGCCAGCGAGCCAGGATTCCGGTGCCCTTATCCAGCGCGGCATACACGCTTTCTAGTTCGCGAGTCAGAAACTCATCGTAATGACGGAACTCCAGCAACTGAGAATTGGCGTATTCCAGAAGCTGGATGGCGGCTTCAGCGCCAGAGGGGCTGTCATAGACAAACGCAGCGTTCCAGCCGATCACCGTGAGGTCGTTAGGGTAATACGAAATGCGCGACTGCAGAATCTCGTGGCGCTCTCCTTCGGAAAGTTCGGCCGTTTCTCCGCGGACGATTTGGGCGATCCGCGCCCCGTCCGATTCAACCAGTTCAGCGGCCGAGGGATTTCCAGCGATCTGGCGGACGTGAAAAATGAAGTAGTCTTCGCTCAACCATTCGGCGTAAGGCTTCACCAGCGCTGGAGCCGCTTGCTCCAGTTTATGCCGGGCAACGCGGGAGGCGTGGGCAGCAAAGTCTACGTCCCAGACCCAGCGGCTGGCCAGGCGGATCAGTGTGTCCCAGTCTCCAGAAAAAGGCAGTTCGAACACCACGCTCAGTACACCGTAGTCGTAATATTTGATCTGGCCTTCCAGCCGCTCGCCGCTGTCTAGAATTAGTGTTTCAATCGGGTCCACTACCGGAGGGCGTTCATAGCGAATGTATCCCGGGGCAGGATGCTTAAGGCTGGGATGCTCCAATTTTCGCGCGCCAAGCATCTGTTGCAGCCGATCCAGACGAATCTCTTCGCACACATCGAATTGGATCAGGACCAGAACCGAGCCGTGCAGAGCAGTCTCGACCGCCGTCTGTGTCTCTTGACCGGCGTCGGTGATTGTGAGGGTGGGTTCGTTCTCACGCGCCATAAGCCCCTCTATTCTCCCAGAATCCGGGCAGTTGCGGCGAGGTATGTGTTAAGGCATTTCGTTTCAGCTAGTTAGAATAACTTATCGACGCCTGAATGCCCACAACAGGGCTCCTCCGGCCGCTATCCCAGCAACGCCTAGAGCAGCCCGGGTCATGGAACGTCGGACTTCGGCTTGCCTCTTCTGAGCCAGCAGCCGCTCCGGGTACGGCTCGCCCACGACTTCACCGTTCAGGGTTATCTGAATCACTTCGGCGAGATGAAGGGCATGGCGATCGGTACACTGCGCGATCTGCTCGCGGCAACTGAAGCCATCGGCAATGATGAAACAGTCCGGAGCGGCTTTGCGAATAGCGGGCAAAAGTTCCAGTTCGCCGATCGCGATCGAGGTTTCGTATTTATCCTGCTCGAAGCCGAAAGCGCCCGCCATGCCGCAACATCCAGGGGCGGGAACTTGAAAATCGATCCCCATCTTGCGGAGCACGGCTTCTTCGTCCGACATCTTCATGATGGATTTGTGATGACAATGGCCGTGAACGAGAGCCTGGCCTCCGAGCCGGGGCAAATCGAAGTGTCTTGCTTTCCGCTCCAGAAATTCGCTGAGCAGGAATGTCTGTTGCGACAAAGCCCGGGCCCGGTCATCATGAGGGAACAAGTTGAGCAGCTCGTCGCGGAAAACCGCCGCACAACTCGGCTCGAGCACGACCAAGGGAATTTGTTCTTCGATCTCAAGGTCGAGAACGTCGAGAATCTGCAGCAGCAATGTCTTTGCGCGATCCAGCATGCCCCAGTCGTAGAGCGGCCGGCCGCAGCAGAAATGGCCGACGGGCAGAAACACCCGAAATCCAGCCGCTTCGAGAACCTCCACTGCAGCTTTCGCCGTGTCGGGCGAAAAATAATTGTTGAAGGTATCAGGCCAGAGCAGAACCGGAGGTCCGCCACCATTTCGTGTGGGTCTGCGCTGAAACCAGGCACGAAAAGTCTGTGACGCGAATGCGGGTATGCTGCGCTGCAGTGGGATGCCCGCCACCAGCTTGGCGATGTCTCGCAGAAATGGCAGTTGCGTCGTGAGATTCACCAGTCCCGGCGCATTTGAAGCCAAGCGCGCCCAAAGATCGATGTTCCCGAACGCATATGCGCTGCGCGGGCGAACTCTTCCTTCGTAGTAGTGTGAGAGAAACTCGGCCTTGTAGGTTGCGACATCTACTCCGACGGG
>DASPSE010000465.1:0-3213 GCA_035624085.1 Terriglobales bacterium
CCGGGACCGCTGGTGGTGACTTGATCCTCCAACCCGAACGGTCCCGCGGTCGTGTACGAGTACATCACGAACACGAAAGCGAATAGCCCAGCCTTGCGAGCTTGCGTTCTGGCTGCCGAACGGGACTGGGTAGGCGCGGCCATCAGCATCAGACCGTTTCATTTGTAAAGGAAATGAGTGTGCGCCGCAAATGTCACGGCCAGTAAACTTGAATTTGGGATGTGACTGGCGGGACCTACCTTTGTTGCAAAGAGGCGATTACCGCCAGAAGGCAAAGGAAAGCCATCTCCAGTCAGACTACACTGGACCACGTGGCTGCGAACTATCTCACGCCATTGTGAATTCTTGCGATCTGCTGCACCAGAACCTGGCGAATCCGGTCTGAGCTGCGCATTCCGTTGGCCACCAGGCTGACGTAGGACGGGCTAACACCGAGGTCCTCGGCTACACGGGCGTACAGCCCGAGATGCAGTTTGTGAATTCGAAGGAGATGCTGTTCGTTTAACTTGTGCTTCGATTTTTTTGCGTTGCTCCCCACGCTCCGCCCCTCCGCCGTTCCAGAAAACTTGCTCTTTCCCAAATTAGTCTAGCCACTCAAAGAATGGACTGCTGTGATCCAGATCACAAATGTGACGTGACGGTACCGGACAGGCCACCGGGGGCGACCGGCGATTGTTGGAGTTGATCGGTGTTCTTGAATCTTACTTCTGCTGAGCGCGGCAGTGACAATTTGTGACGCAACGCAGAGTCAGAAAACACCAGATGGTCGTCGCAGCGATGCGGCCCTACGAGCTCGTCGCCGCCAAGTGACATCACTGCCCGACCCGCTGCCTTTCTGCTATGAGTAAATAGTGTTCCTGGCCGGGCGGCCTGCCGCTCGGCTTGAATTCGCGGCCGAAACGCGACACACTGAAACGTAAGCGGCTGCGCCTTTGAAAGCGTCGCCAAGGAGTCGGTCATGGCCACCCAGGTTGAAGAGACAATTCGTCAATGCATGAATTACGCTCCCGCCGATTTAAGACCTGAAAGAGATCTCCCGCACGGATTTCTCGAATTACTTCTGCCGCTGCACAAGCAATTCACACCGCGGCAGCAGAAGCTGGTAGCAAAACGCGCGGAAGTTCTCCGCGCCTCTCATGCTGGAAAACATCCAAATTATCTGCCGTCGTCGGAAGCGACCACCAACGCTTGGCGCATTGAAGTCCCCGACTGGTGCGCCGACCAGCGCAATCAGATGACCGGACCCGCCGACGATGCCGAACTAACCGTGAAGCTGCTGAACTCCGGGTCGCCCGCTGTCATGGTGGACGTGGAAGACTCCACCGCCAACACCTGGCAAAACATTATGCTGGCGGTGAAGAACACAATCGCCGCCTACAAGTACGAACTCAGCTACTACGATCAGAAGCGCCAGAAACAAGTTACAGTCCAGCGCTCAAAAACCGTAACTTGGGTGCGCCCGCGCGGACTGCATCTCTCGCAGGGTGGTGTCATCAAGAACGAGATCATATCGGCGTCGCTGTTCGACCTCGCTCTCATCTGGTGCCAAATCGATCCTGCCTGGCTGCCGCATAATTTTTCCGTTTACATTCCTAAGAGTGAATCCGCGGAGGAAGCCTTCTGGTGGCGCGATCTTTTTCAGGCGCTGGCCAAATCCAAGGGCCTGCCCACAGACTACATAAAGTGCATGGCGCTGGTGGAGTCGCACCCGCTCGCCTATCAGATGGAGGAGTTTCTCTTCAACCTTCGCGACCACTGCCTCGGCCTCAACCTTGGCCGCTGGGATTACATGGCTTCGTTAATCCATTTCATGTTCGAGGACCCGAACTGGATCCTGCCCGACCGCAACACCATCCCGCACGACGTGCCGTTCTTTCAACACTTCCGTTTGCTGATGCCGGAAATTTGTCACAAGCACGGGGCCCACGCCATCGGCGGCATGACCGCGCTTTATCCCAGCCGCACTGATGCGGAACTCAACGCCCGAGCCTTGCGAGTTCTGGAAGAAGATAAGAAGAACGAAGCCACTTGCCTGATGGACGGCGCCTGGACCGGCCATCCCGATCAAAACGAAATTGCCGTTGCCCAGTTCCCCTATCCCAATCAGATTTCAAAGCGGCCGAACAACGCCAACCCGCACCCTGATCTTCGACCGGCGCCCAAAGGGGTAGGGAAGACTACGCTGACGGGCACGCGTGCCGCAGCACGCACCGTGATTCGCTATCGCAACGGCGTGCTCAATGGAAAAGGCGCAAGCCTGCTCGATGGCTACATGGAGGACCTGGCGACGGACCGGATTTATCGCCTGATGATTGCGCAACGCGTGCGCCACAAGGCCCGAGTGCCCGGCGATGATGCCAAACCCATTGAGCACACGCCTGAATTAGTCACTCGCGTCTTCGATGAAGAGCTGGCCAAGATTCAGCGCGATCTGCCTGCGGAAATTGATCGCAAGGCTGCGGCCACATTGCCCGACGCCCGCCGCATCGCCGAAGAGATGATCGTGCGGGGCCAGCACTCGCCAGTGTAGGTGGCTCCCACCCAAGCAAACCCGGCTTGGGTGGGGAAGTTCGTCGCTCGCCCTACTCCAAGTTGTCATCTTGAGCGGAGCCTTGGCTTTCGTTCCGAAAGCCAAGGCGCAGTCGAAAGATCGCTACGGGCTTGCAGCATCTTCAGTTCCGCAGGGAGTTCTCTAATCCACTGCGGGAATGCCTGGATACCTTCATCTAAGAGTGAAGAATGCAGGGATCCTTCGACTTCGCGGCAGGATTCGCTTGCGAATCCTGCCACTCCGCTCAGGATGACAACTGTTATTAAGTGCGCGTGCTGTTGCGTAAGGACAGTGGGGTGCCCCATCCTAACCGAGCGTTTGTGGCGAGGTTAGGGTGGGGATTTTCGGGGACATGGGCTGTCCCGTTCGCACAGCCGGTCGACCGCAATTTCCTTCTTGCACTCTCCGTCCTTGGGACACGCCATCAGACACCAGGCTTCCCGATATATCTCGTAGCGCGACTTTTTGCTTCCCGGGTAAAACCTGATCTGGCCCACTCGTTTGAAGACCTCAACCGGCACGACGTACCAGACGTCGTCCGGGACGGCGTAGGCGACGAGGAAGTCGATATCGGCAGCGGTGTAGGCTCTGCGGCGTGTGCCGCCGATGAGGGAGGTCTGGTACCCACCGCGATACTTGGCATAAGCGGACTTGACCTGCAC
>DASPSE010000002.1:0-2285 GCA_035624085.1 Terriglobales bacterium
ATTGGCGCCACTACTCTCAACGAATATCGCAAGCGCATTGAGAAAGATGCTGCTTTAGAGCGCCGTTTTCAGATCGTCTACGTCGGCGAGCCGAATGTCGAAGACACAATCGCGATCTTGCGCGGCCTGAAAGAACGTTACGAAGTTCATCACGGTGTGCGGATCAAGGATTCTGCGATCGTGGCCGCGGCCACATTGTCTCATCGCTATATTTCCGATCGCTTTCTGCCCGATAAGGCAATCGACCTGATCGATGAGGCGGCAGCATCGCTTCGCATTCAGATCGACTCCATGCCGACAGAAATCGACCAACTGGAGCGAAAAGCAACGCAGTTGGAGATCGAAAAGCAGGCCCTCAAGAAAGAAGACGACCCGAATTCGAGAGAGAGGCTACAGGCTATCGACAAAGAACTGGCCGAGATTCGGGAGAAATCGAATGCGTTGAAAGCGCGGTGGAAACAGGAAAAGGATTTGATCGCGCAAACTCGTGCACTGAAGGAAAAACTGGAACAGCTCAAGATCGAAGAACAGGCGGAAGAGCGCAAGGGAAACCTGCAGCGCGTGGCGGAGATCCGTTACGGCTTGATCCGGCAGACCGAAGAGCAATTGAAGAAGCTTACCGCGCAAATGGAGAAAGCCGGTGCGCAACGCATGTTGAAAGAAGAAGTAGACGAAGAAGACGTCGCCCGCATTGTGTCTAAGTGGACCGGCATTCCGGTCTCCAAGATGCTCGAAGGCGAGGTCAAGAAGTTGATCGGCATGGAAGATCGGCTGCGGCAGCGAGTTGTGGGCCAGGATGCAGCTCTGGAGCGGGTCTCCAATGCCATCCGCCGTTCGCGCGCCGGACTGAGCGATCCAAAGCGGCCCATCGGTTCGTTCATATTTCTGGGTCCGACCGGCGTCGGGAAGACCGAACTGGCGCGGGCTTTGGCGGAGTTCCTCTTTGACGACGAGCACTCTCTCGTGCGCATTGACATGTCGGAGTACATGGAGAAGCACGCCGTCTCGCGGCTGATTGGCGCGCCTCCCGGATACGTCGGCTACGAAGAGGGCGGACAGCTCACCGAACAAGTGCGGCGTCGGCCGTATGCAGTGATTTTGTTCGACGAGATCGAAAAAGCACACCCCGACGTGTTCAATATCCTGCTGCAGATCATGGACGACGGCCGCCTGACCGATGGCCAGGGGCGAACCGTCGATTTCCGCAACACGGTCATTATCATGACCTCGAACATCGGCTCGGCATATCTTCAGCCCGAGAAAATGCGCACGGCGGAAGATTTTGCCGAAGCTACGAAATTGGTCATGGAGGCCCTGCACGGCGACTTTAAGCCAGAGTTCCTGAACCGGGTGGATGACATCATCGTGTTTAACCCGCTCGGGAAAGAGCAATTGGTCAAGATCATCGAGCTGCGGCTGGAAGATGTTCGGCGGCTGCTGGCGGAGCGTAAGATTTCTCTCGAGCTTACGGATGCAGCCCGCGAGCTGTTGTTTACAGAAGGATTCGATCCGAACTTTGGCGCCCGTCCGTTGAAGCGAGCGATTCAGAAGCTGGTGCAGGATCCGCTGGCCTTGAAAATTCTGGACGGTGAGGTATTGCACGGGGACCACGTCATCGTGGACGCAGACAAGCGGGCGGGCAAGATGAAATTCGAAGTCAGTCGACACGCCGCCGCGAAGGAGCCGGCCAAAGCTCGGCGATAACTTTCACGATGGCCGCTGTTGGCTGCCGCGCTCACTCGATCGGACGCACTCGTAGGTTGGGCTCACTTCGATAGCACTCCCAGCGCGTTCCTGAACATCACTTCGAATGATCCGCCGTTCTTGGCTGCGGAGGACACGGCCTTCTCTGCCGCTGCCCGCTGGTATCCCAGATTCATCAGCGCCGAAAGCACATCTTCTTCTATAGCACTCATAGCTGGCGCAGCGGGTGCTTCTCCGGCGGTTGCAGCCGGCAACTTGTCGCGGAGTTCCAGCACCAAACGCTCGGCTGTTTTCCTGCCGATTCCAGGAATGCGAGTGAGCCTCGCGATATCGTTACCACGGATTGCTCCCACCATCTCATCCGCCACCATGCCGCTCAGGATGGTGATCGCCAACTTGGGTCCAATCCCGCTGACGCTGATCAGCTTCTCGAAAAGCTGCTTCTCAGCCGGGCGGAGAAATCCGTAAAGCGCAATCGAGTCTTCCCGCACATGAGTATGAATATGTAATGCCACTTCGCTGCCCACAGCGGGGAGATCAGAAAAAGTCGGCACGCTGATGGTGACCTCATAGCCGACGCC
>DASPSE010000004.1:0-21667 GCA_035624085.1 Terriglobales bacterium
GAGTTCCCTGCCACTGCGCGCTTCTCTGTGCGCATCGCATCTGGACTGTAGGTGACCGGTGACCCCGCCATATAGTGGCATTATCGCCGCAGGCGCTGCTAGCGCCAAGCGAAGTTAATGACGAAGCCACTCGGCATAACACTCGGACGGTCGGATAGTGGTGCAGTTTGGCAAGGAAGCGAGCCAAACGCGCGATTATTCTGTCGCCAAAAGCGCGACAGTTCGCGCGGCTCGCCCAGATCCTTCGCTGCCAAAGGAGGCTCGCTCAGGATGACAATCAAACTGCACCACTACCGAAGGTCGGCAAACACGGCGAGCTTGCCCTCTTTATGCTAGGATTTTTAGTTGGTTCTTACATTTCTCTGGAGGAATCCCTGATATGACCCGACACGGGTTGACCTGTCTGTTGCTTGGGGCTATGGCCTGGGGCCAGGCCACAACCTCAACACCTTTGCCAGCTCCCCAAAAACCTGCTGGCGAAAACAGCAGTACGGCAAAAACTACCGAAGGCGCGCCGCAGGAGGGCTCGCCGGAAGCTTCTAAGGTTGCCCCGGATGCGCCGGTCATCACTATCAAAGGCCTGTGTGATCAATCGGCCGCCAAGGCGCCGGCTCTGGAGTGCCGGACCGTGATTACGCGCGCCGAATTCGAGCAAATAATCGAAGCCGTGCAACCCAGCATGCCCGCCCGTGTGCGCCGGCAGTTCGCCACACGCTACGCGAATGCGCTGGCGATGTCGAAGAAGGCGGAAGAAATGGGCTTGGACAAGGGGCCCAGCTACGAAGAGCACATGAGGCTGGCGCGAATCCAAGTCTTATCCGGCGAACTCAACAAAGCGATGCAGGAGAAAGCGTCACAGATTACGGACAAAGAGATTGACGACTACTACAAGAATAACCTGGACAAATTCGAGCAGGTGGAAACCAATCGGATCTACGTTCCCAAAACTCAGCAACCGCCAGCCGAGGAGAGCAAAGATAAGAAGCTGAGCGAGGAAGAACAACAGAAGCGCACCCAGGCATCCGAGCAAACCATGAAAACTGAGGCGGACAAGCTGCAAGCACGGGCTGCCGCCGGAGAGGATTTCATCAAGTTGCAGGAGGAAGCTTATCAGGTTGCGGGTATCAAGTCTTCGGCCCCTAATACCAGCATGGGCAAAATCCGTCGCAACATGTTGCCCGCCAGCCAGGCATCGGTAATGGACTTGAAAGTGGGCGAGGTTTCGGCAGTAATCTCCGATCAAAGCGGGTATTTCATCTACAAGCTGGTATCCAAGGTGACCATGCCTGTGGACCAGGCGCGCGAGGAGATCAAGGGAACCTTGCGTTCTCAGCGTTTGCAGGAGGAGATGAAGGCGGTTCAGGAATCCACGACACCGACCCTGGATGAAGCCTACTTCGGGCCGGAGACGCCAGCCCGCGGGCCTGTGCCGCCAGCAGGATCTCCGCCATCGCCAGCCAAACCGCCGTCACCGCCTGGACCGAAGTAATGGATTCCAAGCCCACCGTCATCGTTAGCGGAATTTCCGGGAATCTGGGGCTGCGTTTACTGCCGCTATTGGCCGATTTTCAGGTCATTGGAGTGGATCTTAATCCGCCGCAGACTCCTCATCCTCTGCGCTTCGTGCGCATGGACTTCGGACAAGAGGAATCCTGCCGCCAGATGTTTCTCCTGCTCAAGGAGGCCCGCCCGCTAGCTGTGCTTCATCTGGCGTTTGTGATCGACCCGGTACGCACGGGCGTGCTCGAACTGGAGCGCATGTGGCAGATCAATGTCGCGGGAACCGCCAGGGTCATGGAAGCCATCACCGAAGCGAACCGGTATGAAGCAATCGTCGGAAAGTTTGTGTTCCCCAGCAGTGTTTCGGTTTACGGGCCCGATTTCCCGGAGGAGGCTACGGAAGATTTTCGTTTTGGCGCTCACACTCTGCCCTACGCCATTCACAAGATGGAGTCCGACAAGGTCGTACAACAGCGGGCGCCGGCCTTGCGCGGATGCAGCGTTTACATGCTGCGGCCGCATATTTTCGCTGGCGCCAGCGTGGAGAATTATCTGATCGGAGCTTTTCGCGGCACGCCTAATGGACGGAGCAAACGCGCGGCACGCATGCGTGCTGAGGGCACGCGCTTGCCGGTGATGCTGCCGTATGGCGCGCGTTACCTGGAGAATAAAATTCAGTTTGTCCACGTCGACGACATGGCTCGTCTGTTGGCCTATATCGTTCGCAAGACTGAGCCGGAAGCGCAGCGTTTAACCGTGCTGAATGTCGCCGGAAGGGGTGGGCCCATGACCTTCGCCGAGTGCATCAGCATGGCGAACGGCAAGCTGATTCGTGTGCCGGGAAAGTGGGCGTTCAAGCTTATCTTGAAGTTTCTCTGGGCGTCAGGCATCTCGGCGATTCCGCCCGCAGCGATGCCTTATATGACTGGTCAGTACATCATGAACACCGACCGTCTGCGCCACTTCCTGGGCCGGGATTACCAGGAAGTTATTCACTACACCATCTTGGATGCTTTCGCGGATTGCTTTGCCTCCAGTCCTGCGATGGCTGTCCAGCACTCTGCTGCTGCCCGGTGAGCGCCCTCCATTTTCGGGAAGAACGCAAGAATGTGCAAGGCCGGCCTTTTGCCAAGCGTCATACTAGGCCATTGCCCGCGTTCTACTTCGCACCCGCAGCGGCCGAGGCAATCCTGGGTAAAGAAACGGTCACGTCCCCTGTAATCGCTTTCTTTGCTGAGAGATTCTTGAGTTTGATGATGAGTGGAAGGGTAACTTCCTGGCCCTTGGAGACGACCAACAATCCGGTAAAGCTGTGGATATCTTCCTGCACGATCATGCCGGGCGAAAGTTCGTTGACCCAGCACCGTCGTATCTCGCGTTCTTCGGCATTTGGATCCAACTCCACCAGAGCCTGAAAAACCCGTGGGCTGAATTTCTTGTATTGCCGGGACAGGGCGTGCGCGGCCTCGGTCCGAGACGACCCCTGGCTTATTAATTTTTCAAAGTCCAGAGTCAGGTGGAGTATTTCAGCCCCGATTCGCATGTCAGCCTTCTGGCGATCCTCGATGTCTCCTTCAACCGGCGGCTCCTGGGTCTGGTATTTGATCATCCAGGCGATAGGTTCGAGGCGCGGGATTTTCGACAACAGATCGCCCGCGATGTTGGGGTGGGCATCATATTGTGCTTGCTCTTCGGCGGAAAGCTTCTGGCCGGCGTAGACGGCCTCGATGATTTCCGGAGGCAAGGTGACGCAGCCCAATTGCGACATGAGAGCCGCCACTTCGTACCGCCAGGCATTCTCCAGGGCTAAAGTCTCGGCAATATGATGGATGTAGCGCCGCACCCGCATCGCCCGGCCAAAAGCAGCCGGGTTGACCAGGCTCAGGACTTCGGTAAGCACCTGGATGCTGCCGTGCAAAGTCCGCTCCAGCAACTCCTTCTCCGCGGTGATCAGCCGGTACTGGACCAGCGCGGCCGTCAGGGTCTTAGCCATCAGCTCCCTGCCGCATGGTTTGGCGAGAAAACGAAAAACGCTGCCTTCATTCACGGCTTGGATCGCAGTTTCAATCTCTCCAGTCCCAGTGAGCATGATCCGCACGGTGTCTGGAGATGTGGTCTTGACCTTGCTCAGAAACTGAATGCCGTCCATCCCGGGCATACGCATGTCAGAGACGACTACCGCATACGGGCCAGTGTGCGCGATAAGCTGAAGCGCCTGATTCGCCCCGGAGGCTGTCTCCAATTGGAATTCCCGGTGCAAGCTGCGCTGGTAACCACTCAGGACATTGAGGTCATCGTCCACCATAAGGATTTTCTCAGTCATCGTGTCCGCTCCCTGCATTGAGCACTTGGCAAATGTTCACCGAAGCGCGCTCCGGCCCGGGCAAGCTAACACGCCCGGGGAGCATTCTCATCCTCTAGAGACATCGGCAGGAAGCGCGGTTTGCTTGATTGGCCGGCTAGAAGGGATAGACACACGTTCGGTGTATCTGGAAACCCGCTGGACACGGTAGGGTTTTCATGAACGGCCAACCCCTAAGTCAGCGCCCAAAACCGGAGCGTGAACCTGGTGTACCGGCGGCCGGCGCCCAAGGCCCTGATCCTCATTTAAAAAGAGTCTTGGAATATTTATCGGCCTCGCGAATAGCGCGCCGCCGCCGCCAGAACCTGACAACCCGCTTCACGGGAAAAAACAGCCAAAGCGCAATCACGGCAACTGCAATTAACAGGTTCACTACAACAACTCCATCGCGCGGAAATCCCGGGGGTCTTAATCCACGTGTTCCCCTTCTTCGAAGACTCCCTCAGCTGCCGGGAGCACATCACGGTCACCGGCGATCCAGACATATAAAGTCGGCAGCAGGAAGATGCTCATAACCAAATCTGCGATCAATCCGCCGACAATGACGATGGCGAAGGGACGCTGAGAGTCGGAGCCGATCGCGTGCGAGAGCGCTGCCGGCAGTAGCCCAAGAGTCGCCACCAGCATGGTCATCATGATCGGCCGCAATCTCAAGACAGCTCCCTCGACGGCAGCATCTTCGATGGAATAGCGCCGCGCGCGAAGCTGATTGATGTATTCGAGCATGATGACTCCGGTTTGCACGGATACGCCGAACAAAGCCAGGAAGCCTACTCCCGAGGAGACACTGAAATTCGTGCCGGTGATCAGAAGCGCCAGCAGACCGCCGATACGCGCCATCGCTACGTTCGCCAGGATCAGGAATGCCCATTTGAACGATTTGAACATGGTGTACAGAATGATAAAGATGATGAGGATGGTGATGGGCAGCACGATCAGCAGCCGCTCGTCTGCTCTCTTCTTGCTTTGGTATTCGCCCTCCCAATCGATGCGATAGCCGAGCGGCAATTTGACCCGCTCGTTGACCTTGTCAATCGCCTCCTCGACCGTGCTGCCGAGGTCACGACCGCGGACGCTGTACTTGATGGCGACATAGCGCCGATTGCCTTCGCGATAGATTTCGGAACCCCCGTCCTGCAAGCTCATTTTGCAGAGCTGTGCCAGGGATACACGCTCCCCGGTCGGAGCCAATAGACGGATCCTTTCGATTGCCTCCCGCGTATCGCGATATTGCGGGAGATAGCGCATTACCAGGTCGTACCTTGCTTCTCCCTGCAAGACTTGCGTGAGTGCATTGCCTCCCACCGCAGTCTGAATCGCATCCTGCACGTCCGCGACGTTGATCTGGTAGCGCGCCGCTGCATCGCGATCCACGGTCACATTCAGGTTGGGTTGGCCGAGCACACGGAACACTCCGAGGTCCTGGATGCCTCTGACTCCGCTCATGATGCCGACGATCTGATCCGCCTTATCCTCGAGAACTTTCAAATCGTCGCCGTAAACTTTGGTTGCAAGCTCGCCTTTCACCCCGCTGACTGCCTCTTCCATGTTGTCTTCGATGGGCTGCGAAAAACCCCAGACCACCCCGGGGATTTTGCTGAGTTCGCGATTCATGGCCGCAATGAGTTCGTCCGTGTTTTCATGAAAAACAGGTCGCCATTCCTTTTTTGGTTTCAGGTCAACAAAATATTCAGTATTGAAGAAACCGGTCGTATCGGTTCCGTCGTCAGGTCGCCCTACCTGGCTGGTGCATTGTGGAACCTCCGGGAAAGAGCAAAGTATGATGCGAGCCTGGTTGGAGACTTTAATGCCTTCGTCCGGCCCGGTGCTCGGCGCCAGCGTGCCGCGGACCCAGAGAGCGCCCTCATCCAAATGCGGCA
The DNA here is from genome assembly GCA_035624085.1 of Terriglobales bacterium. Taxonomy (GTDB): domain Bacteria; phylum Acidobacteriota; class Terriglobia; order Terriglobales; family Acidobacteriaceae; genus JAFAGX01. Next base: position 5,743 of record DASPSE010000004.1, read on the forward strand.
GGAATTCGGAGCCAATCACGTCCCCGAAGGCGAGATAAATCGCCACAAATAGCCCGAGTACACCCACGCCGACGGTGAGCGCGCGCCGCCGAATGGCCCACCGGACGGCATTGCGGTAGTGTCTGATCAAGAAGCTCATGACCGGGTTATGCCATTCGCGGGCTCCTTTGGCGAACGCGAAGCTCGACAGCACAGGTGCGATTACGATTGAGAAAATCAGCGCGCCCAGTAAAGCAAAGGCGACAGTCCAAGCCATCGGATGGAAAAGACGGCCTTCCACGCGCTGCAGGGTGAAAATCGGCAGGTAAGCGGTAATGATGATGGCGATCGCATAGAACACCGGACGCTGGACTTCGTGCGCTGCGTCGCCGATCCGTTCGGTGGGTGTCCTCGTCCCGTTCATGTGGCTCAGATGGCGGACGATGTTTTCGACCATCACTACCGCGCCATCAACCACCATGCCGAAGTCCAGCGCACCGATGGACAAAAGGTTGGCGGGAATGCGTCTGAAATCCAACCCGATTGACGCAAACAAGAGAGAAAACGGAATGGTGGCGGCGACGATCAGTGCGCCACGGATGTTGCCCAGAAATAAGAACAGAACGATCGAGACCAGGATCATTCCTTCGGTGAGGTTGTGAAGCACGGTATGAGTGGTGAAGTGAACGAGGTCACTTCGATCAATAAAGGGAACTACCTTCACGCCGGGCGGCAGTATGCGATTGTTGAGTTCCTCGACTTTCTGGTGAATGCCAGCCAGAGCCGTTTCCGCCGGCGCGCCTTTCCGTAATAGCGCGATGCCCGAAACCACATCATCGTTATCGACGATGTTTCCGTTCTGGATGTGAGTGGCTCTGGCGAACTGGCCCAGCCGAATCTTCGGACCCTGCGAAACAACGGCAATGTCCTTCATGTGCAGCGGAGTGCCATTTTTGGTTAGGATCACCGTCTGCTCAATGTCGTGCACACGGTCAACCAGGCCCACCTCGCGCACATTGATCTGCTGCAGTCCGGCCTGGATGAAGCTGCCGCCTGCATTGGCATTGTTATTGGCGAGCTGCTGCTCAACTTGCGCAAGACTCAGACCGTAGGCCACAAGCTTGTTGGGATCGACGCGAACCTGGTATTCGCGCGTCGGGCCGCCGAAACTGGCGACATCGACAATATCCGGCACTGCTTTGAAATTCTTTTCGATGACCCAGTCTTCAATGGATTTCAGTTCCATCGGGTCGTAGGCCGGATTCGTGCTATGCAAGGTGAAGAAGTAGATTTGGCCGACCGGACTCCAGTCCGTGCCCATCACTGGCGTTACACCGGGCGGCAGAGTGACTTGGCTCAATCGCTCCAGCACGCGCTCGCGGTTCCAGGCGTTATCGGAGTCGTCAGAAAAAATCAACTTCAGATCTGAGAGCCCGAACAGGGAGAACGAACGCAGATGCACCACCTGCGGGATGCCGTTCATAACAATCTCGAGCGGAATGGTGACCTGCTGTTCAATCTGTTCCGCCGAGATTCCCGGCCATTGGGTGATGATCTCAACATAGTTGTCCGCGACGTCGGGATATGCCTCAATCGGCAGCCGCTGGAACGAAACGATCCCGCCGGCGAAAAGAAGCAGCCCCAGCGCCACGACCATGAGCCGGTTGTTAAGAGCGAAATCTACGATGCGGCGAATCATTTATTGCTCGACAGTGTTTTGCAGCGGCAGAGCATTTACCACCACTTGATCTCCCGGTTTCACTCCAGAAACAATTTCCTGTATGTTGCCGGGAAGCGTGTTTCCCGTGACTACTTCCTGGCGTTTGAAGTGTCCCGGACTCACTGGCGCATAAACCCATGCGCGATCATGCAGGTAAAGAATCGCGGTTGCTGGAATAGCGGCGTGCGTTTCTGCCTGCTTGCCATAGAAGGTCGCGGTAACGAACATTCCCACGCGCATCACGCCTGGGTTGGGAACTTCGATTCGAACTTTAGCCGTTCGGATGTTCGGATCCAGGATCGGCAGAATGTTATCGACACGGCCTTTGAAGACCTTATCGGGATACGCGTTCAGATGAATGTCCGCGGACTCGCCGACATGCACTGCGTCGAGATCGTTTTCATAAACGTCGCACATGATCCAGACATAAGAAAGATCAGAGATGGTGAACGGATTGGGGCCGGACAGGCCCTGGACGCCTGACGCATTGGTAACTTCCTGATCCGTGATCACACCCGATACCGGCGCGACAATGTCGACAATTCCAGACGGATGGTTCTTATCTATGCCGAGAAGCCGCAACTGTTCGGTGGCGGCATTCAGATCGGCTTTAGCATCTCCTTCGGTGTCTTCCGCAGTTTCGAGAGCGCTCTTGGCGATCGCGCCCTTTTCATAGAGAACCTGCGCTCGCTCGAGCTGTATGCGGGCCAGGCGCTCGTCGTTCTCGGCCTTGACGTACGTCTGGTAGGCGCCGGAGACGTCGTTGCTCTGCACTTTCAGCAATAACTGGCCTTTTTTCACCTCATCCCCGAGCCGGGCTTTAATCTCCACTACTCGTCCCGCAGCTAACGAGATCACGGGCACGGCACGCGAAATGTCAGGCTGCACCACGCCGGTCACATTCAGCGCGGGAACTGCCTTGTACTCACTGGCTGTCGCCAGAGGGAACTGTTCAGGGTGGTCGACCTTGAAGTTGTTGGCGTCGAGGTCAGGCTCGACGACGGGCTTGGGCGGAGCCTCCGCCGTGGGGTTCGCTTTGCCTTCGTTGCAGGCGGGGAGGACCAAGCTGAAAGGCAAGCAAACCAGGAGCAGAGCAATAAGTCTAAGCGCAGTTTTCATGGGACAACCTCTCGGCCAACGGCCATGTTCAGTTGGGCTGCGGCCATCAAGTAAGAGCCGACTAGATTCACGTAGTTCAGTTGTACGCTGCGGTAGTCGGCCTCGGCGTTCAAGAAATCCAACAATGCGGCCCCTCCGTGTTGATAGGAAAAGAAGACGGTGTCGCGCACGCGTACGGATTGCTGCAAGTACTTGGCTTTATACGGACGCAGCAGAATCAGGGTGCTGTCGACGGTGGCGTAGCCGGAATCAACGTCGCTCAGCACGGCTGCTTCAGTTGCGTCGCGTAGCTTCTCATTGCGTGTGATGTCAAGCTGCGTCCGCAACTTTTCTCCTTGATTGCGGTCGAAGACGCGAAAGGGAATGCTGACGCTGACGCCGAGCGTGTTGGTGCCTGCGGGATTGTTGGTCGAAGCGTTATGGGTGTACCACGCGGCGAAGGTTGGATCGGTTGAGCCATTCGCCACGGCCAGCTTGTGATCAGTTTGGGCTTTGTCGATGGCTTCAATGGCCGCTTTCAAATCAGGCCGGGTGTCCATAGCAATTTTGCGGAACTCGTCGCGGGTTGCCAGTTGATCGCTGAAGTCGTACGGCTCGGTAACGTCGAATTGTTCAATCGGAGTTCGATCATTGAGCAGAGTGAGCAACTGAATTTTGGCGGTACGCAGATTGACCTCGGCGGTTTGCAGGTCAGACTCGTATTGCACGCGTTGCAGCTCCAGTCGATCAAGATCGATTTGGGCTATGTCTCCGGCATGGAAGCGGTCTCTGCTGATCTGCAGCACGTGGTCGTAGTAAGCAAGATTGTCTTTTGCCAGCTGCAGGACTGCTTTGGCTTGCAAGGTCGATACAAACGCGCCGCGTAAGTTGAAGAGTAGAGTTCTTTCCAGGTCGCTATAACTGAACTCGGCAATCAGCGTGCCTTTCTTTGCGCTTTCCCGCCGCAAGTCCCGCTTGTGCCGCCGTTCGTGCAGGTAGCTGATGCCGGGCGACTCAAAAGTCCCAGCAAATGGCCGCCAGACGCCATGGTTGGGGGCGATTTGGGTGCCATCTGCCGTCAGGGTGAACTCCGGGTTGGGACGAAGAAAAGCAGTGATCTCCTCAGCCTTCGATTCATCGATGTTCAACTTGTCCGCGAGCAGAGTCGGATTGCTGGCTCCAAAGCGGTCGCGCACCTGCTGCCATGTCAGTGCCTGCTGCGCATGGACGGGCAAAGGCACGGTCAGCAGCAGAAACAGCGCCGAATGAAGCCAAAGCGTTTTTTGCATCCGTCACACCCTCTGTTTTTGGCCGGGATAGCCAGCAGCCCAGCGCTGCGGCGGCAACTGTGCCCCACAATCGAAGGCCTGCTTCTGATCAAGAAACTCGCTGAAAAGACTAACTAAGAGAGGCTATTAGCGGGAGGAGCGCGTGCATCTTTCTGGCTCAAGGGTGCCAGTTCAGGCAATGGAATGGAGGCAAGAAAAACCAGTCCGCAACGATCATCGTTACGACTCAATGAAAGAACGATGAACTGTGATGGAAGACCACCGGTAGGGTGGGTCCATGCACTGGACCTGGTGCCTGTTGAGTGTTTGAGTAGACGTTTGGAGTTGGACTCTTCCATCTCCGGCCGCATGGCGTGCAAATCGTCAGTGGCCGAAACCACCGGGAAAAGCAAGACCAAGGCACATCCGAGAAGCAAGAAAGGCCGACAACGGCCGAACCACTGCGGGTGGTGGACACGGGCTGGCACGCGGTGCCACATCCAGAGCGCCGGCAGCGCCAGCGCTAACCAAACAATGTTGAGCAGGAGCTCCATATCGTCCGGGGCGGCTACGGCAAGAATGTCGAAGACTACCTCAAGAATCTAACGAGAACCGCAGCCGCAAGTCAAACCTAGCCGCGGTCATGAAGTTACCGAGGGTACGCGGAAAGTTGACTCCACAGTGCCGGGGGCTGGTCCACCTTTTCCCGCTTTGAAATGAGGGTTGCCCCACCCTTGTCGCTCCCGGTTTTGGAGCGACAGGGTGGGAGTACAGTGTCACCCGATGGCGGCCAAGCCGAAACGTTATCAACACCAGCGCTGGTGCATTTCATCACTTTCAGCTGCTATCAGCGGATGAAGCTGCTCGATTGGCCAGCCGCGCGCGAGATTTTCGAGCACGAACTGGAGCGGGTCCGGCGCTGGTATGGATGCTACGCGAGCGGGTATGTGGTAATGCCCGAACATGTGCATTTGCTCATCAGCGAACCGGGACGGGGTGAACTCGCGGTGGCGATGCAGATGCTTAAGCAGATTACATCACGCAAGCTGCGCCCAGCCGACCTGCCGCGCTTTTGGCAAGTCCGCTATTACGATTTTCCGGTGTGGAGTGAGCAGAAACGAGTGGAAAAACTGCGCTATATCGCAATCCGGTGCAGCGGGGGCTGTGTGAACGACCGAAGGACTGGCGCTGGAGCAGTTTTTGCCAGTGGGCCACGGGCTGCGAAGGGAGGGTGGAAGTGGAGTGCCAATGGACGGCGCGGAAGCGAGAGCGAATGGGTGTTGCGCCCACGCTGACACGATCCCACCCTTCGCCAAAAAGCGGCGAAAGGGTGGGGCAACCTCGAGCCACAAGCTGCCTGGCTGATCCTTCTATCTATTGAAGCGTGACGGTAATCGGCGGCGAAGTAGCACTGGGATAGATCGAGACCGGGGTTGCTTTTCCGGGCGGATGCTTCGCAGTGCAGCAGTTGGTACCAATCGTGTTGCCCGAGTACACGGCAGTTAGAGTATTGGGGCCAGCGGCGAGTTGCGACGCGCTGAGTGGCATGCTTGCCGAAGTCGTGTTGACACCGGTCGGCATCAGCGTTTGCGTGGACAGCAAGGTTGACCCTAGCATGAAGCTCACCGTGCCGCTGGGCGCACCTCCGCCCGCGGGACTGGCAGTGACGGTTGCCGTCAGCGTGGTTGATTGGCCCGATTGCAGCGTGGACGCCCCGGAGGTCAGATTTACGGACAGCGTGTTGCTCGCGATTCCAGTAACTTGGTAAGCGCCGATGTTGATCGCACCGTTGTTCATGCGGGGATTACCAAGAAAGTCGGTTGCGCCATAGATCGAGCTGGGAGAACTGCCATTCGGATCACACCAGCCGATGCTGCAGGAGAGGCTGGTGCCACCATTATTGACAGCCGGCGAAGCCGCGGTAATGTCAAAGTTCAGAGGCCTGGAGGTTAGGCTTTCGAAATCGGGATTGGCGTTCCTTGAACTTTCATCCTCCCCGGTTGTGCTCTGAAAGTTTGCGAAGCTCGTATAGCTGCTGACGTCGGCCCATGTTATTGACGTGCCTTTCACGTAACCGGCGCTCGAGTAGTAAAGGTTCCAGTCGAGAGTTGCGGGCGGCGCGGGATAAGAGGACGAACTCTTAACGTAGCTGTAGATCCAGGTATTATAAGTACCCGCGTAGACCAGGTTATTCTCGAAGTAATCGTCTTGTGTGCTGCCGACCTGGTGCTGAATCTGATATTCGGCGGTTTCTCCTGCCGATTCCTTGGCATTGTTGTAGAGCGTGTTATTGACGAAAACAACGTCATAGCTACTGCCACCGCCTTCGCTATGACCGCCTCTACTGCTGGCCTTCGCGTAGCCGCCAATCGAGTGACCGCAGGCATTGGAGTTAGAGATCACGTTGTTGCGGACGGTGACGTACTGTCCATAGCAAGGACTGGTGCCTAGCTTGGGGGATCCCGTGTTGTTGGGACCGGTCCATTCGGTACCATTGGGTTGACAGACTTGATTTTCGGAGGTTGCTTCGATTCCATAATCGACGTTGTAGATCCAGTTATTCTCGATGGTAACGTAAGCGCAGCCGTCGCAATAGATCCCGTCTGCGTCATAGCTGTCGCCCTCGCCGGGGTTTACGATCCCGCTGATGTTGTAAACGGTATTGCCGCCGATCTCTCCGTACGTTGACACGTCGTAACCCGTGGGACCCACACCCTCGTCTCCGATGGCATCGATGCCGATGTTGTCATTATCGTGGACGATGTTATTGGTGATTTCAAAGTGAGTCACGTTGCCGTCAGTGTTCACCGACTCGCTCTCGCCAGTTTTGAGGTCGTAGACCTCGTTGCCGCTGATAACTAATTGGGTGATGGGAGTTTGCGATGTGCCGTACACGGCAATGCCGAAAGCATTACCGTTGGCGCCCGCGGTCGTGGTGATGTCATGAACCTGATTATTCAGAATTTGCACAGCGGTGCCGGAGCCATTGATCCACACTCCAGCGGGAGTGTCAGCGACTTTGCTGGTTGTGTAATTGGCGATCGCGAATCCACTGATTGTGATGTAACTGCCATTCACGATGGTGATGAGACCCTGGGTGTGGTTTCCGCTCGCGGGAGGGTTCGAAGTGCAGCAGCTCACGCCGCTGCCGCTAATCAGAGCGGTCTGTCCGGGATAGCTTTCGAAGATAATCGGTTCTCCTTCGGTTCCTGAGTTGGGAAAGTTCACCGCTTCGTGATAGGTGCCTCCCATTACATAGACCGTAGCACCCGCCGTTACGGTGTTGGCCGCGTGCTGAATCGTCAGCCAAGGGGAGGAGTACGTGCCGGGATTGCTGTCGCTGCCTGTAGTGGAGACATAGAAGGTGGCGCCACTTTGTGCGACGAGAGAGGGTGCGAGCGCCAGGGATAAGAGAAGAAGGAGAAAGCCATTGGCGCGAGTGAAAATCCGAGAAGTTTTGTTGTTGCAGTGCATTTGATCCCTCATTTGTGTCATGGGTGGTTAGGGCCCAGCAGGGACTTACGATCCATCACTCTTACTTTCGTTTTCTCTCTTGTGTCAAGCCAAAAATGGAATCGACAAGTGGTCCTATGACTGATCGTAGCATTTGATCTCAACCGGAATCTCCTTCTTGACCGCAAGAACGACGGCCATTGTACTTCTATTTCGCCTGCAAGCAATATATGAAAAGTCTTTCATCCCGGAAGCCTCCGCGGCGATTGCGATCCGCGCCTTACCTCAACCCAACTCGCTGTAATCGATTTCAATATGCGATCTGACGCCGATCTGCGCCAACTCGGCTAAGCTTCGCCAGGGGGGTGTAGCCGAATTTTTCCCGAAGGATACTCCCCCCGCGTGGTTGACCTTCCGCGCGGCACGGCCTAACATAGCGCCGAGTGCGCTCCCATGGTCGGCGAGACGGTCTCCCACTATCGCATTCTCGGTAAGCTCGGCGGCGGTGGTATGGGAGTCATCTACGAAGCCGAAGACCTGCGGCTGGGCCGTCACGTCGCGCTGAAGTTTGTCCCTGATAACGTGGTCGGCGACCCAAAGTCCCTGGAACGCTTCGAGCGCGAGGCTCGGGCCGCGTCCCGGATGAACCACCCCAACATCTGCATCATTCACGACATCGAAGACAACAACGGCCATCCCTTCATCGTGATGGAGAAGCTGGAAGGGGATAGCCTGAAACAGCGTCTGCGGGGGCAGCCGGTCGATCTGGAGCTGCTCCTAGACGTGGGAGTGCAGGTCGCCCAGGCGCTGGAAGCGCTGCACGCCAAAGGCATCATCCATCGCGACATCAAGCCGGCCAACGTCTTTCTTACGCAGACCGGCCAAGTTAAGGTGCTGGATTTTGGCTTGGCCAAGATTTCCCGTGGCGCAGCACCCGCCGGGGACGACACGCCGTACGAGGACTCTCTCACCGCCGTGGGAGTTGTTCCCGGAACCGCAGTTTACATGGCTCCGGAGCAGGCGCGGGGTGAAGACCTCGATCCGCGCAGCGACATTTTTTCCTTCGGCGTGGTGCTGTACGAGATGGCGACCGGACAAAAGCCATTTCGCGGCGCGAATGTGGTTGCCACGCTCGATGCCATGCTGCACAAGAAGCCTGCTTCACCGCGATCCGTGAACCCTGCTCTTCCCACTGCCCTCGAGGGCGTGATCGGGAAGGCGATGGAGAAGGACCGCAGTCTGCGATACCAGAACGCAACCCAGATCAAAGCTGATCTGCAACGGCTGAAGAACGAAAGTGAATCGGCGCAGATCAAGACGGTCAGCCGCGTAGCCCGCCTGCAGGTGGTTACCAACACTTTCGCTGGAACCAGCCCGTGGCCCAAATACCTGATGCTGGGCCTGGCGGGACTCATGATTACGGTGCTGGCGGCGCTGGGGGCGTGGTGGTTCCAACATCGCGGGGGAGGAGTGGTGGCGAGCAGGAACACCATTGCCGTGCTCCCGCTGCAGAACATGAATGGCGACTTCAGCGTGGACTACCTGCGCTTCGCGCTGGCCGATGAAATCGCCAACGTCCTGACTTATTCCCGCACGCTCGATGTGCGGCCTTCCACGATCACCAGGAAGTATGTAAGCGCGGATTTGGATCCCCAGAAAGTTGGAAGCGAACTCCATGTTGCCGACGTTGTGACCGGACACTTCATCAAGCAGGGAGATTATTTGCTGGTCACGCTGGAAGCGGTGGATACGAAACAGGACCGCCTGCTTTGGCAGACCAGCTTCAGCATAGCCAGTCAAGACTCGATCGCCTTGGAGAACCAACTTACGGGACATATCCGGCAGGGATTGCTGCCCGCGCTGGGAGTGGCGAGCGGTTTCGTCGACACCGGGGCCAAGCCAAAGAACGAACAGGCTTACGACCTCTATCTGCACAGTCTCGCTCTGCCCCATGATCCCGGTCCGAATAAGGATGCCATCGCGGTTTTGCGAGAAGTGGTCAAGATGGATCCTACTTATGCCCCTGCCTGGGAGGAACTGGGACAGCGCTACTACTATGATTCTGCCTACTCCGACGGGGGCGAGCAGGCGTTCCAGGGGTCCAACGAGGCAAGCCAGCGGGCGGTAGCGCTTGATCCCAATCGTGTGATTGCGGCAGGCCAGCTCGTTGTGAACCAAGTGGAGCGCGGTGAACTTGCCAAGGCCTATCAGGGAGCTCAGGCGCTGCTAAGGAGCCGGCCGGAAAACGCGCAGGCTCATTTCTACATGTCTTATGTCCTGCGATATGCAGGCATGCAGGAAGAATCTGCACGCGAGTGCGATATTGCCCTGGCGCTGGACCCCGGTAACTTCCAGTTCCGTTCCTGTGCCTGGGTCTTCCTGGAATTGGGCAAGACCCAACGAGCCATGGATTTTGTTCGCTTGGACTCCGGCTCAGAATGGGCAGCCCACACGACGTTGCACGTTTTGTTGCGGGAAGGCAAAGTAGCCGAGGCGAGAGTGCAGGTGAAGAAGGTAGCGAGCACTCCGGTTTATCACCGGGATATGGCGGAAGCCTGCCTCGGGCTGGGGTCCGCCTCCGAACTCGACCGCCTTGCGCAGCAGGATGAAACGGCCACGCTAGCCGAACCCGATCCCGAGCCCTGGTACCGTGAGGGTGCAATCATGGCGTTCTGCGGGAAAAAGGAGATCGCCCTGCACTTGATCGGAGCGGCTGTCGAACAGAATTATTGCGCGTATTCAGCCTTGCTTGCCGATCCTTTGCTGGAAAAGCTGCGCAGCAGCGCCGAGTTCGACAAGGTGCTGACGGCGGCGCACCAGTGCCAGCAGGGCGTTAGCAATCCGTCGGGGCAGTGAGAGCCGGAGTCTTGGCTCTGAAGCAGCGCCGCATTTAGCCTATGGCCTGCACGCTTGGCAGATTCCAGCTATCCTTATCGAGTGGCCGTGATCTAATCGGATATAATCCAGGAAAAATTTGCTTCCCATTCGCCAGAATATCCATCGGTTAGGTATGAAATCTTTTCGGCGCAGCCTCCTGCCCCAGCTGTCGAGTGCGGTTGTGTTGATTCTGTTCTGCCTCGCACCGATCTCGGCGGATCCCACGACCCAGACGAGCCCAGTCGAACCTTTGCCCCAGGACACTGGCGTGGTTGGGCTGAAGGAGGTGCTTCTGCGCCTGCATACCACGGCTCGCCTGATGCAAACCGTGGCCCATCCCGATGACGAGGACGGCGGGCTGCTCACGCTCGAATCACGCGGCAAAGGTGTTGAGGTTCTGCTGCTCACGCTGAACCGGGGCGAGGGCGGGCAGAACAAGATCGGCAGCAATCTCTTCGATGTGCTGGGTGTTTTGCGCACTTTGGAGTTGACCCAGTCTGATCGCTATTACGGAATCGAACAACGATTCACGCGCGTGGCAGACTTCGGCTATTCCAAGACTCCGGAAGAAACATTTCAGAAGTGGCAAGGGCATGACATTCCTCTCGGTGACATGGTCCGCGTGATTCGCACTTTCCGGCCCGATGTCCTGGTAGCGCGCTTTTCAGGAACGGACCGCGACGGCCACGGTCATCACCAAGCCTCGGACATTCTCACCCGCGAAGCTTTCCGCGCGGCGGCTGATCCCAGCCGATTTCCGGAGCAGCTCAAAGAAGGGCTGCAGCCCTGGCAGGCCAAGAAACTCTACATTGGAAACGTCTGTCCATGGGGAGCAAAAACCTGCCCAGACGCCGATTACACGGTTGCTTTCAATACGGGCAGGCCTGATCCGCTGCTGGGGACATCCTATGTGCAGTTTGCCATGGCCGGCTTGAAGCACCAGCTGTCGCAAGGGGCGGGAGGCTGGACCATCGAACCGGGCGATCGCTTTGCATTCTACAAACTAGCGGATTCGATCTTGCCTTCGACCACCGATAACAAGGGCCACGAGAAGGATTTCTTCGATGGGATTGACACCAGCTTGACGGGGCTGGCTTCGCGGATTGGAGATGAGGCAAGCAAAGCTCCCTTTCTGCACTCTGATCTGCAAGAAATTCAGAGCCGCGTGGAGCAAGCCACGAAGGCGGCAGAGCACGATCCGGCGGGCGCAGCAGAGCCGTTGCTGGCCGGACTGGAGGCTACTCGTAAGACGATTGACGCCGTTAAGACCTCTTCACTTTCGGATGCTGCCAAAGACGGGCTGCTGACTGAGCTTCATACCAAGAACGATCAGTTCGAGGACGCCGCAAATCTCGCGCTGGGCGTGCAATTTCGCGTGGCTGTCGACGCTCCGGTTGGCACGAGTCCTGACGACGCGTTCATGGCCGTTCCAGGACAGAGCTTCGAACTCACTGCCCATTTCTCGAGCGCGGCGAAGGTTGCTGTAAGCAAAGTTGACCTGGATCTACCTCCAGGATGGAAGCACCAGGAAATCAAGAAGTCCGACCAGGATTCCACAACCTTCCGCGTCACGGTTCCCGGCGACGCGCAGTTTACGCGACCGTACTGGCATCGTAACGATCCCGAACGAGACGCCATCAACACCATCGATGATCCGCGCTATGTGACACTTCCCTTCCCGCCGCCTCCGGTGCGCGCGCATGTCTCCTACAAATTGAACGGTAGGCAGGGTGTGGTACATGCAGTTGCGATGGTCAAATATAAAGACCCAAGCGGAGCCGAGCTTGAGCGAGCGCTCGCGGTGGCCCCGGCATTTTCCATCATGCTGGAGCCGGGTCAGCAAGTGATCCCGATTCGCGGTGACCCAGCGTGTCAGGTGAAAGTCGCAGTTTCCACAAACCTGTCGAGCCCCAGCGAGGGCGCGCTTCATCTGGAGGTTCCTGCCGGATGGCGAGTAGAACCCACAGACCTGCGGCTGCAATTCAGCGCACGCGGCGAGAAACGTGAGTCTGCGTTCACCGTGTTTCACGACGGCATGAAAGAAGGTCCGACAGAGATTCGCGCGATTTTCGAATCGGGAGGCAGGAAGTACAGCGAAGGCTACAGCGTCGTCACGCGCGAAGACCTCGATACGTTTTATTACTACCAGCCCGCAGTACAGCACGTGAGCGTGGTGGACGTGAGTGCGCCGCCAAGCTTGAAGATCGCGTACATCATGGGCGCCGGTGATGATATTCCGACCGTGCTGAAACAGATCGGGATGAATGTGGCGATGGTTCCGGCGGAAAAACTAGCGGCGGAAACTTTGAGCCAGTACGACACGGTGGTGCTAGGCATTCGTGCCAACGATACGCAGAAAGAAATTGCTGAGAATCATCAGAGGCTGCTCGATTATGTCTCCCGCGGTGGCACGCTGCTCATGCAATACAACACGAGCGTATCTGATTTCAATAAGGACGATCTCACGCCTTATCATGCTCAACTCAGCCGCGCCCGGGTCTCGGTGGAAGAATCGCCGGTCGAGATTCTCGCACCTGACGATCCGGTATTTCACTATCCCAATCAGATCACGCAGCGCGACTTTGACGGCTGGGTACAGGAACGCGGGCTCTATTTCATGGATAGCTGGGACGACCACTTCAAGCCTCTGCTGGCTTGTCATGATCCCGGAGAGTCAGACCAGAAAGGCGGATTGCTGCTGGCACGCTACGGCAAAGGCATATATATCTACACTGGCTACGCCTTCTTCCGCCAGTTGCCTGCGGGAGTGCCGGGCGCGATCCGGCTCTACGTAAACTTGCTGAGTGCGGGAAGAAGCAGTCAGAACGGAGTGGCCAGAGGTCAGTGAGAAGTGGTCAGTGATTAGTCGCGTTCGACGTGTCAAACCCGTGGTCTCTTGGTGGAGAACTTGCGACAGGTGCTTCCGGCTGATGGACTAGCTACTGACAACTGACCACCGGTCGCTGACACTCAATGCCTTCCTCTACACAATCCTCCAACGCACCGCACCTGATCCGTGGCATTGGCCTGGGTAGCGCTACCGCCCTCAACATGATTGAGATGATCGGTGTGGGACCGTTTATTACGTTGCCTCTGATTGTGGGCGCGATGGGCGGTCCACAATCGATGCTGGGCTGGATTCTGGGCGCCATTTTCGCGATGTGCGACGGATTGGTGTGGGCCGAACTCGGCGCAGCCATGCCAGGTTCGGGAGGATCGTACAGATATCTGCGCGAGATATACGGTCCCGACCGCTTTGGCCGGCTGATTTCGTTTCTGTTCATCTGGCAGCTTTCTTTCAGCGCTCCCATGTCGATCGCCACCGGCGCTCTCGGGCTTGCGAGTTATGCCGCATATTTTTGGCCCGGGCTGGAGCGGCAATATGCGGTTCACCACTGGAGCCTGCAACTCCCAATCATAGGACCTTTGCAGTTGAGATGGCTGGTTTCGGGAGCCACGTTCGTTGCGCTGGGCGTGGTGGTACTCGCGGTAATGCTTCTTTACCGCAAGATCACCCGGATTGGATGGCTATCGAAATTGCTGTGGCTGGGTTCAGTGGGGACCATCGGGTGGATCATCATTGCTGGCCTGACTCACTTCAATGCCTCGCTCGCCTTTCATCTTCCGCCAGGCGCGTTCACCCCATCGCGCAGTTTGTTCCTGGGACTCGGCTCTGCCAGTTTGATGGCGACCTACACTTATTGGGGCTATTACAATGTGTGCTTCATCGGCGACGAGGTGAAAGATCCGGGGAAGACCATTCCGCGCGCGCTGCTGCTATCCATTTTGCTCATCGCGTGTCTATATTTGTTGATGAACGTGAGTGTTCTGGGAGTGGTTCCGTGGCAGGAAATCGGTGTCTCCAGCCACTCGAATAATGGCGTGTATGTGGCGTCGATATTTATGCGGAGGGTATATGGGCCATGGGCCGCCACATTGGTAACGGTGCTGGTGATGTGGACGGCATTCGCCTCGGTTTTTTCCGTGATGCTCAGTTACTCGCGAGTTCCATACGCGGCCGCGCTGGATGGCAACTATTTTCGCGTGTTTGGCCGGGTACATCCGCAATACCTGTTTCCCAATGTGTCGCTGCTGGCTTTGGGCTGCGTCGCGCTGTTGTTTTGCTTTTTTTCCCTGGCAGACGTGATTGCAAGCCTGGTCGTGATCCGCATTATTTTGCAATTCTTGACGCAGGCGGTGGGCGTGGTTGTTTTGCGTATCCGCCGTCCTGATCTGCCTCGCCCGTTTCGCATGTGGCTTTATCCGCTGCCGGCACTGATCGCGTCCGCGGGCTTTGTGTTCATCCTTGTGTCTCGCGCCAATTCGTCGATTCAGATTCGCTACGCGGTGGTGATCTTGCTCAGCGGTCTTGCGATCTATTTGGTTCGAGCATTTCGCCATCGGGAGTGGCCGTTTGGAGAACCGGCGCGTGCCGATGCGCACGCGGCGGAGTCGTAGTGTGGGAAGGACTCTTATGAGGGTAGCTGCACTCTATGACATCCATGCGAATCTGCCCGCCCTGGAGGCGGTGCTGGGTGATGTTCGTCGAGCGAAGGTCGACCGGATAGTGGTCGGGGGTGATGTGCTCCCCGGCCCGATGCCGCGTGAAACGCTCGCTTGCTTGCTGGCCCTCGATATCCCGGTGCAGTTTATTCATGGCAACGGCGAGGTTGCGGTGCTCGAGCAGATAGCAGGCAAGGAACCGAGTAAAGTGCCGGAACAGTATCGGCCGATTATTGCCTGGACGGCGCAGCAGCTTGGTTCTGAACATGAACGCTTGTTGCGGGGATGGCCTAAGGCTCTTAGTGTTGAGATCCCGGGTTTAGGCGAGGTGTTGTTTTGCCATGCGACACCGCGAAACGAGAATGAATGTTTCACTCGCTCGACGCCGGAAGACCGTCTGCTGCCGGTCTTTGATGGACTTAACGTCGCTGTGGTCGTTTGCGGTCATACCCACATGCAGTTTGATCGAATGGTAGGAAAACTCCGGGTTGTGAATGCTGGCAGCGTAGGAATGCCGTTTGGGGAACCGGGCGCTGATTGGCTCTTGCTGGGACCTGATGTCGAGCTGCGGCATACGCCCTACGAACTCGCCAAGGCTGCCGAGCGGATTCGAGCCACCAGCTATCCGCAGGCTCAGGAGTTCGCCACGCGTAATGTGCTGCAAGCTCCGTCCGAGGCAGAAATGGTTGAGGTGTTTGCTCGAGCTGAATTGAGGTAGAGACGTTATAGAACCATGGCCAGTACGATCAACACGTCGGTAGAAACGCACCTGGCGAAAGGGCATGGCGGGCCCTGGGCTCCGTTTAAAGAGCCGCTTTTCCGTTCGCTGTGGGTCGCAGCGGTCATTTCTTACACCGGAACCTGGATGCGGAACGTTGGCGCCGGTTGGCTGATGACCCAGCTCACCACGTCACCCTTCATGGTGAGCTTGGTGCAAGCCGCATCGACCTTGCCGGTTTTTCTGGTCATTCTTCCTGCGGGGGCGCTCGCCGACATGGTCGATCGCCGTCGCTTCCTGCTCATTACC
>DASPSE010000007.1:0-9084 GCA_035624085.1 Terriglobales bacterium
GCCGCGCTGAAGTCTTGCAGCCCCGCTCCATAGGTATTGGCTTGACTGTTCAGCACCGCCTGGCTGCCGAGGGCGAACGTCGATGAGGTGTTTCCATAAGGACACTGCAGGCTTACGTCGCTACTCGCGTTTTGGAACGAGCAGTTGAGGAAGTTGCTTTGCGGCGCTGGCGTTGCCGAATTGAAATTAGGATTTGCGATCAGCGTGTTGTTGATATATGAAAAACTGCCTCCGGCGCCGCACGATCCCCAGGTCTGATTTCCCAGAAGGCACGTGCTGCCGCTCGCTGTCCCTGATGCTAGTTCGGTGGGTGGGACTAATCCGCCGATCAAGTCGGCCTTAACCGCGGCCGAGATATCTGTATAGTGCTTGGTCGCTGCCTGGCTGGGCGCGACCGGGTCGCCACTCAGGGTCAACGGGCCAGTCATCGTCCCTCCGCTCGTGCTCAGGTACGAACCGCTCCCGGTGACTTGGACCGCATTGTCAACATAGGCCTTGTTCGCCGCATCGGTCGGCTGGCTGGGAGTCGGGAAGCTCGGCGAAACGGTAAACTGTTTCACGCCGGTGATCGTCTCAGTACCGGCGAGATGCACGACGGCCGCGTCATTCGCTTTTGTCGCCAATGCTGCATTCACGAACTGTTGCGTGGCCATTTGCGCCACAGAACTGGTCGCTCCCAGCGTTGTCCTTACTGCGGCCAGAGTGGCGGGAG
This sequence comes from Terriglobales bacterium, assembly GCA_035624085.1. GTDB lineage: Bacteria > Acidobacteriota > Terriglobia > Terriglobales > Acidobacteriaceae > JAFAGX01. The sequence goes on from DASPSE010000007.1 coordinate 713, forward strand.
AAGTTGTTGGCACAACCCAATACTCTGTCTTGACCGTGCCGTCATCGAGCTGGTAGACCACGGTGTAAAGCGTGCTGGGCGGCGTTGCGTTTGCGTTTGGAACCAGAGCGACGGACAAAGCGCCACCCGTTCCCAGAGTTACACTCGTCGTCCCCGCCGCGATTGCTTGCCCGCCGGAAGTCGTAAACTCAGGCCAGGAAATCAGTAGAGTGCCTTGCGCCGGGGTGCCATCCGCGCGATATACGGTGTCTTGCACCGTCGTCGTCGGCACAGTTTGCGTGAGCCCCGCCTGTGCCAGCAGCGCAAGCGCGCATAAAAAAAGCCGCCTCAAAGGGCGGCACATCTCGGACATGAATTCCTCCGTGCTACTTCATCGAACTGTCGCTGGAATTGAGAACTGGGATCTAAAGACTAAGAGTGAGACCTTGGGGGAAGACTGAGCTACTTCCCGACTCTGGCTTGCTGTTGCAAATACAGCTTCACACTCTTGACGTACACATCGGCAAAATCCACTACCGGTCGCCTGGTTTCGATAAATTGGATCGCATCATCCAGATTCCAACCGAGGGAACAAAGTATGGCCAATGTCATCATTGGCGCACGATGCACCCCAGCGGCGCAGTGAACGAAGAGCTTGCCGTCGCTTCCGTCCAGCGCCTGCAATGCAAAATCCACGCCTTTCTGGAAAATCTCCGGCGGTTTGAATTGGAAGTCGTCATCGGTGGGATTCCACAACACCCTGATCCCATACGGCTCCGCTAAAGGCGTGTCATTAAACTCTATCTGCATGTCGAGGATGTGGGTGACGTCCGCCCGCGCCACATCCGACATGTTCCGTGCTGTCCAAATCCCGCCCCCGACCGCAATGCGGCCGGTGATCCATGTCATATCCATCCGCTAGCTCAACGTGACCTGTACTGTTCCAGTGCGTGGATGCAAAAACTGGAAGCGGCTCTTGCCAATGCCGAGTTCTCATTTTACGGCATCAGCGTCGACCCTTGAGCCCGGATCGCACTTTGCAGCTTCAGCGTTCGAATTCGATCCTTCGGGAACTCCCAGGTAGCTCAACAGTGTCTTCGCCAGCGAATCTTCCGCAGGAGCCTCATCCGGCGTGGTCGTCGGAAAGAGGCCGGCCATTTCAAATAGATATTTCATGGCCTGGTGATTGCCACGCTTGATGTGCTCAAGCGTGTGGGCCACGAGATCCACTGCGTGGTTGACTACCAGATTCGTGACTTGCTGGCGGACAGCCCCAAGCTCAACCTGATGACCATGCTGCAGATTGACGTCAACCTCTTTCTGCCGCTCGCTGACAGATAATCGGTGGCGAATCTTGCCGCGCCGATGAGTTTTCGATCTGTTCCTGGTCGGGGTTGCCAATGCCGGATCCCCAAAGCAAAAGGCGCGCCGTTTTCAGCGCGCCTGATTTTTTTCTCTATCTAAGTTCAGAATAGCAAATCGATGGGACTATTTAGACACATTTTCGAAAATTATTTTTCCCCTACTCAAAATCACTTACGAGGAATTCGCCGGTCTCACCCTCTTGACAAGCTTTCGTCGTAATCGTGTTTTTCTCGGGCAGGCGCGCCAAAATTTCCCGTTGCAGGAAAATTTCACTAAGACGGTCCAAAGCCTCGGCATAATGGCGCCCAATGGTACGTTGCGTGCAACGAAGCGATCGTGCCACTTCCTCCTGCGAGCGCTGCTCCAAGCTAAGCATCGCAATCAGAATTCTGTCCGCCGAATCCAGTAGGCGCAGGCAGCACTCCACATCGTGGACGAAAATCACCGTATTTTCGAACGTTTGCGCGCTATAAGGGCTTACCCGGGCGCGAAAGAACTCGCGGCCCAGCAGTGATGGCAATCGGCCTATCTCGACTGCCAGCCTCATGTAACGCCAAAGCAGAGCAGTGGTTCTGTCGCGGTATAGCCAGATATCAGGCTCGAGATCGGAAACCGGTTCGGGAAGGTCTTCAATATCCTCGCCCTCGTCCCAGTCTGTGTCCTCTGCCAATCGCTCTGAGAACTGACCAACCGCAGCATCTTCCTCTGGTCGCGGAGGAGTCTGTGTCACCGACGATTCGCTCGTGCTCAGCTCCCCGCTCATGCATTGCCTCCTTCGCCGCACATCACCAAAACCTCTCTACTCTCCCCGTCGACCTGGATCGTGGTCCGCAAGGCGAGCCGCAGGTTGGAGTGTCTGCACGACCCAGTGAACTCTGCCACTTGCGCAGAACATGTTGCGCACAACACGTCTTCACAACCGCGTGTCCGTAGCCACAATCCGCCGCACCGTTCGCAATACTTCAGTTCCAGCAGAACAATGTTCAATTCGTCAATTTCCATAACTGCCTCCTAGTGGTTGCTAATGTTGTTTGCCTGACACCTGAGCTGAGACCTGCTGCGTGAACCCGAAATAAAAAAGCCCTGTACCGATTGCTCGGCACAGGGCCCGTTTCTCTTACGGAGAACCTGTTTCCAACTATTTAATTAACGCGGCGAACCCTCCCTTTCCTCCTTCAGGTTTGCCGCTGCCTGAAATAGCCCTCCTCGTAGCCGGATTTCAACACCCGGCCGTTCTGTACCACCACGCTGATCTTCCCGCTAAATTGAAGCAGCCTCAGGATCTGCTCCATTGCGGCGGAAAGTACCTCGGCCGAGCGCACTTTGCGCCGGAACTCCACAAATGCTTTTTCATCCGCTTGATTCTGTAGTTCACCTGCCATGAGCTTCCTCACTCCACATTCAGTTATATGATTGACAGATGATATAGCTTGCCGTGGCCGGCTGGCGGTGACAGTTATCACAAATGCCGGGCCTGCTACCGTGCAAACCAGCGCAACCGGTTGTGGAAATCTATTCTCCTTAAGATTTTGTCTACAATTATCGAATAGCACGATGATATAAAACAATGCTATACTGCTTGCATGAAATTCAAAGCTCTGCAGGAAAATCTCCGCAAGGCCTTATGGCAGCGCATTGAAGAGGGTGAGTTAACCGGCCTGGGTTTGGCGGACCAGACCGGATTCAAACAGGCCCACATCTCCAACTTCCTCAATCGCAAGCGCGGTCTCAGCCTGGAAGGCATGGATAAGGTTCTCCGGGTCCAGCACCTTTCCGTTCTTGATCTCCTCGATCCAGCCGAAGTCAACAAGCGGGCCAGCATTGTGCCCCCCGGCGAGGATGAATTTCAAAACGTTCTTCTGGTGGACGGATCCGTTGCGGCGACTGAGCCGATCATCATGAGCATGAATGTTAAAGACATTCTGAAGTTCAAGAAGACCTTCCTGCGAAACTTACGCACCGAAACTGAAGGCAGCCGCAGTGCCTGGGAGCGTTTTGTCCTCATCAAGGTTGATCCCCGCGAAGGCATGAGCATGTATCCTCGGTTGCTCCCCGGCGCCACCGTTCTGATCGACCGCCATTACAACTCGCTCAAGCCGTTCCGCCGAAGCGAAGCGAATATGTATGCCGTGAACCAGGGCGGCGCTTGCACGGTTAAGTACGTGGAAGTAGCAGGCAAGCAATTGGTGCTGCGCCCGCACAATAACGCCTATCCAGTCGAGGTGATTTCGATTGAGGAAGGCAAACGTGCTGGCGATTATCTGATCGGCCGCGTTTGCTACGTGGGCATGGAAACGTGAGAGGACTCGGCTGAATAGTTCCTTTCACAACTTATTCCCAGCGCTTCAGCACACTTTCAAGTATTCCGACCGCGTCGTGCAGCACCGCCAAATCCTGTCGCCCAAGCATCTCGAGGCCATGCGCAAGATATTCGATCCTCCTCTTCCGCGCTTGCTGCAGCCAGCGGGTGCCCTGCGCAGTGGCATGAATCCGAATTCTTCGGGCATCGGCAGGATCGGCCACGCGCCGGGCTAATCCGCTTCGCTCCAGACCGGCTACGATTCGCGTCATCGTGGGTGGTTTAACTTGTTCGGCGGCGGCCAGTTGCCCCAGCGTCATCGGCCCGCCAAACACCAATACCGACAACGCCGAGAGCCTGGCTGGCCCCTCGCCGGAAGCGCTGTCCTGCCGACGCACTCTGCGCAGCAGGTGGATTGCTGCCGAGTGCAGCCGGTCAGCCACCTGGGCGGCGTCTTGACGCTCATTTTCCCCGGAGTCGCTCAGTTTGTCATTGTCATCCCGAGCCGCCCGCCTTTGGCGGTCGAGGGATCTGGGCGCGCCATGCGAATGCCTCGCGTTCTTTGCGAGGCACTTAATCGCATGCTTGGCGCGCATCCCTAAATGGTGGGCCGAACCATGCTCACTTTTTTTCTTGCTTTTCGTCATTGAATATTGTTAGCTATGCTAACTAACTTCGCAAAACGGAGGCAAGCATAATGAACGCAACAACCACAAACATCGGAATCACGGGGCTGGGGCAGATCGCCATCAACGCGCGCGACATCCAGCGTGCCACTGCATTTTACCGGGACACGCTCGGCCTGCGTCTCTTATTCACCGCCGGCAAGTTGGCTTTCTTCGACTGCGGCGGTGTCCGCCTCATGCTCGATGTCGCCGAGAAGCCAGAGTTCGATCATCCCAGCTCCATCCTCTACTTCAGCGTGCCCGACATTAACGCAGCGCACCGTCAACTGTTCGCCAGCGGGGTCCACTTCGAGGACGAGCCCCACGTCATCGCCAAAATGCCCGACCACGACTTGTGGATGACTTTCTTTCGCGATTCGGAGCAAAACCTGCTGGCTCTGATGAGCGAGGTGCGCCGCGCCTAATAGGTGCCTAATCTCTGCTTGAAAGATTTCACGACCTGGACTTTGCGCCCTTCGCGATCCTCTGCGTGCTTTGCGGTTAGAAGCTCTTACCGCAAAGGGGCGCTAGGAAATCGCAAAGTTCGCGAAGAAAACTGCAAGTTGAAACTAGGACACTAACCGACGAGCCCGGCGCGTGAGACCTGGCACCTCAGGTCTGCTATCATCAATTCCTGCCGGATTTTTTCTGATGGACGACGAGATTCCCAGCATTCGCATTCCTACGGAGGCATTCATGGATGAAGTTACTCCCGCCCCAGCGGGCGCGCGCCGCAACGAGGATATCGCATTGGATTTGATGAAATTCGTAGCCATGACCACAGGCTACGGCCGGACCACCTCCGCCGGCGTTGGTTTCCAGGGTGGGGGCGCCGCGGCAAAACCCGAGGAATACGCTGAGCGTCTGCTTGAGCTGTACGGACGTTGTCTCCAGGCTGTTCAAGCCAGGAAATAGGCGGCAACTGCTGCGCGCCCCTTACGATCCTGAGCAAGAAAAAGCCGCAGCGTCAAGCGGCGGCTTTTCTCTCCTTCAACCGTCCTTCATTTTCTCATCGGCGACGCCGTGCCTTTTTTTTACCAGCCGATTTCTTGCCCTTCTTTGCCGCCTTCTTCTTGGCAGGCTTACGCGCTGGCTTCTTCTTTGCCGGCTTTTTCTTCGCAGCCTTCTTCTTGGGAGCAGCCTTCTTCTTCGCCGCTTTCTTGGGCGCTGGCTTGGATGGACCTCCTCCACCACCCATGGCAGGAGCTGGTTCCGGAGGCATAGCTGGCGGCATCGGTTCCATTCCCGTTTCGCCCGCCGGCATCTCGGCCTCTTCTTCCTCCTCTTCTTCTTCGTAATCCTCTTCTAGCGACTCGCCGTAAGCGCCGCTGTCACCAAACTCATCCATTTCGTCATCCCGCAAATAAAGCGTCTCATCAAAAGTCATCTCGTCCTCCTGAATTTTCCCGGCTGCGCTCATCGCCGGATGCTGCACACCAGCGCCAATTAGAAAGAAAACTGAACCTCTTCGTTTTGACTGAACGGGCCGCGATTATAGCACAGCGGTTTTTCGCGACGCAGTAATCGATCTCGCCGCATCTTACACCGCGCGGATGAAAACTGGAAACCAGAAACTCACTGCTTAGCGGGACGAGGTAAAACTGAGATCTGCGACCTGAGACTGTTATCTCTCCGGCGGATTGATGACCAGAATCATCCCGGGACGCAGGGTTGCAAGGTTGCCGTTGCTCTGTTTGAGCGCCGCGACGGTAGTGTTGTGAGACTTGGCGATCGAGTAAAGGGTTTCGCCCGGTTGCACCTTGTGCCGTACTGTCCCTGCCGCTGTAGCTGTGTCTAAGTTATTCTTTGACCTTGACTTACTAGCGATCTTGGATTTCTGGCTGGTGCTCGGCGCGACCGGCAGATGGATATACAAAACACGGCGACCACGAAGGCTGTCTCCCTTGACATGGTTCCATCGCCGCACCATCGTGGCAGGCACGCCGAAATTATCGGCTACTGTCTGCACGGTGTCGCTCTTGCGGATTTTGTATCTGATTGCACCCCGCGAATAGCTCGCCCCGTCCTCACTGGCGGGATGCTTGCCGGGAGTGACCGGTATGATTAACTTGCTTTCCACAGAAAGCTGCTCATCCTCGTCAATGCCATTCGCTTGGGCGATAGCCCGAGTGTTTGTCCGATAGGCGCGCGCAATCGAGGCCAGAGTGTCGCCCGGCGCAACATTGTGGTAGCGCCACCACACTCGCATATCAGGCGGGACAGCAGAAATCGCACTCAGATAACGGTCTTTTGTCCCGGCGGGAAGATGCAGCTCAAACTGTTGGTTCTTGGGCGTGGTCCAGCGTAGCAGGCTGGGATTCAAATCCTGCAGCGTGCTGGTGGAAATATCCACACACTCTGCCACCAGGCGTAGGTCAACGGGATAATTGATCTTGACCCCGTCATACGGAACTGGTTTTTCAGGGATGACATCCTCCAGCCCGTATTGCAGCGGATTCTTGGCCATGATGGTCACGGCCAGAATGATGGGCACATAATTGCGGGTTTCTTTGGGTAACACGTTCCGCCTATAAAGTTCCCAATAGTCGGCATAGCCGGTTCGCTTCACCGCGTTTTGCACGGTTCCCGGACCAGAGTTGTAGGCTGCCATCGCCAGATACCAGTCGCCAAACTGATCATAAAGATCCTTCAGGTGGTGCGCGGCTGCCCGCGTCGCCTTCTCGGGATCTTGCCGCTCATCAACCCACCAGCTGCGTTCCAGCCCGTAGCCTCTGGCCCGGTTGGCCATGAATTGCCACATGCCGCGAGCCCCTGCCCGCGACACCGCCAGCGGGTGAAAGCCCGATTCCGCTTGCGCCAGATAAATCAAGTCTTGAGGCACGCCTTCTTCCTTCAGAGTGCGCTCAATCATTTCCCGATAACGCCCGCCGCGTGCCAGCGCGCCCTCCAGCGTGGCTCGTCCCCGGGTAGAGAAGTAGTTGATGTAGCCGGCCACCGGGTCGGTCAACATCAGCGGGAGGTCCGAGTGCGTTTCCTTCACTTCGGCTTCTGCTTTTGCTTTTATGTTCGGGTCAACCGGATACGTGACCTCGTTGGCCTCATCAATGGGCGCTGGTTCGGACTTCTGCTCTGTGAAGCCGTCCCCCTCTTGCAAAGCCTCCAATTCCAAACTGTTGACGCTATCCAGCAGACGATCGAACTCTTGCTGCAGGCGCTCATCGGAGCGTATTTCCAAGGGGCTTTCCAGTAAGAGGTTGAAAGCCTGATCAAAATTCTGCTTGGCCGCTTCGAGATGACCGGCCTTGTAGTTGTCCTCCCCTGCCTTGTATTGCTTCTCGACTTGCGTAATCAGCTCCACCACCGGATCAGGCTTTGGTTCAGCCGGTTCAGCCGGCTGGGCGGATACCGGCGGAGCAGGTTTGGCATCAGGGGCAGGAGCAGGTGTCGGTGCCGCGCTCGCGATGAGCAACGGCGCACTCGCCTGTTTGGCTGGCAGGAGCGCCGCGGGACGCTGAGCGGTCTGGCAACCGATATTTGCCAGAATCGCTACAACCCCTGCGGCGATCACCGGCTTGAGCTTACCAATCCTCATGTTTTCTATTACTTACACTAGCCTACACCGCGATTTAATGCTACTACCGGCATTTGGATGGGTCAATCTGGAACTCTGGTGGCCCGAGTTACTTTAGGCACCGGCCGCGAAGATTACCACAGCCCCACCGCAGTGTTCCAAGCCAATAGCCTTTGAATCTTACCCTCGTCGCCAGGAATCCAAGGCCGCATGAAGGCCATTCACGTGCCGCAAAACGGTGGACCGGACGTGCTGCAACTGGTCGATTTGCCCATTCCGCAACCCAAGCCGGACCAAGCGGTGGTGAAGCTGTTCGCTTCCGGCGTTAACTTCATCGACGTTTATCACCGCGAGGGCCGCTACAAAACTTCCCTGCCATTCGTCCTGGGGCAGGAAGGCGCGGGCACGGTCACAGCAGTCGGCTCAGATGTCAAATCGGTGAAGGCCGGCGACCGCGTAGCCTGGACCGGCATTCTGGGCTCCTATGCGGAATACGCAGCCGTCCCCGCCGATCGTCTGGTGCCCATCCCCA
>DASPSE010000012.1:0-36987 GCA_035624085.1 Terriglobales bacterium
GCTCCCTGCAAGACCTCAGGCGCCATGTACTGAAACGTGCCCACCACTGTTCCCTTTTGCGTCAAAGGCGAGGCTGAGCCGGCGAGCGCGGCCACACTGATCGTTGGTGTGGTGGGCGTCATCGGAACGGCTACGGCGGAACTCAGGCCCGACGCGGGCTTCGCCAATCCGAAGTCCATCAGCTTGGTGCCGTTCTTGGTGAGCATGATGTTGCCGGGCTTCAGATCGCGATGCACGATTCCACGCCCGTGTGCTTTGTCCAGGGCATCGGCGATCTGGATTGCAATCTCCAGCGCTTCGTCGAACGGCACCGCCCCTCGATGCAGCCTGTCGGCAAGGGTCTCGCCCTCCAGATGCTCCATCACCAGGAAATCCACGCCGTCCTGCGAGCCGACGTCGTGCAAGGTGCAGATGTGCGGATGATTTAGTGAGGAGATCGCCTTGGCTTCGCGTTCCAGGCGCTGTTTGAGATCAAGATTGCCGGACAGGTGTGCGGGCAGAACCTTGATGGCGACCTCCCGTCCGAGACGCGTGTCCCGAGCGCGGTAGACCTCACCCATGCCGCCCGCGCCCAGCGGTGATTGAATTTCATATGGCCCGAGTTTCGTGCCAGAAGTCAGCAAGAGATCCCTCGCTGCACTCGGGATTTCGCCTGCGGGCTCCCGCTTCGCTCACGCCCGCAAAACGGCTCAACCTCACCCATGCCGCCCGCGCCCAGCGGTGATTGAATTTCATATGGCCCGAGTTTCGTGCCAGAAGTCAGCGCCATCCGTGCGAACGCCATTATATATGTGCGAGGAATGGCCTTGGGGCGATCCGACGATTCTAAGGGGATGTTCGTCGGCGAGTCGGGAATTTTCGCTTGTTCTTAACACGGGCAGCTCCTCTAGTCGTAGTACTCCAGCCCCAGGTGGGTAATAAGTTCTTCACCGCGAAGGTGCCGCAGGGTGTTCTTGAGCTTCATTAGCTGAATGAACAGATCATGCTCGGGATAGAGGCCCGGCGCGGTCATCGGTGACTTGAAATAAAAGCTGAGCCACTCCTGGATACCCAGGCTGCGTAACTCCACGCTGCGCTGCGCCAAGTCGCTGAAGAGCACGAGGTCGAGCACGATGGGCGCAGCCAAAATGGAGTCGCGGCACAGGAAATCGACCTTGATCTGCATCGGATAGCCGAGCCACCCGAAGATATCGATATTATCCCAACCCTCTTTGTTATCACCACGCGGCGGGTAATAGTTAATGCGAACCTTGTGGGTGAAGTGGCCGTAGAGATCGGGATATAGCTCGGGTTGCAGAATGTGTTCCAACACAGAAAGTTTGGACTCTTCCTTCGTCTTGAACGACCCGGGATCGTCAAGGACTTCCCCGTCGCGGTTGCCCAAAATGTTGGTGGAGAACCAGCCGCTCAAGCCCAGCAGGCGGGCCTTGAATCCGGGTGCGAGAATGGTCTTCATCAGCGTCTGCCCGGTCTTAAAATCTTTGCCGCAAATCGGCGCCTGGTTTTGCCGGGCCAGTTCGTGCATGGCGGGAATGTCGACGGTGAGGTTGGGCGCTCCGTTGGCGAAAGGCACGCCTTCCATCAGCGACGCGTATGCGTAGATCATCGAAGGCGCGATGTTTTCGTCGTTCTGCATCAGCGCTTTTTCAAAGGCTTTGACGGATTGGTGCGCGGCGGTTGGTTCGATGAACGTCTCAGTCGAGCCGCACCAGATGGTCACGAGGCGAGCAGCGCCCGAGTTCTTTCTGAACTGGCGGATGTCGGCGCGAACCTGCTCGGCAAGGTCCATCTTGTTCTTGGCCTTTTTTACGTTCGGGCCGTCAAGATTCTTTACATAGTTGTGGTCGAAGACGGCTTTGTGTGGTGTGATGGAGCTGAGAAAAGGTTTCACTTTGTCGAGCAGTTCACGCTCGAGCACGCCGGCTTTGGAAGCGGCGGTGTACATGTCGTCCTCAAAAATATCCCAGCCGGTAAAAACGAGATCGTTGAGCGCAGCCAGTGGAACAAATTCTTTGATCTTGGGAGAGCGGGCGTCGGTACGCTTGCCGAGCCGGATCGTGCCCATTTGCGTGAGCGATCCGAAGGGCTTGGCCACGCCTCTGCGCACGGCCTCGATGCCAGCTACAAACGTCGTGGCCACCGCGCCCATGCCAGGGATCATGACGCCAAGTTTGCCTTTAGGAGCTTGAATCTCGCTGCCGTTTTGCTTGGTTTCGATTCTTGCGTGCTTGCGCTGCGTCGCCATCGGGTGGCCGGTTCCTTGTGAGAATTTTGGGATTAAGGCAAACAGGTATGTTCTCTTATCGCTGGGGAGAAATGCAAACGAATGGCGTGGAATGGGAGGAATCGCAGGCCGACGGGAACTCAGCCGCATTCAGCCCTGCGAACATCTAGTCGAAATCTCGCCTCAGAGGATAGTCAACAATAATGGCTCGCCCATCGGTGAGAGCCTTGACTGAGTGGCGGGTGTTAGCAGGAACGATTGCAACCATGCCCGCTCGGGCAATCTGGGCCACACCGTCGATGGTCACCTCAAGCTCACCGTCGGTGACCTCGTAGACTTCCTCCTGCGGATGAAAATGCTCGTGGATCGAGGCGCCACGCGTGAATTCATAATGCGCGAATGTCATGCTCGCAGAATGGAAGTACCGGCCCCGCCAGCCGGGCAGGCGCTCGATCACCTTGAGGTTGCTGGTATCGACAAAGGGCACGCAGACCTCCATTTCTCTCACCAATTGTCATCCCTAAGGACTTGAGTCCTGAGGAATCTGCTTTGCTGAACCAAAGAAAAACAGCGGCTTCCGGCCATCCTGCGATTGCCTTACTTCTCCAGGTCCACGCTTCTGATTGGCAAGTCCCAGTGCGCGTCGAGAATCTCAAAGCGGCGCTGCTCTTCGTGGTTGTAAGTCTCCTGGTCCGGGAACAATTGCTTCTTCAGCGCGTCTTCATCGAAAGGCTCGTTCGCGACCGTAGCGTTCTTAAAGACGATGGTCACACGATAATCCCAACGGCCATCTTCGGTCGTGTGATACCGCGGCTGATCCATCCAGACTTTAAGCATGCGGCCCATCTCGACTTCTTTTTTCAGCAGCGGGTAATGGTTCTTTTTGAAAAGCTTTAAGAACTCGTCGGCGTGTCCCCATTTGGCTTTGTAGTAGTACTCGACCACAAAGGGCTGGCCCGCAGTGGAAGCTTGAGCGAGGCTGAAAATCGTAGCTAGTGAGAGAAACAGAATGGCGAGAAGAAGACGTTTCACTGAAAACCTCCGTTAACTGCCGGGCGGACGAGGGCATCCGCCCCTACGTGGATCTACTGTGCCAACGACGGCTTATTCCGTCGCTCCGATTCTATTCTGCCAATGCGACCAGGCGAACCAAATAATTCCCACCATCAGGACGAGGCCGATCACTGCGTCGAATTGATGGAAATACTTGCCCAGTTCGCGCCAGTTTTCTCCCAACTTCATGCCCAGCCACGCCAGTCCGAAGCACCACGGCCATGATCCGAGAAAAGTGTAGACGTGAAACCGTCCGCGGGGCATTCGGGCAATTCCGGCAGGCAGTGCGATAAAAGTTCGGATTACGGGAAGCAGGCGAGCGATGAGCACCGCAAGGTATCCCCAGCGCGCGAAGAATCTATCCGCCCAGTCTAGTTCACGGCGGGTTAACAGAATCCAGCGGCCATATTTTTCGACCAGCGGGCGCCCGCCGTAGCAGCCAATCTCATAAGCAATGAGCGACCCCACATTGCAGCCGATGGCCCCGGCTGTCGCGACCCACAACAGCTTGAACGCGCCCTCGTAAACCAGGTAGCCGGCGAACGGCATGATCAGCTCAGAAGGCAGGGGAATGCAGGCGGATTCGATCGCCATCAAAAGCACAAGCCCGCCGTAGCCAGTCACGACTATGACCGACTTGATGAACACAAACAAAACCGCGAGGATTTTCTCTGTCATGAAGCGCAGTTTGGAGCACGCGTGGAGACGGGCGTCCTCGCCCGTCCGGCCGTCCGAAGGACGGCAGCTTTTTAGAACGATCCTTCCTGGGTAAAGGTAAAACCGGGCAGCGAGACGCCGTCTGTGCCCTTGGCAACTTTCACCCGTACCGTAGGCGCATCCGGTGCGATCACAGCCGCTGGGCGTAAAACTGCGTACTGCGTGAACACCTCGCTATACACCTTGGTTACGAGATAGTCTTTTCCGTCCTCATCCTTCCGCCACACCTGCCCGAGCTTGATTGCCTTCACCGCCACGAAAGCTTCCTTTGATTTTTCAGATCACTCTCAGAGTACCTAGCGTGTGCGTACTCGTCAATGTCACGAAAAAGGAATTGCCTCTGCTAACATTGAAAAGCTACCGAAGGAGAACGCTGATGCCACGCGGCGTGATTCCCCGCCAACCAGCAAAGACGGGGCGACATGAAGGAGCCAGAGTCAAGCTCCCTGCGCAATCTTCGACGCTCCCGCGTCCGAGGTCGCCCGTTCCCGCCCGTCCGGGCGAGAAGTCGAAGAAGGCCAGCCCGGTCACAGCTGGCCGCTATAACCCGTTGGCCCCGGAGCGCATTGCCGGGATTCTGAAGCGGCTGGACCAGCGCTATCCGGACGTCACCTGCGCGCTCACTCACAAAAGCGCGTGGGAGCTGCTGGTCGCAACCATCCTGTCGGCGCAATCGACGGATGTCAACGTCAACCGCGTAACCCCAGAGTTGTTCCGCAAGTATCCCACGGTTCAGGATTTCGCCGCGCTCACTCCCGAACAACTCGAGCCGGATATCCGCTCAACCGGCTTTTTTCGCAATAAGTCCAAGTCGGTGGTTGGCGCCGCGAAGAAGATCGTTAACGACTTCGGCGGCGAAGTGCCGGACGAGATGGACAAGTTGCTCACGCTGCCGGGAGTGGCTCGCAAAACGGCGAACGTCGTTCTTGGAACGTGGTTCCAGAAGGCCGACGGCATTGTGGTGGACACGCATGTGACCCGCATCGCGCGACGCTTGGAGCTGACCAGGAACACGGACCCGGCGAAAATCGAGCAGGATTTGATGCAGGTGATCCCGCGCGAAAAATGGATTTTGTTCGCTCACCAGATCATCTGGCACGGACGCAAGTTATGCACGGCGCGGCAGCCAAAATGCGCAGAGTGCCTGCTGGAAAACATCTGCCACGCCGCCGATAAGACCTGGAGTACGGTGGAGGTTCACAAGAACGCAAAGCCGTAACTTGTGTCAGGCTCGCGTAGTGGGCTTATCCACGCTCTCTTTGCGTCACCGGTATTTCATTGCGGGGCTGCGGGGACGTAAACCTGAGGGGCAGCCACCAGTTCCGCATTAGGCACCTCGGTTCGCAGTCTGACACGCCGCATCCCAGCCTTCTTTTCCGGCTTGGCAAGAAAGCCCAGAAAATACTGATTGTTTAGCCGGTTCGCTACGCCCTCCAGGTAGGGCGCAAAAGTCACAGGAGCGCCGGTAAAGCCGATGTAATAAGCTTCCCCTCCAGTCTCCTCGGCGACTTGCGAGAGATAAATCTGGCCCCAGTAATAGCGCCAGTAACTGTGCGCTGCGTGCCCGCCTCCAGGCATGTAGATATCGAACACGATCACCCCGGCGCGCTGCGCATCAGCAACCGCGGCGTCAACATAGGGATCATCCGCCGTGCTTCCCCCGAACCAATCCACGCCATCCGAGACCATGAACACCTCGCGGCGGGCGCTGCCCTGCGGCCAACGTTTGATCAAATCCTGCAGCGAAAAATACGGGCTGGCATCCGCGCCGATATAGCCCAGCGGGAGCCGCAGCGCTTTGGCGGCCAGAGCGTGATCGGCAGTGGGATCCTGCACGATTTTTGCTGTCCCGTTTTGCATGTAGGCGACACCGATCTTGGCAGTCGCAGGCTGCCCATTGATGAATTGTCGAAGATCGTCCAACTGTGCGCCCAGGCTGATACTGGCCCCGTCGTCGATCAAAATGAAAAACTCCAGCGCGGCGTTCTCGCCTTTTGCCGGCACCCAATCGGTAACGCGGTCCCGATCGTGGCCTTCGTAGACCATTACATCTTGCGGCGTGATGTCCGGCGGTGTCGTGCCATGGCGTGCTTCCACCGTAACGAGCATGTGCACCGGAACGCCGCCCGACGATGCCCCCTGGCCCACGGCATACAAACTTGTCAGGAAAACCGTCGCAAGTGTGAAAAACAGCAGAGATAGTTTTTTCACGGCACCCTCACTTTCATTTTGTCGGAAGGATTTTCCCATTCTGCGTTTGGGACGGTGACGTATTCCAGTACATCACCGCCCTACATATTTCGATGCAGTGCGGCCGCCCCAGGTCTCCGATAGTCTTGGACGCGGCCTTTCCAAATTTCGCCGCGACCCACCCAATTGCTAGCGATAACGCTCCGATGCACTCAGCAATCATGCTTCAGGTATTATCTGTCAGACACCCGTTGTAACGTGGGTCGATCAGGTCTTCATTGCTGACTTCTTAGGACAAGACATGACGCGATCTGTCATCGTTCCCATCTCTGTTTTTCTGCTGCTGGCAGGCTTCGGAAGGACACAAGAGAACACGCAAGCCTCGCCGCCTCCTGATCCTTACAAATCCACGCTGGATCGCCTCGGGTCGCTGACCGCATTTCCGTTGCCACAATGGCGCGTTCACACCGATGTAGCTCATCCGGAAGACCCGTCGTTGGATGACTCCCGTTGGGACGCCACCCAGCCGGGCGCCAAGTGGACTGGCCCACGCGTTCTGCGCTGCTGGATCGAGATTCCGGACAAGGTCAATGGCTACGCGATTCAAGGCTCCAAGGTGAAACTGGATCTGAGGTTCGATTTTCCCTTGAATAATTTAGGCCCAGTCACGATTTCGGTATTTTCCAACGGATCGCTTGCCTATCGCGGAGACGATGACATGCAGCAACCGATTCTGCTGACCGCGAACGCAGAGCCGCACCAGAAATTTCTCATCGCTGCACGGGTCGTCGCAGGAGACACCGAGGCGCGCTTCGAACGGGCTCAGCTATTGATTGAGCCGCCAGCCGGGCGGCCTGATCCAGCGATGTTGCGCACAGAAATCATCGCGGCGCGGCCGATGATCGAAGCCTACGAAGACGGAAAAGCCGAACGTGAGCAGGCGCTCGATGCTGCTGTAAAGGCCGTTGACTTTTCGCTGCTTGATAAAGGTGACCAGGCAGGTTTTGACGCGTCGCTGCGGAATGCCCACAGCCACTTGCAAACGCTGCAGCCCTGGCTGAAACAGTTTACCATTCGGGCCATCGGCAACTCGCATATCGACATGGCGTGGCTGTGGCCCTGGACCGAGACCGTCGAGGTGGTGCGCAATACGTTTCAAAGTGTTCTGGACCTGATGCGCGAGTATCCGGACCTGAAGTTCTCCATGTCGTCTGCCCGCACCTATGAATGGATGCAGGAAAAATATCCCGACCTGTTCGAGCAAGTACAGCAACGAGTGAAAGAGGGCCGATGGGAGGTCGTCGGCGGCATGTGGGTTGAGCCGGACCTGAATATGCCAGATGGGGAGTCGCTGGTTCGTCAGATTCTTGTCGGGAAACGATATTTCGAGAAGAATTTTGGCGTCGACATCAAAATTGGCTGGAATCCGGATTCGTTCGGGTACAACTGGCAACTGCCGCAAATCTACAAGAAATCTGGCATCGATTACTTCGTAACAAGCAAACTGCTCTGGGCCACGGATTACACAAAATTTCCCTACCGGCTCTTCTGGTGGGAAGCGCCCGATGGCAGCCGGCTTCTCTCATATTTTCCGCACGAATATGCAAATGAATTCGAACCCGAGCAGATCGCGAAGGATTTGTCCTTCTATGCGCCGCTGATTTACGGCCCTAAGGTAATTGACACGCCGCAAATGCTGTACTTGTACGGCATAGGCGACCACGGCGGTGGTCCGACGCGAACCATGCTGGATCGTGCCGACCGGCTACGGGCGCCAGATACGGTGTTTCCAAAAATCCAGTTCAGTACGGCGAAGGATTTCTTCGGCGACTTACAAGCCGAGCTTCCCAACCTCAAAGTGCCCACCTGGAAGGACGAACTCTACTTCGAATACCACCGCGGCGTGTACACAACACAGTCGGAAACCAAGCGGCGGATTCGGCAGGACGAAGAACTGACACTGGACGCGGAAAAGTACGCTTCCTTCGCGTCGCTTTTCGGCAAGCCCTACCCTCAGGGAGAATTCGAGCTCGCCTGGAAGAATCTGCTATTCGACCATTTTCACGACGTCATGCCGGGCTCCGGCATTGCGGTGAACTATCTGGATGCCAAGCGTAACCTGGAGGATGTTGCCCGCGCGGACCACGAAATCACGAACAGGTCACTCGCCGAGATTTTAGCCCGGATCAACACACAAGGTGACGGCGTTCCGGTGGTGGTTTTCAATTCCCTGTCCTGGCCTCGCACCGAGGTGATTGAGGTCGAAGCCCAACTTCCCGGACCGGCAACACAAGTTGAGGTGGTCGATTCGAAGGGGCAGCTGGTCGAGTCCCAGTTGATTTCGATTGAGCCAGCCACAAATCGCGCTCGTCTGCTGGTGCTGGTGAATGTCCCGGCTCTCGGCTACCAAACCTTTTTCGTGCGCGCTGGCAACAAGGCGACTATGGATCTGTTGGCGGTGGGCAGTCCCCGACTTTTGCGCTTTGTGAACGGCTCTGGCGATCAACTTGAGAACGAATTCATTCGCCTTCGAATCGATCCTCAAACCGGCTGCATGACCAGCCTGTTCGACAAGCGCAGTCAGACCGAAGCACTGGCTCCCGCCGAAACTGATACTGGCGGCCCGAAGACCGCGACATGCGGCAATCTCTTGCAGGCTTTCTACGACAAACCCAAGCGCTGGGATGCCTGGAACATCGATGCTGATTTTGAAAACAAGCATTGGGACCTCGATAAAGCGGATGAGGTCAAGCTGATCGAAAACGGTCCTTTGCGAGCAGTGATTCGCGTGACGAACCACTTTCAGAATTCAAGCTTCACGCGTGATATCACCATGTACGCCGGCATGCCTCGAGTGGATGTGAAAATGCACGCGGACTGGCACGAGAAACACATCCTGCTCAAAGTCGCATTTCCTCTGAGCGCCCACAACGACAAAGCAACGTTCGAGATTCCTTTTGGCTCAATCGAGCGACCAACCACCCGCAACACGCCAGCCGAACAAGCCAAGTTTGAAGTGCCGGCCCAGCGCTGGGCGGATTTGTCAGATTCGAAACATGGCCTCAGCCTGCTGAATGACAGCAAGTACGGATACGACGCGAAAGGCAACGTCTTGCGACTTTCATTGCTGCGTTCGCCCGATTGGCCCGATCCGCATGCCGACGAGGGCGAACATGAATTTACCTATTCGCTCTACCCGCACAGCGGAAGCTGGCGGGATGCCCGGACTGTTCAGCGCGGATACGAACTCAACTACCAACTCATTGCGGTGCCAACGAACAAGCACCAGGGGCCTCTCCCGCCCGAGCATTCCTTTGTTCAAGTACGACCAGAAAACGTTGTGCTGACGGCAGTGAAGAAAGCAGAGGACGACCAAACACTGATACTGCGGTTCTTCGAGTGGGCGGGGAGAGAATCCAACGTTACGGTTCAGCTTCCCGCAATAGCACAGTCGGCCGTGGAGACCGATTTGATGGAACGACCTATCGGACCTCTTCCGCTCCTCAAAGATGTCGTCACCATTCACACCAAGCCGTACGAGATCAAGACTGTGAAAGTGCAATTCGCGCCGACACACGAGCGCGGCGATTAGATCGGGCCGCCAATGAAGCTCAACGCGTATTTGGCAAAAAGCACAGCGGTCGCCGCGCTCGGAGGGTTGTTGTTTGGCTTTGATACCGCTGTCATTTCCGGAACTACCAGCACGCTTACTCAAACCTATCAACTTTCCCCCGCCTTGCTGGGAGTGACTGTCGCCAGCGCTCTGTGGGGTACGATTCTGGGGGCAATGCTGGCCGGTATCCCCGGAGAACGCTACGGCCGGCGCGACAGTCTGCGGCTGATGGCCATTCTGTACCTAATCTCCGCCCTCGGCTGCGCGGCTGCCTGGAATTGGTATGCGCTTGTCGCATTTCGTTTCATCGGCGGCCTTGGGATTGGCGGCTCTTCCGTGCTTGGCCCGATGTACATTGCCGAGATTGCGCCCCCAAGAATTCGCGGTCGGCTGGTGGGATTCTTTCAGTTCAACATTGTGTTCGGGATTCTCGTAGCCTATTTTTCCAACTACCTCATTGGCCTACAACGCTTCGGACTCTCGGAATGGCGCTGGGAACTTGGCGTCACGGCGATTCCGGCAGCGCTTTTCTTTCTGATGCTGTTCAGAATTCCTCGCAGCCCGCGCTGGTTGGTGAAGAAAAACCGCGCGGCAGAAGCCAGAAACGTATTGCAATTGACGGGAGAAGAAAACTTCGAGCAGGAACTTGAGGACATTATCAAGTCTATTCATGTGGAGCAGGAACAAGTAGCAGAGAAACTGTTCTCGCGAAAGTATCTCTTCCCGATCTTCCTTGCCGTAAGCATCGGCATGTTTAATCAACTTTCGGGCATCAATGCGATTCTGTACTACCTGAACGACATCTTCGCTCACGCAGGCTTCAGCAAGATGTCGGGGAACCTTCAGGCAGTCGCGGTCGGCGGAACGAATCTGCTGTTCACTGTCATTGCTATGTCCGTCATCGACAAAATCGGACGCAAGCTCCTCCTTCTGACCGGCGCCGTGGGAATGGCGTTGTGCCTGGCCGGCGTGTCGGCCATCTTCTTCACCGGCCGGAATCAGAACCTGCTGGTCTGGCTGCTGATCGGCTTTATCGCTTGTTTTGCCTTTTCGCAGGGCGCCGTAATCTGGGTTTATCTTGCCGAGATATTTCCAAACAATGTGCGCGCCAAGGGGCAAAGCCTGGGCAGCTTCTCGCACTGGTTCATGAACGCGCTGATTTCCGGATTGTTTCCGCTGGTCGCGGCTGCCTCGGGCGGCTATCCTTTTGCCTTCTTCTCAGCCATGATGGTGTTGCAGTTCTTCGTGGTTTTGTTTGTGTACCCCGAAACCAAGGCTCTATCTTTGGAGGAGATGGAGAGAAAATTGGGGATCAACTGAATTCCCGCGAGAATGTCATCCTGAGCTGGCTTTAGCCGCGAAGGATCTTACGACAGCCTATGCCAAGTGTGGCGCGTCGAGGACCCTTGACGCGCCTCTGCAGATAGACACGCCACGTAAGATTCTTCGTGAGCTATTCTCTCCGCCGCGGAGATGTCTTCCGGCGGGTTTCCGTCTACCACTAGCAGACTGCGTCATTGCCGTGATGAATCGAGCCGGCCTGCTTGTCTCCTCATAGTAAGCGCTCGGCATCTGCAGTGGACGGAGATGGCCGGAACGCCTTCTGTCATGCAGCATCAATAAGGTATCGAAGAACTAAGGACCTCGTCATAGCAACCCTTTTTCAGAAATCTGCTCACCAATACTTGGCAAATACGTCGAATGAGCGTAGAGTGTTCGTTTTCCACAGGGCACTTCTCTGTCCCAATCTTAGGAGCATACTGCATGGGTCATCGCCTGTTTGCTTTGCTTGCCGTTTTTTGCCTTAATCTCTTCGCCTTATCCCAAACCGTCGACGAGTTGGTCAATAAGAACATCGAAGCCAAAGGCGGGATAGACAAAATCAAAGCGGTCAAGACCGTGCGCATGAGCGGCCGGGCCGTGTTCCCGGGCGGGTTTGTCGCGGCCGCCGGACAGGAAAACATGCGCCCGAATTTGTTACGGGAGACCTTCTCGCTGCAAGGCATGACAGCAGTCCAGGCTTATGACGGGACCACGGGCTGGACGATTCAGCCCTTCGGAGGAAAGAAGGATCCTCAACTGATGGGCGAAGACGATCTGCGCGATCTTCTGATTGACGCCGATATTGATGGCCCCCTGGTCGATTACAAGGCGAAAGGCAACACCGTGGAATATCTGGGCCATGACATCGTGGACGGCGATGATGCGCTGCGTCTCAAAGTCACCCTGAAAAATGGCGACATCGTTTATTACTTCCTGGATCCAGATACCTATTTGGAGATCCGCAAAGAGACGCAGGAATTTATCCGCGGCTCAGTGAAGGAAAATGCCAGTGAAATGGGCGCTTACAAGCCAGTTGCCGGAGTCATGTATCCCTATTCCATATCCTCGGGTCCAAGAAACGATCCCACTTCGTGGCAAACCTTCACCATCGACAAGATTGAAGTCAACGTCCCCTTGGACAATGCCGATTTCGCAGTCCCGGCTTCCCTGAAGAAAGAAGAATCCAAGAAGTGACGCATCAAGAAATTCTCCGCCCATCACGTTCGTGGGCGTTTGCAAAGAGGACTCTTACCATGGCTGCTTTCGCTCGTCGCTTTCCTAGTCTACTCAACTCATTAGCTTGCCTGCTTGTTTGCGGCGCGTGTTTCCTGACGGCCTCCGCTCAGCCGCCTGTCAGGTTTGACGCAGCAACCATTTCTGGATTGCCCATCCGCAACATCGGCTCGGCCACGATGAGTGGACGTATCGCCGCAGTGGATGCGATCGAGAAAGACGGACGCATCACCGTCTTCGTTGGAGCAGCCAGCGGAGGCGTGTGGAAGTCGGTCAACGGCGGAACAACCTTCCGGCCTGTTTTCGACCGCCAATCGGTACAGTCTATTGGCTCGGTCACCATCGACAAGTCGAATCCCAGCATCGTGTGGGTGGGTACCGGCGAGGCCTGGACCAGAAACAGCGCTTCGGTCGGTGACGGCATTTACAAGTCTACCGACGGCGGAGAGAACTGGACCAACATGGGGTTGAAGGACTCCGAGCGCATCGCAAAAATTCTCGTCAATCCCAGGGACAGCAACAGTGTTCTGGCATGTGTCACCGGCCATCTCTGGAATGACAGTGACGAACGCGGCGTTTTCAAAACCAGTAACGGCGGCAAAACCTGGAACAAGGTCCTGGCTGGCGCGAATGCTTCGACCGGTTGCGCCATGATTGCCAGCAGCCCGCAGGAACCGAGCACGGTCTTTGCTTCTATGTGGGACTTCCGCCGTCAGGGCTGGACGTTTCGCTCCGGTGGTCCTGGCAGTGGACTCTACAAATCCACCGACGGGGGCGAGCACTGGACAGAACTCACCAGCAGCAACAGCAAGGGGCTTCCCGATAAGCCCTACGGCCGAATCGCCTTGGCAGTCGCCGCCTCCAAGCCGCAGGTGGTTTATGCCGTGATCGAGTCAAAGAATGGAGCGCTGTATCGTTCTGATGATAGCGGGGAGAACTGGAGCCGTCTGGACTCCAGCCAGTTCATGATCTGGCGGCCATTTTACTTCGCAAATCTGATTGTCGATCCCAGGAACGAGAACAAGCTCTTCAAACCGGATGGGCCGCTGTTGCTCAGTGTGGATGGCGGTAAGAGCTTCAGTGCAGTGGCCAACGCCCATGGCGATTTTCACGACGTCTGGATCAATCCCGACAATCCCAACATCGTCTTCACCGGCGACGATGGCGGCCTTTGGCGCAGCGAAGACGGAGGCACTCGCTGGAAACATCAACTTAATCTGCCGGTCTCGCAGTTCTATCATGTGAGTACGGACAATGCGAATCCTTATCACGTTTACGGCGGCTTGCAGGACAACAGCAGCTGGGTTGGCGATTCTTCTTATCCCGGCGGGGTGTCGAACTCGCGCTGGGAGAATGTTTACAACGGCGACGGTTTCTGGGCTTTTGAGGATCCCGCGGACTCCGACTACATCTACGCTGAATATCAAGGCGGTGACATTGGGCGGGTTAACCGTCACACGTTGGAAACACGGTCCATCAAGCCTTTTCCGCTCTACAAGGAAGACAAGCTGCGCTTCAACTGGAACACGCCCATTCACATGAGTCCCAATGAGAAGGGGACAATTTATCTTGGAGCTCAGTTCCTGTTCCGTTCCCGTGACCACGGACAGTCCTGGGAGCGGATTTCGCCCGATCTCACTACCAACGATCCGGAAAAGCAGAAGCAGGAAGAATCCGGCGGTATCACCGTGGATAACTCGTCTGCCGAGATGCACACCTCCATCTACTCCATTTCAGAGTCGCCCAAGAATGGGCAGATCATCTGGGTCGGCACGGATGACGGAAATTTGCAGATCACGCGCGATGGCGCGAAGACCTGGACCAACGTGGTCGGCAACATCGCTGGACTTGGGAAAAACTCCTGGGTCTCCACCGTCGCAGCCGGCCGCTTCGACGAGGGTACGGCTTACGTCACGTTTGATTGCCACACCTTCGGCGACATGAAACCGTACGCTTACAAAACCACCGATTACGGTAAGACATGGAGTTCCTTGAACGTTCAGGAGAACGGCGTTCAAGGCTATGCGCACGTAATTACGGAAGACACAGTCGATCCCGATCTGCTTTTCCTGGGAACTGAATTCGGCCTTTGGATGTCCTACGATGGCGGCCAGCACTGGGCGCAGTACAAAGCTACCAACTTCCCTGCAGCCGCGGTTCGCGACATCGTGGTGCAAGCTCGCGAATCCGATCTTGTGCTGGCCACACACGGACGCGGCATCTGGATCATCGACGACATTACTCCGCTGCGCGTGCTGACTCCCGATCTCATGTCAAAGGAGGCGGCATTCATCGGAACGCGTCCCGCGGTTCAATATCTCAACGCCAATGGCGGCTGGGCGGAAGGCGACGAAACTTTCACTGGGCCCAGCAGGAACACCGACGCTTTCATCAATTATTACCAGCGGAGTCGTCATATCTTCGGGGATCTGAAGATCGAAATCTTCGATCAGGATGGCAAACTGGTAGACACCGTGGCCAGCAGCAAACACAGAGGCCTGAGCCGCGCGACCTGGTCCATGCGGCTCAAACCGCCAACTGTGCCTCCCGCTGCTCAGGCTCTATTTGCGGCCGCTCAAGGACCGCGTGTGGTGCCGGGAACCTACACCGTCAAAATGACCAAAGGCGACCATGTCTACGCAACCCCGCTGCAAATTGTGCTTGATCCCCGCGCCAACTACACAGTGAAAGACCGCAAACAGCAATTCGAAACCATCATGAAGGTTTACAACCTGATGGGGCACATGAGCTACGGTGTGAGCGCGATTGAGGGCGTTCGTGACAGTGCCAATGCTCGCGCCTCAAAGGTCCCCGAGAAAGATCCGCTCCGCGCGCAGCTCCAGCAGCTCTCCGATGAAAGCGAAAAGCTTCGCTCCAAGATTGTTGCCACAAAAGAGGGCGGCGCGATCACGGGCGAAGAACGCATCCGCGAACACCTGGGCGAACTCTACGGAGACCTGAACCAATACGAAGGCAAACCTACCAAAGAACAGGCTGAACGCGCCGATTCGCTGGGGCATGAACTGGAAGATGTGATCGTTGAGTTCCGCAAGATGACCGACGCGGAATTGTCCACTATCAATACTGCCCTGAAGAAGAAAAAGATGGAAGCCATCTCGGTGCTCAGCGAAGCGGACTGGCAGAAAGAGCAGGAGGGAGGAACCGCGGGGAAAGCAAGCATGACCAGGGTTCGCGAATTGGATTAGTTCTTCGCGAACTTAGGGGAATCCTCGTCGCCGTTGAGGTTAGAGCTTTTTAACCGCGAAGTGCGCAAGGCCAAGTTCGCTGTCAACGTCCCTTTGCTTATGTATTCGTCTTCGTTATAGAACCAAAATGAAAGCGGCCAGGCATCGATCTTCCTGGCCGCTCACCCCATCGAACATTTACAGGGCCGCGCAGACCGCCTTCACTTCCGTGTACTGCTCCAGCACTTCGTGGCCCATTTCGCGGCCCCACCCGGACTGCTTGTATCCGCCGAATGGCAGCGCCGCATCAAAGATGTTGTAGCAGTTAATCCACACCGTTCCCGCGCGCAGCTGAGCGGCCAGCTGGTGTGCCTTCTGGATGTCCTTGGTCCAGATTCCCGCAGCCAATCCATACATCGAATCATTGGCTTTGGGCAATAC
Source organism: Terriglobales bacterium (assembly GCA_035624085.1). Taxonomy (GTDB): domain Bacteria; phylum Acidobacteriota; class Terriglobia; order Terriglobales; family Acidobacteriaceae; genus JAFAGX01. Next base: position 15,980 of record DASPSE010000012.1, read on the forward strand.
TTCTGCCTTGTCGTCAAAGGGCATTGCCGTGACCACAGGCCCGAAGATTTCTTCCTGCACGACTTTCATCTTCTCGTTGGTGTTCACGAGCACGGTCGGCTTCACAAAATAACCTTTATCACCGAGCCTGCTTCCGCCCACTACCGCTTTCGCGCCTTCGGAGAAACCTGACTCGAGATAGCCACAAACGCGGTCGAGCTGCTCCTTGGAAACGAGCGGACCCATATCACTAGTCGGCTCAAATCCCGATCCCACTCTGATTTTCTCGGCTTGCCTGGAAACGCCATCGACCACCTTGTCGAAAATCTTCTTTTCGACGTAGAGTCGCGATCCCGCGCAGCAGCATTGTCCATGGTTGAAAAAGATTGCGCTGGCAGCGCCGGCAACAGCAGAATCCAAATCCGCGTCCGCAAATACCACGTTCGGCGACTTGCCGCCGAGTTCCAGTGACACTTTTTTCAGATTTCCGGCAGCGGCTTGCAGGATCAGCTTGCCCACTTCAGTCGAGCCGGTGAAGGCGACCTTGTCCACATCAGGGTGTGCAGCCAGCGCAGCTCCGGCTGTCTCGCCGTAACCCGGAACGATGTTCACGACGCCGTCCGGAATTCCTGCTTGCTGGATCAGTTCGCCGAGACGAAGTGCGGTAAGCGGAGTCTGCTCGGCGGGCTTCAGAACCACAGTGTTTCCGGCAGTGAGGGCCGGACCCAGCTTCCATGCAGCCATCAGCAGCGGGAAGTTCCACGGAATGATCTGCCCGACCACTCCAACCGGCTCACGCAGCGTGTAAGCCAGGTATTTTGCTCCGGGCGTGTAGGGCACTGAAATCGGGATGGTGTTGCCCTCGATCTTTGTGGCCCAGCCCGCCATGTAGCGGAACAGATCCACGGCCAAAGGCACGTCGGCGGCGCGGGCGATCGTGAGCGGCTTGCCATTGTCGAGACTTTCGAGTTCAGCAAACTCTTCGAGATTCTCTTCGAGCAAGTCGGCCAGCTTCCAGATCAGACGTCCGCGCTCCGATGGTGTAAGCCGCGGCCATGGCCCGTTCTCGAATGCATGGCGAGCGGCTTGAACCGCACAATTGATGTCTTCGCGGTCGCCTTCGGCGATTTGCGCGAGCACTTCTCCAGTCGCTGGGTTGTAAGTCGGAAATGTCTTGCCCGAGGCAGAGTCCACCCACCTCCCATTGATTAACATCTTGTGCCTTCTTGCAATGAAACCTGTAACTCTTTCCTGCGGCGGAACAATTTTCAGAGCTGTTGCCATATCCTTCCCTCCTTGGCTGTTCGGTAATCAGGAAATCCTGGACTTGAAAAGAACGGACGCATGCACACGCCTCACCGCAGCGCGAACGAAAAGCTGGATTGCCTCTCTTAAGGACAGCCACAGATTGTAGCTTAAGTTGATGCACGAGGTGTAGGACAAACTGAAGCAGCCCCGAGGTGGCGCTTGCGGCCACTACCGCATTTGGCGTATCTTCCCCTTCAGCCCGTGGGCCTCCGTCTCGCCTCGTTAGCTTTGCCGTTGCTCTTAGCCAGGAGGGTCTCTCAGTGCCTAAACGCGACAACGGACCTGCCAAACGCAACTGGGTGAGCCTGGTTCCGTACGGGATCAATCAGCAGCACCCCAACGCCTACAAAGACATCCTGAGCACGGTGTGGGAGAACCGCGACAATCTCGGATACGCCTGGCGGATTCTCCGCGACGGCTGTTGCGACGGATGCTCCCTCGGCACCCGAGGAATGTACGACTGGACCATGCAAGGCATTCATCTCTGCGCTGTACGCTTGCAGCTTCTCCGCTTCAACACCATGCCAGCCATGGACTGGCGCCTGCTCGAAGACGTCAGCCCTTTGCAGGATAAAAAGGAGAAACCGCTGCGCATGCTGGGCCGCCTCGCGGTACCCATGATCCGGCGAAAAGGCGAAAAGGGATTTCGACGGGTTTCCTGGGATGAGGCCATTGCCGGGGTTGCGCGAGGTCTGCAGAACATCGACCCTCATCGCGTGGCCTGGTACATAACCTCGCGCGGGCTGACGAATGAAGCCTACTACGCGCACCAGAAAGTTGCACGCTTCATCGGCACCAACCACGTCGATACCAGCGCCCGCATCTGCCATGCTCCGAGCACCGCAGGACTCAGCGCAACCGTGGGCTGCGCGGCCACCACGTGCTCCTACTCCGACTGGATTGGAGCCGATCTCATCGTCTTCGTCGGTGCTAATGTGGCCAACAATCAGCCGGTCACCACGAAGTACCTTTTTTATGCGAAGAAGGCTGGAACCAAGGTTTTCGTGGTGAATCCCTACCGCGAACCAGGACTGGAGCGTTATTGGGTGCCTTCGGTCACTGAGAGCGCACTATTCGGGACGCGGCTCGCTAATGATTTTTTTCAAATCCATGTCGGCGGCGACATTCCCTTCTTCTATGGCGTGATCAAACACCTCATACAAAACGGTTGGATTGATCACGACTTCATCAATCGGCGCACCGCCGGCTGGAGCGAACTGGAAACCAAAGTGAACAGTCTCTCCTGGGAGAGCCTGGAGCGCGGCTCCGGCCTGTCGCGTGCCGATATGTTCCGCTTCACCGAAGCTTTCGGCAAAGCCCGGCATGCGATTGTGGTCTGGAGTATGGGCATCACCCAGCACCGCTACGGCAGCGATAACGTGCGCGCCATCGTCAACCTGCAGCTTTGCAAAGGCAACATTGGCCGCGATCATACCGGGCTTATGCCCATCCGCGGCCACAGTGGAGTACAAGGCGGCGCCGAGATGGGCGCGATGCCGGGAGCCTACGTGATGGGCTTCCCCGTAACCGAGGAAAACGCGAAAAAGTTCGCCTCGCCCGATGTCTGGAATTTCCAGCCACCATTCTGGAAAGGCCTGAGCGCCGCCCACATGATTCTGGCGGCAGAACGAGGTGAGATCGACGCGCTCTGGCAGAGTGGCGGCAATTTCAAGCACACCTTACCCGAGCCTGAATTAGTAGCGCGCGCGCTCAGCAAGATCAAGCTGCGCATCCATCAGGACATCGTGGTCAACCCCACCATGCTGGTCGATCCTGCGGACACCGTGGTCCTGTTCCCCTCGCGCACCCGGTATGAGCAGCGCGGCGGCGGAACCGAAACCAGTACCGAGCGGCGCGTCATCTATAGCCCGGAGATTTCCGGCCCGCGCATTCCAGAAACCAAAGACGAATGGGAGATTCCAGTCCTCGTGGCGCGTTCGCTCAATCCCCGGCTCGCAAAAACTCTCTTCCCATGGAAAGATACGCAGGACATTCGCGACGAGATTGACCGGGTCTGCCCCACCTACAAAGGGATCGCCAAGCTCCGAAAAAAGGGCGACAGCGTCCAGTACGGTGGCCGCCATCTGCTGGTCGATCACTGCCTGACCCCCGACGGGAAAGGCCACTTTACGGTAGTTGAACTGCCCGAAGAAAAAATTCCAGAAGGCCGGTTTCTCTTATCTACCCGCCGCGGAAAGCAGTTCAACAGCATCATCAATGCGGAGACCGATCCCTTGACCGGAGCTCATCGCGACGACATTCTCATCTCCGCCGAAGACGCCAATCGCCTTGGATTGCGCAACGGAGATGCCATCACGTTGCGCAACGAACTTGGGGAATTTCGCGGACGAGCCAGGATTGATCGTGTCAAGCCGGGATGTCTGCAGGCGCACTGGCCCGAAATCAACGTGCTTATTCCCGCCGGACGCCTGGATCCGAGCGGCGTTCCCGATTACAACACGACCGTCGAAGTGGTGGGCGCAGGCTGTCTTGCCGGGGCGCCAATGCCGGCGGAAGCCACGGCGTAGTTCCAGAATCAATTGCAGCCGAGATCACTTTCGAGGTGACTTATGCCGTCAGAGGGTCTTCACAATCGCTGGGGTATTGCAGTTGCCGCGGTGCTGATGCAGATCTGCCTGGGCGCTGTCTACGGCTGGAGCGTCTTCAAAATTCCTTTGATGCACGGGGAACACTGGGCCGAAACCGCGGTACAACTGACCTTCACCCTGGCCATCGTCTTTCTCGGAGTAGGCACCGTCATCGGCGGTCTCTGGCAGGACAAAGTCGGTCCGCGAATGGTCGCCACGGTGGCCGGCGTCCTTTACGGGATTGGTTATCTTTTTTCGGGATATGCCTCCACTGCCCATTCGTTGAACCTGCTTTATCTCGGCTATGGTGTCCTGGGTGGAATCGGCATGGGCATGGGATACATCACGCCAGTGGCGACGATGGTGAAATGGTTTCCCGATCGCCGCGGACTGATGACGGGCGTGGCGGTGTGCGGTTACGGCGCGGGCGCCCTGGTCATGAGCCCCATCGCAGCGCGTCTCATCCTGTCCAAGGGAATCCCGTTCACCTTTGAAATTCTCGGAGTCGTTTACCTGATCGTGGTGGTAATCGCGGCACAGTTCTACGCCAATCCTCCGCAAGGATGGCGTCCGGCGGACTGGGAACCGCGCACCACTGTTTCGAAGGCCGCGACGACCTACGATTTTACCGTTAGAGAGGCCATGACTACCTGGCAGTTCTGGCTTCTGTGGATCATGCTCTTCCTGAATGTCTCGGCCGGGATCATGGTGATCAGTCAAGCTTCGCCGATGGCGCAATCCCGAGAATTTGTCGGGATGACCGCCATCGCCGCGGCCAGCATGGTGGGTCTGATCTCGATTTTCAATGCTCTTGGTCGCGTTTTCTGGGCCTGGGTCTCGGACTCCATCGGCCGCGCGCGGGTGTACTTGCTTCTTTATGCAATTCAGGCAGTGATCTTCTTTGTGCTCCCGCACCTGCATGACACAACTGCATTCAGCGCCGCTTTTGCCGTGATCGGTCTGTGCTACGGAGGCGGCTTCGGAACCATGCCATCCTTCACCGCTGATTTCTTCGGCTCGAAATTCATGGGCGGAATCTATGGTTGGATTCTGCTTGCCTGGGGCGCTGCTGCTATACCCACACCGATCATGGCAGCACATTTGCACCAAACCACAGGAACCTTTTCCACCTCACTGCGAATCATTGCGATCGTGATGGCCTGTTCGGTGATATTGCCGCTTTTGGCTGCGCGACCCAAAAGAGAGTCCAGCGCGCTCCCGCTCGCAGACCTGGCTGGATCGAGGTAATCAAATGTTGCGCACTGCTGCTGGAGCTAAAAGGTAAGCGGAGCTCGCAGGGTTAGCTTTCAGCCAATTTTGCCGCTGTGGTGTTGGATGCTTCACGGGAGATCCCGAGTGGCATTTGCCCCGCAGGCACGGTCCTTAATCTCACCACCCTCCAAGGCAGTCCCTGGCGCAACTTGTATCAGGGAGTTGGGTTCAATGTGGTAATGGTGACAAGTCTTGTTCATCATGGGGATCAAACGTTCTTTACACGAGCTTGACCCTGGGTTCATCATTAAGAGGGTTGTTTTCGGTAGAAGCCATTGAGATCGCGCCAATTGAGAGCAGCCTTAAGAAATCGTCACCGAATCCAACTCTGCTCCGGCGTGCAGACATCCAATTTCTATGTAGTTCCTCGGAGAAAAACTTGAAAAATCTAATGTTTATTGCGATCGCAGTTGTGTTTTGCCTGCTTGCGGCCAGTGCTTTTGGGCAAGGATTCGACGCAGCTTTCGGCGTCAGTAGCATCAGTTCCTCCAGCCCCACCACCGGCACCTGTCCATCCGGTACGTGCACCTTCCCCAGCGAGCGCGGCGGACTGTACCCGGGCTTCAGCGCTGACCTGCTGGTCCGCCGCCGCATAGGCTTCGAGGGCGAGTTGTTCTGGAAGGCAAGTCAGGGCCTGTATGGCGAGCAGGAACCTTACCGTCCGATTTTCTATAGCTTCAATGCAATGTGGGCGCCACGCCTGGGAAAAGATTTCACCGGCGAGGTGCTGGGTGGCATCGGCGGTGAGGATCTCCGCTTCTATAACATCTTGAACTTCAATCCCTTGCTTGGCTACAGCAATTACGCCAGCAGCAACCATTTCATGGGAGACGTTGGCGCCGGACTTCGCGCCTATATCTGGCACGACGCCTTTCTCCGCCCGGAGGTGCGGCTGTACCTGATCAACAATAACGTGGAGTTCAGTTCTGACAAGATCCTTCGCTACGGCATATCGCTCGGCTATAGCTTCGGCGGAAGATAAACCTGGTTGTAGCTGACTGACGAACACCGCACGACCGGTAGAGGTGGGCCTTGAGCTTGACGCGCTGACCAGGCGTATCGGGGGAGCTGTATTCGCTATCGACCGCATTTGAAGGAGTGATGCCCTCAAACCACGGCACCAAGCCCAACGTCTGCGGGTTATGTGTAAATCCAATTAGCGTGATCTCTGTGTAGTCGGGAGACCGGGCAGCCTAGCAGCAATCAATCCCAATTTTTCAATTGCGGCCAGAGCTGGCTCAGCGGCTGTTTGGGGCCGCGGCAGTAGTAAACATCGAAGTGCTCATACGGCATGGAGTACGGATGTTCAACGCGGGCTACCTTTTGCACATCCGCGAAGCGCCGCTCGAGATCCTGCTGCCGGCCCTGCATCACGATGACGCTCTCGCCCGTATAGTTGCGTGGGCCCCACAAAAAGTAGCTCTGGTGTCCGCTGATAGCGGGCGGCAAGCCATATTTCGGACCGAAGAGATCGATTGCGCCTGCTTGTCCGTAATTTTGCCCGAAGATGGCGGTCTTGCCGCGAATCTCCGCAGGCAGGCCGTTGTAGACAACCGCGACCGTGGCGGTCATCTCCTCCCAACCAAACTGATCGGCAAAGAGCTGGGGCAACGGCCCTAGCCGATGAGTTTCCACTCTGGGCTGCTCAAGGTGCAGCAACTTCGTGTATTGAATGTATCGTTCGGGGGTCAGGACTGGTATCGCGATGGGCGACAAGACTGCGCCGGCCAGCAACATCGCTGCGGGATAAGCCAGCTTCAGCCACCCCAGCCGCGGCCGCCCAAGCCACGCTTCCCCCAGGACACCTCCGCCAGCAAACAAAACCGGGAAGGCAGGGTAGAGGTAATACACTCTGGGGTTGAGTGTGAAGATTGCTGCGGCGGTGATAATCCAGGCCCAGCCTAACGCTCGGAAACTTTTCCCCGGCCTCGAGAAAAAGAAAAACCACAGACCCGCCAGCCAGATGGGCAAGCTCAGCGGCATCATGGTCAGAATTTCTTCACCTGTAAATCTCCAGAACCCTAAATGAACATTGCGCTGGCTGCGGCGGATGTTTTCCTGCAATTCCAAGAACGGAAAATGGTGCTTAACGTTCCACAAAAGATTGGGCATGAAAATCAACAATGCGATTATGCCCCCCAGCCATAGCCAGGAACTGGCGAGCAAACGGCGCTGCCGCGTCAAGAGCAGTCCGAAGACAATGCCGGCGCCAAAAATCAGCATCGAGTATTTATTTTCGAGCCCGACTCCCGATAACACGCCAAACCAGATCCAGAGCTTCTGGTTGCCGGTTTTGATCATACGAACAACAAGGTAAGCGCAGCCCAGCCAGAACAGCGGCTCGAACGCATTCATGGTCAGCAAGTTGTCGATAGTGAGGATCCCCGGTGCCACCAGCACCGCGAGAGCAGCGAGGCTCTGCGCAAAAATCTTTCCGCCGAGCTCGCGGGCAATCAGCGCGGTCAGGGCAACCTCGGCGGCTCCCGCGAGTGCCGGCAAAAGCCGGATTGCCGGAAGCGAATCTCCCAGCAGCGACTGCGCAGTCCAAGTGATGAGGGCAATCAGAGGCGGTTGGTCAACGTAACCCCAATCCAGATGTCGACTACAAGCCAGGTAATACAGCTCGTCAACGAAATAGCCGTAATGGCGGCCGGCGTACAAGTGCACTAGAAATTTGCAAGCTGAAATGCAGAGGACCGCAACAGCAGCGTTGGTAAAAGGCGATAGCCTGTCTTGCGTTTCATCGGGCATGGAAAGGCGAATTCGTATTGTAGAACGCCTCGTCATCCGAAGGCGCTGGTTGAGTCCGGCTGCGCTTCCGAAGACGGCTACCGGCCAATTGCAGCGTTTCAAGCTGCGAGAACTACAAAGATCGGCTGGTACGGCAGAATGCGTGTGCGAAGAGTAATTAAGAAATTGGAGAAACAGGGGTAGTGGTGCAGTTTGATTGTCATCCTGAGCAAGCCTCTTTTGCGCAGCGAAGGATCTGGGCGAGCCGCGCGAACTGTCGCGCTTTTGGCGACAGAGCATTCGCGCGTTTGGCTCGCTTCCCTGTCAAACTGCACCACTACCGAAACAGAACGCTTGGGCGTCATACTCGCCAGGTATAGAATACCCGAATCATGGAACTGCGCCACGTACGTTACTTCCTTGCAGTGGCCGAATCTTTAAATTTCAGTAAGGCCGCCCAACAATTGCACATTGCCCAGCCGCCACTGAGCCGGCAAATCCGCCAACTCGAAGACGAACTGGGCGTCGAGCTCTTCGTCCGTACCAGACGCGGCGTGCAATTGACTAAAGCGGGTCGCGCCTTCCTGGATGAAGGCAGAAAACTCGTGGTGCAGGCGGGACATGCGACCGAAGCTGCCCGGCACGCTCAAAAGGGAGAAAGCGGAATTGTCAGGATCGGCATCGCCTCTGGTCTGGGTGGCCTGGTTGCGAAAGTGGTGGCTGAACACTGCAGGCGTTTTCCTGGAATCAATATCGAATGTAAAGATGTCTTCTCCGGCTTGCAGAACGAAATTCTCGAAAAATGCGAAATTGACGTTGGCTTTTTGCGTCCGCCGGTCAACCAGGTGAAACTGGATTGCGAATTGCTATTTGAGGAAGAATTTGTAGTGGTCCTTCCGAAGAGCCATCGGCTTGCTAAGCGCAAATTTCTCAAGCTCAAAGAGGTTGCCGATGAGCCTTTAATCATTTTTGACCGAAGCTTCTCGACCGGATTGTATGATCGCATTCTCGGCCTCTACAGCCGTCAAGGTTTGACTCCCCACTTTGCAGTAACCCACGTTGAAGCGCACGAGGAGGCGGGCTCCATTATGGTTGCTTCTGGAAAGGCCATTTTTATCGGCACGGGAGCAATTGTGACTCGCTCCGTCTCCGGGGTCGAACTGGTTTCCGTACCCCTAAACGAAGCCGAAGCCAAAATCGACGTCTACATGGCGTGGCGGCGCGACGAAGAATCGGCGGCAATCCTGGGCTTTCTTGAGTCGGTGCGTCGAGCGCTAAGACCTGCGGTCCGGGCGCAGATCGCCTAATCTGCTAGCACACGTTTCGCCACACACCATTTTGATTCCGGGCAGGTCACGGTCAACCATGGCGGAAGGCGGCGACCGCTTCGTCGTCACCATCATAGAGCTTGAATATGGTGTGTAGATTTGTGCGTCGAAGCACGTCGGTGACATGCTGGTTGGGCGCGACCAGCTTGAGATCGCCCCCGCGATTTCGTGCCGAGACGAGAAGTCCAATCAGAACGCCGATTCCACCGCTGTCTATATGATCCAGCTCGCGCAGGTTCACCACAATATTCGGAGATCCCGATAACATACTGCCCACTCTTTCGCGCAAAACTGCGCCCTCATCACCAAAGACAAGGCGACCTTGGCAATGAAAGACGAACACATTCCCATGCAGCTGCGTCTGCACCCTTAAACCGTTCGAGAAAACTTGCTCTGGTTCCGGCATTAAGTTCGCCATACTCGGATTAACAGCCACGATGTTGGCTCCTTCCCAATTATCTGTACTCCGGCTTAACGTCGCCTCCCATCCTGTTCGCCTGCCGGAAGGGCAGTCCATACGGGTTACTCCTTCACAGCCCGCGGAGAGAGTTCGCGATTGTTTGTTCATCGTCGCCGAAGGACTTACGCAATACTTCCTCGGCGTGTTCCAGCAAGCTCATCAGCTTCTTATCGTTCGAGACTGCTTGCTCCGTTTCTGGAATTAGGTTGGGATTAGCAACACTCGGATTGGCAGCCATAATATGCCTCCTTCAGTCATGGTTACTTTGCTGCCCGGCACGGGGCAGCCCCGGTCTTAACAACCCACAGCTCTGCCACACCTTCGGTCGGATCGCTGAGCTGTTTGCTTTGTGAGCCAGCCGACAGGTAATTCTGAGGTCGCTAAATGCGCCCTACGGCGAGCGTGACGGCAAATCGTTTTCCTTCAGTCAGCGGCGACAGCACTGGTACTGATCGGAAGGCGCCATGCCTCACACTCCGAGCAGCGTTCTGGCGCTTCATCTACACGCGGACTTTCCCGTTTTTCATCCTGGTTTTGCATGTAGACGGCTTCAAGAAACCACCCCATCGCGAACATCCACGACCCTACTACGAAGCAATCAAAGTACGTCATTGAATACCTCCTCACCCCTTTGAGTGATTCTTCTTCTTAACCTCCAAAAAACACTCACAAACGCCGCCTTCTATCTATAAAGGCGGAAAACGCGGGCAAATCGGCTCATCGAGTGAGAGGCTTCTTTTCGCGAACTTCAGAACATGCATCTGCGCCAGGCAGCGACAGCTTCACCCCGAACGTCGTGCCCACCCTCACCCAGAGGTAGCTCGAAATGCAGTGCCACTATCCGTAAACCCACGAACCGATACAATGCATTGGAGATGAAACCTGCATAAGTTAGAGGTAAATCGCCAACGCGTTGAAAATTAAGATGGTTGCGTGGGAGTCACTAGGAGCGCTGCTGGTGGTAGAATTCGGCAACCATATCCATGGTGAGTGGGGGCCGTGGAAACTCCACGTGTATTTCGGTTTGGCCCGTTCGCAGTGGACACTGAAGCGCGGGAGTTGTCCAAGCACGGGACACGAATAAAGCTGCGCGGGCACCCGTATCTGATTTTGGAGGTCCTGCTGGCGCGTGCGGGCAAAGTCGTCACCCGGGAAGAAATCCGGGAAAGGCTTTGGCCTGCGGACACTTTCGTCGATTTCGAACACGGACTCAACACGTCTGTCAAGAAGTTGCGAGAGGCGCTGTGCGATTCGGCGGATGAGCCGCGCTACATTGAGACCGTTCCCCGTGTTGGGTACCGCCTTATCGCTCCCGTCGAGACGGCAGGAATACCACAACCGTCCTCTCGGCACGACTCCGGCACGCGCACTGATCTCCAACGGCTAAAGCCAGATACAGAGTCGCACCAATCGGCGACCGTACGGGAGGCGGCACCTTTTGCAAGGGACAGGCGAGTACTTGGGATCGCCGGAGCAGTGGTAGTGATTGCCGCCGCCGTACTGGCCGGCCATTTCCTTTTCCGACATCCTGCCAAACTCACCGAGAAAGACTCCATCGTTCTTGCCGATTTCGACAACACTACCGGAGAACATCTGTTTGACGGCACGCTGAAACAAGCAGTATCAGCCGATCTCGAACAGTCACCGTTTCTCAACGTGTTGTCAGAACAGAGGGTCACCGGTACCCTTCGGCGAATGGGCCGGGCTTCCGACGAAAAAATCAGCGAACCAATTGCCATGGAGATTTGCCTGCGCGCCGGAAGCAAGGCCGTGTTGGCGGGATCAATAGCGAGTCTTGGGAGCCATTACGCTATCGCCCTGGAGGCGGTGAACTGTCAGACTGGAGACTCAATCGGGATCGCTAAAGCCGAAGCCGCGGGACGTGAGAAGGTATTGCAGGCTCTTGATTCCGCTGTGACTTCTGTGCGAGCAAAACTTGGTGAATCGCGGAGCTCAATCGAGAAATTCAACCAGGCTCTTGAGGAGGTCACAACTTCTTCACTGCCGGCACTTCAAGCTTATACCGACGGCATAAGAGTACAGCAGGAGCATGGGGACCCTGAAGCGATCCCTCTGCTGAAGCGAGCTCTGGAATTGGATCCCAACTTTGCGCTTGCCTACGCCCGGCTGGGAGTCTCCTATAGCAATCTGGGGCAGGCCGACTTAGCCATAGACAATTTGACCAAGGCTTTCGAACTGCGGCAACGGTCGAGCGAACACGAAAGCTTTTACATCTCCACCCAGTACTACACCTTCGTTACGGGACAGGTGGAAAAGGCGAACCAGGAGCTGCGGCTCTGCATACAAGAATACCCTCGCGACTTCCTCGCCCATCTTGATCTAGGGGACAACTACGCATTGTTGGGACAATACCAAGAAGCCGTAGCTGAAACTCGCCAGAGCCTCCGGCTTGAACCGAACAGCGTTTTGTCCTATGGCAATCTGGCACTCTTCAGTCTGGCTCTGAATCACATGGATGATGCCGAAACCACTTTCCGAGAAGCCCTGTCGCACAATCTGGATGATCCTTACCTGCGCCAGAACGGGTATTTCCTGGCTTTTCTGAAAAACGATTTCGCGAGCATGCAGGAGCAGGTGAATTGGGCCACCGGCAAGCCTGGCGCAGAAGACCTGCTTCTTTCCGATGAGTCGCAGACCCAGGCGTATTACGGACGGATGGAGAAGGCGCGGGAGTTGTCACGCCGGGCGGTCGACTCGGCAAAACGCAACGATGCAAAAGAAGCTGCCGCACTTTGGCAAGCCAACGAAGCACTATGGGAGGCGGAGTTCGGCAATACAGCCAAAGCTCGCGCAGGCGCCGCGGCTGCCATGTCAATGTCCCCAGGCCGGGATGTCCGTTTGCTTGTGGCCTTGGTGCTAGCCAAGTCCGGCGACGTCGCGCGTGCGCAAAAGTTGGCGGACAAACTGAATGACGACTTTCCGCGCAGTACCATCTTGCAAGACTACTGGCTCCCTACGATCCGTGCTGAAATCGCGCTCAGCCGAAACAATGCGGCCCAAGGCATTGAATTACTCCAGGCAGCGGCGCCCTATGAATTGGGCCTGCCTCCGCAATTCCAAGTTGGAACTCTGTATCCGGTATATGTGCGCGGGCAGGCTTGTCTGCGCGCGAGGCAAGAGGACAAGGCCGTAGCGGAATTTCAAAAGATTCTCGACAACCAGGGTATTTTGCTTAACTCGCCGGTGGGGGCGTTAGCGAGGCTGCAACTGGGGCGAAGCTATTTGGCGACAGGTAACAACGAGAAAGCGCGAAACCTTTATCAGGATTTCCTCACCCTCTGGAAAGACGCCGATCCCGACATCCCCATCCTGAAGCAAGCCAAGGCGGAGTACGCGAGGCTGCAATGAGTTTCAGCTTATCGCTTCCATCGACTGAATGGCTCCTGATTCCCGGACGAGGGGAATAAAATTTTCAGACCCCCCTCTGTTTTAAGCAAAGGGGGGAGTTGAGGCCTCAAATATGTACCCCTTCCCACAGGGAAAGATTGCGGCGGGATACCACCGGGAGGCCAGGAACGCTTATGGCGCAGCCGAAGCGGCCTCTAGCAGCCTGATCCTAACCGGCAGGTATAAATTCGGCTGGCCCAGGTGCAACCACTGCCTACCCGTGTAGCGTAGGAGCACTGGCTGACCTGGTTGCCATTCATGTACTCATCCACTGCCCAGAAGGTCAGATCATCGTTGGGGTCAGAAGATACACTGACGTACTCGCCCCAGTAATCATCAGTCTCATCCTGCCCACTGGAGCCGCTGTTGCTCAGAATGGCCACAGGGGCTCCCTGGATTCCGCTGCTGGTTACCGTCACAAAATATGGCGAGGGATCGTAGTTTGAAACGCTGCCGCGAGCGATGGTGCCGGCCACGCTATAGGTGATCCCCAAATTACCGTTCTCATCCATAGCCGCGCTCGGCATGAACAAGAAGTAGTTGTTTACCGTGTCCTGCAAAGTTCCCTCGAGAACGACGGAGGGACTCACGCCCGCCGCGATCTTGTCGTAGCGAATTTCCGTGCGGTGATACTTTCCAGTCGCCTGTACGGTGTGGGTGGCCGCCAGGTATTCCGTGCCGTTCAGATAACGGTAAGCAAGGCGATGGTTCAAACGGTCTCCCAGACTGTCGATCACGCCGCCGTATGGTTCGGGAACGCAATAGGTGTTGTAGGGATGCGGCAGAGTGTAGCAGCCGGGAGTGTAGCTATCAGGCACCGTGATGAAGGTAGGCCCGGAGCCGTTCGTAAATGCTGACCAGGTCCAGAATGCCAACTGATTCGATGCGCACGGCGCTACGGAGCATTGCACGTTGGTTCCGGCATTGCTGGGATTCACCTGCGCCAAGAAATACTCGCCCGCGGTGTCGCTAGGAATGGGGTTATTGCCCTCAAAATCTGCGGGCAATAAAGTGTGAATCAGGCTGTTGTTGGTGGTGGCCACATAGTTCGGGATGTAGGTGTAGCAGGTGGGCGCGGCTGAAGAGAGGCCGGCAAGAATATCGGCTTTGTCCAGTCGGCAAACCTCAAAACCTACAATATCGAAACTGTCATCCGGATCTAACAAGTCCCAAGTCACATAAAATCCGTCCGACCAGTTTGCAAATCGCTCGTAATCCGGAAAATAGAGATCCCCTTTCGCATTCGTTGGAATCGCGGTGCTGATGTTGTACGCGTAGACGTTCCAGTAGCTCTGGGAGCTTAAGCCTTCAAGATTGCTGGCCGGTACAGAACCCTTCGCTGCGCTGACTCCGATGCAGTAGTAATACGCGCTGGTACGAAAAATATTGGCGACCACAAATACGTCGTCGATGCGGTCATAAGTGGCGATGCCATCCAACGACGGATCGCTGCAATAGGCGCTGCCCTGAGGAGCGAACAAGAATGAAATTGGTTGAGGAGCGGCCGTGCCATTCGGCGCCGTGCTGAAGATTCCATTTCCGGTGGCGCGGTCAAAAGCCTGAATGTAATTGTCCGCGAATTCCAAATATTGACCCACGCCGCTGGCGTTGGTTGGCCCGGTGCCGCCGTTGGCATCGGCCTGGGCTCCCGGGGTCTTGCCTGAACTGAGAATCGTGGCAGCATCCAAGCCCTCAAACTGTCCGGACCACGACCCTGAAGCAGGACTGGTAGTGTAAAAGCCCACCCAAGAAGTACCGCCTGCGCACGTACTGCTGCTGTTGTTCCCGCCGCACCATACCTGCGAAGGCGGAGCTGGGGCCGCGCAGGTTCCCAGAGGCGGAGTAACTGAACAATTATTTTGGCCGAAAGCCACACTGCTCAACATTCCTACCGCCAAACTTAGGACAATCTTCTTCATGACCATTTATGTCTTCCCCCGAAGCCGAACCAGATTCGTCCACATGGGTGCACGTTCGCCGCCATCGTTGAGTTGTCTCATCCTAATCCATTGAGGTACTTACGGCTGAGCGAAATGGCGCGCTGTCATTTAAGTGTGCAATCGATTGCACATCGGCGACAACTTCGGGAAGTCCTCACCGTAAGGCCAAGTGACACAATTATTCACATCTTGTTGTGCAGGGCAATACAGTTGGTGGCCAGCAAGCGATTAGCGCCTGGATGTCGGACTTGGACAGGGTGCAGCCGTAAGGCGGCGTCAAAGGCGACTTGTTACGAGCCGGGCCGCCATGGCCTTCTCTCCGCTTTGCCTGTTACTTGCCAAGTGGGAACCGGGCGGACACGGCTTCTCTCTCTGTTACGTAGTCAAAGTCTCGCTTGGTCGCTATCCCCGGCTGATTCTCTGCCTAATTTCCGCCTTCTTCTTTCGTTGGGACTCCTGCGACCGATAGGGGATGGATTCACGCTACGGACAATCTCGCCGACTTCTCCCAGTGTGAGGATTTGAGTGGAATGTTTCGCAGCCTGCATGACAGCCTGCACGACCTCGGCTGTTACCGGCAACCCGTGCGTGCTCAGGAAGTAGACAACATTCGAGTTGCCCGACATCGGGCCTATTTCTATTTCCTGCTTTCGCGCCAGCCACGCTGCTGGGACACCGGAATAAACACGATCGGCAAGCCAGTTGTCACCTTTCTTGTGGGCCTTAATGACTGCGGCCGCGTGGACGCCTGTCGCCGTGCGAAAGGCGTCCCGGCCCACGATTGGCGTGTTCACGGGTATCGGCACGCCCGTGCTCTCCGAAACTAATCCCACGTATTCCGGTAACCGGCTGAGGTCGTCGTCCCGCATCCCCAGCAGTTTCAAGTTAACCAGCAATCCCTCGATGGGAGTGTTGCCCACCCGTTCACCAATTCCAAGTGCGGTACCGTGGACGCGGCTCGCGCCCGCTTCAATGGCCACCAGGCTGTTGCCCATATCGAGGCCGCGGTCGCGATGTCCATGCCAGTCGATACCGACGTCTGCACCCAATTCTTTGACCAGGGACCTGACCCACGAAACCAGGTTGAAGACGCCGTCAGGAATGGCGGCGCCGCAGGTATCGCAGAGGCAGAGTCTTTTCGCCCCCGCTTCGATTGCCACCTCGAACAGAGTCTTCAGGTGATCCGGTGAGGACCGCACGGTGTCTTCGGTGACGTACATTACCTCCAGTCCCTCTCGAACGGCAAAATGGATAGCCTCGCGCGTATGACGCAAAATGTCTTCCAGGGACCATTCCTCTGCGTACTGGCGAATTGGACTGCTGCCAATGAAGACGCAGGCTTCGATGGGGACGCCGGTCGTTTGTGTGATCTCGGCGATCGGCTGGATGTCGATCATCATGGTGCGCGCGGCGCAATTCGGGCGGATGCGCATGCGTTCGCGGTCAATTTCCCGGCAGAGTGTCGTAACCGCCTCGCGTTGTCGGGGGCCGGCTCCAGGCAGTCCTACATCTGCGGTTTCGATGCCCAGGCTCTCCATGAGGTGGAGCAGGGCGACCTTGGTTTCGAGGGAAGGATCGCTGACCGACGGGCTTTGCAGGCCGTCGCGCAGGGTCTCGTCATCGATCATTACGTGATCCGGCCACTGCGCTCGCCTTGGGCCTTCGGCGGCCCAGTCGAAAATCAGGTTGCTCTGTTCTGCAGAGTTCATACCGCCTTCCCCAACCATCCGCGCAAGCGCCTAGCTTGCAGCTTTTTGTGCTTGACCGAACTCACGGGCGCGACGGAGGAGTTCGTCGGCTCCGGCTTCATCGTTCTGCGCGCGGCGGATCATCGCAAGGTGATACAGGCTGCTCACCTCACCGATACTCTCTTCGCAACTGCGCTCGAATTCGAGCGCGGCCTTTTCCACGTTACCTTGCCGTTCGTAAATCACGCCCAGATGGTAATGTGCCATCAAATATTCGGGCGTGAGTACCAGCGACTGTTCGAAATGCTCGCGCGCTTCTTCGAGCATTCCCGAATGGAACAAGGCGACGGCCAGGCGATAGTGTGCGGCTTTGTAGTCAGGATCGATCTCAAGACAACGCAGGAAAGCACGCGAGGCCTCCAGCATGTTGCCCCGGTGATACCAGGCTACGCCCAGATCGTAGTAGCCCAGGACGAACAACGGCGCTGCCTGCACTGCTTTCTCATAGTGTTCGATCGCCAAATCCATTGTGCCTTGATGAAAATAGAAAGAACCGAGCAGATGGTTGGCCAGCACATGATCGGGTTCGGCCTGCAACAACCTCTGCAACTCATGGCGGGCTTCCTCGCTGCGGCCATCGCGTTCGTGCACGAGAGCCAGCAACAGGCGCTGGTCTACGTAGGCATCGCGTAGGAAGAGGCCGCATTCTGCACAGAACTTGTCGGTTTCGACGGCCACGTGGCCGCACCTGGTGCATCGCTGGTCTGAAATCTTCGCTTTCTCCGTCATACTTGTACCCTCTGATGGTAGGAACTTTTCAATCGGCTCCAAGGTACTGCCCGCCATCTACCCGCAGTATCTGTCCCGTGATGTGACTTGCCCCGGGTCCGCACAGAAAAAGCACCGCAGACGCCACATCGGATGGTTCGAGCAATTTCCCGAGCGGGCTCTCGGCGACGGCGGCGTCGCGAATTTCTTTAGGCAAAGCTTCCGTTAGGGGAGTACGAACCCAACCGGGCTCGACTACATTCACAAGAATCCCGAAACGCCCGGTTTCGCGGGCAACGCTCTTTGCCAATCCGAGCAAACCCGCCTTGCTCGCGGAATATGCCGATGTTCCAAACTTTCCCCGCGATCCATTGATAGAGCCGATCAGCACGATTCGTCCTCCATTACCGCGCCGCATCGCCGGGATACTGTGGCGCAGAAGTAGGAAAGCTCCGCGCAGGTTGACGGACTGGATCAAATCCCAGTCTCCTACAGCAAGCTTCCAGATCACACCTTCGCGCGTGACTCCTGCCGCGTGAACGACCAGATCAATCCGCTGGTGTTCCTGCACAACTTGAGCAATGGCCGCAGCGACCGACGTGTCGGCGCCTACGTCGCACTGGATCCAAGCCGACGCTTTGTCCTGGGGTGGGCAGACATCCAGTGATATTGCGCGAACGCCGGCGTTGCGCAGGGCCTCAATTATCGCTGTTCCGATGCCACCGGAGCCGCCGGTTATTACGGCGACTTGGCCGGAAAGACATGTATTCTCCGCCAAGCTCATTTCCCCACTTTCGCTTCCTCGTCTTGTGCGACCCAGGGAGCGATGTCACGGATAAGCTCTTCATTCCAGCGTGCGCCTTCCGCCAACCGCTGCCGCAGCCGGACGAAGTCTACTTCCCGTTCGTTTTTCGTACCGTAGTGAAAGGCACGGAAGCCGGCGTTCGCCTCGGTCATCATATTCAATGCCAACCAGGCACGATTCGACTCGCGGTTCCGGTCCCAGTGCTCCAGCTTGTGCTTGCGCAGGCTTTCTAAGGTCTTGGTCAGGCAATCGGGCATGCTGTAAAGAATTCGAGTGCAAAGGTTCTCCACTGTTTCGTCCAGAAGAGTGAAATCGGTGGTCGTCTTGGCCATCAGGGCTTTTCCCTCTCGCTGAGCCAGCCCAGTCTTCCACTCGCCCAGTACCACCCGGCCGTATTCGTCGAGTAAGCGGTCTGTCACGACCAGGGGATTGGGGATCCAGTTCCCGTCCAGTTTGAGCACGGGCACCACCTGGGTCAGGCCGCCAAGCCAGTAGAAGCGGTGAGCGCTCCAAGGCTGGCACAGAGTTGCGCTGTACGTCGCACGCTCAACTCCAACGAAAACTGGGAGGAAATCTGTGCTGCCGCCGTCGGGCACCGATCCGTGCTTAGGTCCCGCCTGACTGAAAATAGCGAGGTCGCTCGCGATCGAAAAGTCACACGCCATCCCGATCTCCTGGCCGCCGCCCACACGCATTCCATTGACGCGGCAGACCACCGGCTTGTCGCACTGCAATACCGCGGTAACCATGTCGTTAAACAGGCGCATGTATTGCCGATATTCCCCCGGAGCCCCGGCATAGACCTCTGCGTATTCGCGCGTGTTGCCGCCGGCGCAGAACGCACGTGTGCCAGCGCCGGTGAGAACGACAGCCACCGCCGCACGGTCATTGCCGGCTTCGCGCAAAGCCAGAATCACCTCCTTAATCATATTGGTCGTGTAGGCATTCATTTCCGCTGGGTTGTTCAGGGTAATCCACACGTTGTGCAGTCCTTCGGCGGCCCTGCCAGCGTCATCGCGGACGGGGCGACGCTCGAGGATGATCTCTCGGGGATTGAAGTGTTCGACAAGGTTGTGGTTCTTCATAGTTTTCCTCATTGAGTCGGGGGAATCAGAACGGCGCGGCGGCGAATGGCATGCTTGTGTGCGGCCTCCAATACGTCGGGCGCTTCGTCGAGCGAGTGCTCTTCTATATAAGGAGCGAGAGCGATCTTGCCTTCCAAGACCAGAGACAAGGCTGCAGGGTACTGCTCCGGCGGGCATCCCCAGTTGCCGCGGGCGGTAGCGTCAAAGGCCATTAGGTTGGACAGGCGAATTTCCACCGGCTTCGGTGAGTAGCCGACCACGGCCAGATAACCGCCGTGATCAAGCAGGCCGAACGCGGTTGTCTGACCCGCGGTAGTCCCACTGGTTTCGAAAATCCTGAGACCAATTCCGTTCCGTCCGCTCTGTTTCGCGAACGAGCGAACCGCGGATTTGAGATCCTTATCGTTCATCTGGCTAGCATCAAGCGTAAGAGAAGCTCCGTGCTGTGCAGCCAATTCCAGCCGCTCGCGATCGATATCAATGGCCACGACTGCCGCTCCCAGCGCGGCCGCGATCTGCACGCCAAATCCGCCGATGCCGCCCGCGCCGGTGAAAACGGCAACATCGTCCGGGCCAAGCTGTGCTCGCCGGGTCGCCTCAAATGGAGTTGTGACCGCATCCGCGACAACAGAGAGTGCGGCCAATGCAATTCCTCCTGGCAGTTTCTCAGGTACAGCACAAAGCCCACGGCCGGGAACGACCACGTGCGTGGCGAAACCGCCGTCGCCGTCGTTGCCCGGCATAAATTGCTTGCGGCAGATGGTGGCGCGTCCTGCCCTGCACGCCGGACACTCCCCGCAGGGAATCACAGCAGGGACAATCACGGTCCGCCCCTGCCAATGAGAAACTCTCTCGCCCGCCGCAACGACTCGGCCAACGATTTCGTGACCAAGGACCAACGGCAAGGGATGTCGCGTGGGTACGCCATCGAAGGCATAGCCGATGTCCGTATGACAAACACCACATCCCGCGACCTTGATTACTACCTGATCGAGGCCCGGCTCCAGTGCAGGAAATTCCAGCAGTTCGAGCCGCTGGCCAACCCCGACCAACCGGAATCCGTAGGAGCCGCGGATCGCATGGGCAAATTTTTCTTTGCTGTTTGTAACCGTCGTGTCAATCACAGTAGACATAAAGCCTCACGAAACCAGTTGCGCGCTAGCCAGGCTGTCTCGTGCAGCCAGCCTCTTGTGTCCAAGAAGCGCCGCTCCGAGCGCGCACACGTAGTCGCAGTCGGGCGGGACATTGACTTTGGCTCCCAGTTTCTCTTGCAGTGCCTTCACCATGCCGGCTTGAAGGGCGACGCCTCCGATCAGGGTCATTTCGCCTTCCATGCCGACGCGCTTAAGCATGCCGGCTGCCCGATCTGCCAGTGAATCGTGGATTCCACGTAAAATGTTTTCCACGCTCACCCCGGCGCTGACGTGGTTGATGATTTCGCTCTCCGCCAGCACCGCGCAAACACTGCTAATCGGCTGCGGATTGGTGGCTTGCAGGGAGATTGTGCCGACATCTTCAATCGAAATTTCCAGATACTTCGCAGCACGCACGATAAACATCCCGGACCCAGCGGCGCACTTGTCATTGGTCTTGAAGCTGCGAACCTTACCTGACTCGCCCATACTGATGGCACGCGTTGACTGGCCCCC
>DASPSE010000015.1:0-2900 GCA_035624085.1 Terriglobales bacterium
GCCGCTGGGCAACGGGATGGTCGTGCGGATTCCCCAGGCCTGGGTTTCGACTTCAGTGCACTTCACATTCTTCGCGGCAAGCGATTTGATAGTTGCCCGCAAGTCGTCGCACATCAGGTAAAGAATGGCGCTGCTCATAGGTTGGTCGAAGTGAGACTGCGTAAAGTCGCCGTCGATCGGATGTACCGCCATCTCCGCCGGCGGCGTTCGGAAGATTAGCCAGCCACCCCCTACGTCAATCGCACGAAATCCCAAGATGTCCCGGAAGAACGCGCGATCGGCTTCCGCATTTCTGCTGTAGAGCAGTACGTGGAGCCCCGTAATCATGCGGGAAAGCTTAGCACGACTTCCGAGTGTCATTTTGAGCGAAATCCCCCCTGCGCTAGCGGGATACGTCGCGTCTGCTGACCTGCTCTGCCGGTTCTCTGTGCGATACTGAGATCTCGCATTCTTTGCGCTCTTCGCGATCCTTTGCGGACTTTGCGGTTAAAGCTTTCATGCGGGGCATGCACAGTCTTCAACAGGCGCGACGAGAACCGTTGCGATACTGACGTATGTTCGTTGCCGATCCCAAGTCTGTGAAGGTCAACCTCACCACGGGCGAAGGTGTGGACATCGAATGGAAGGACGGTCACCGCTCCCATTACGACTTTCCGTATTTGCGCGATGCCTGCCCTTGCGCTCTCTGCGATGAAGAGCGGGGCAAGACTCATCGCCAACCGGGAGAACCGCCGAAGCTCGCCCCAGGTGCTCTGCCGATGTTCAAGCCAGCCGCCAAGCCGAATTCTGCGGAAGGCGTCGGCAAGTACGCCATCAAGTTTCATTGGAACGATGGCCACGAGCTCGGCATTTACTCCTGGCAGTTCCTGCGCGATTGGTGCCCGTGCACCGAGTGCAAGGCGGAACGGGAACCGGTAAAGGTTGATTAGGTCGCGGTCCAGTGGCGATCTACTCCCGCGTAGATGCGGTGTTAACTTACCTCTCCTTTATTGTCCAGCAAGGTCATCTGCTTGGCGGCAGGTAAAGGTAGTTCCCAAGAAGAAACCGGGTCAATTCCAACTCTAGCGCAAAACTTGACCACTCCATCATCGTCGGAATACATCCGCTTGGCACCGTTGATCTTTGCAATCACCACGATCTGGCGATCGAACTTCACTTTTTGCCAGGGGTCCTTGGAGCCACCGCGCTTATCCCCTTTTTCACGATCGTCCAATTCTAAAGCCGCCAGTTCAATTGCAGCCCGCTCATCGAATGGTCTCACGAGCAGAGTCTTCATTTCAGCAATTCTGTCAAGGTATTCGGGTGCTTGCTTTCCCGCCAACACAAGAAACTCACTGAGAGCAGGAGTGGGAAGAATCATCCGCTCGGAGTCATTGTCAAGATCCTCCAAGAGTTGCTCTATCCGATCCCGAATGCGATCCACAGGTTTCTTCGTGACAGGGTCGCGAGGCGGCTTTGCGCCGGGGTGCAACATCAGCGAAATGATACTCGCATCAATCCCGACCATATCACTGCGTCTTTGTACCGTGCCTTATTTCTTCCAATGCGGCAATCGGATCGTCCAACCTCTTCCAATCACCAGGTACTTTGCGGAGATCACCGATATTCTTTCGGATATCTGCTTCCTCCACCTGCCTGTAGGACAGGGCTTGAAATGAAAGCATCTCCCATTCTCCATCAGCACGACGAATCCAACGCCCAGTACCCTCGACCCGAATCACGTTAGTAAACAAGTGCTGCGCTATCTCCTTCGCTAGCGAGCGGCGAGCTAAGACAATGATCTTCTCCCTTCCATCTTCGAGGTGGACTGGAACCGGATCATGCTCCCCGCCAACCTTGATAGGCACGCCCTGAAAAACACCGGGCTGACTGATGGGACCAAATTCCATTTTTGTCGCACTCTCCCGGCCGATAAACCGAAAAAGCTTTGTGCCAACCGGATCGCGCAGAACTGCTGCGGCGTTATCTTCCAAAAGGCGTCGATCAATGTCCCTTGCGGCCTGCTGAGCTTCCTCTGGAGCTTCGTGACTCTTCACTGCCTTAATGCGTTCGCGGACTTTTGGCTCTGCCTCCCACTCCACCATCATCACGGGTACGGTGCTCCCTCCCTCGATCCTCAGCAGGTGTACGCTGTTGTTGTTGCCGAACATCTTGGCAAGGTCAGAAATATACTCGGCGAGACGGGACATCGGGATACTTGCCGGAGTAAAGGCGTCTATTTCAAATCTGTATTCCCGGTGTTTCTTTGTTCTCGGTACCATTGAAGCCTCCTATGATACACTTATCCACAGGCGGCATGAGGACGGTCGCCGAGACATATAGGCAGCACTTTCAACCCGCTGGCGCGGGTTTATTTTTTGGTATCTGCCTTCTGGACGGGTGACTACCGCCCGTCCTGTCCACTCCCTTTGTTAATCGAGGTTTTCCTCGTCGTTCTCTTGCCGGGAGTTGTAAACGGGACGAAACCCGTGTTAGACGGCAATGTACGTGCTGCTATCGATTTGTAGCTTCGGGGCCGATGGTATCCGATTTAGCAGCAGTGTGGAATGACTTGGTTGATGCCACTTAGGTATTGGGTGGGGCCTGGGTTCCGTCCTGTAAAATCCAGGTAGAAATCTCGGAGCCAATTCAATCTTTGTCCTTTCTCTCCCAACTTAATCCGCAACAGCGCGAAGCGGTCGAGACCACTGAAGGGCCGCTGCTCATCCTGGCTGGCGCTGGCAGCGGCAAGACACGCGTCATCACCTACCGCGTTGCGTATTTGATCGAGAACCTCGGCGTTATGCCGGAATCCATCCTGGCGATGACTTTCACCAACAAAGCCGCCGCCGAGATGGTGGAGCGAGTCGACAAGCTGGTCGGCGGCTTATCAGTCGCCAAACCGCTGATTTCGACCTTCC
>DASPSE010000030.1:0-6708 GCA_035624085.1 Terriglobales bacterium
GGACTCTGCGGCTTCTCTTCGCGCTCTCTGCGTTGTAAGATTTTGAACTCACTTCTCCCGCTCCACTACAAACTCCGGCGTCCACAGCAAAGCCCGCTTGGCTTCGCCATGCGGAAAGTTGCAGATGGCATTGCGCGCCAGCGCCGCGTACTGCGTAGCTCGCTCGTAGGCCGCATCAATCGAGCCATAGCGATGAAGAATTCCGAGTATATCCCGGTGAGTCACGCCATCAAACGCCCGCTCGCGAATGACCGCACTGATCATGGCACGTTCCTCGGCAGTACAGCGTTCGAGCGCATGAATCACCGCCATCGTCACCTTGCCCTCTCGCAAATCGCTCGCCACGGGCTTGCCCAACACATCCTCCGAAGCCGTGAGGTCGAGCACGTCATCCACGATCTGAAAAGCCATCCCCAGATCGCGTCCATACTGCGCCAGATGCTCCTCTTGCTCAGCAGTTGCACCCCCAAGAATCGCCCCGAGTCGCATACATACGGAAAACAAACAGGCAGTTTTGCGATAAATAAGGCCGAAGTGCTCGTCGAGTGAAATCAGCTTGCCCAGCCTCTCCATCTGCAGCAGTTCGCCTTCCACCATCTGCTGGGTCAGATCAATCAGAGTGTCCAGAATGCGGAAATTGCGCTCCTGCACCGCAATTTTGAAGGCCTGCATGTACAACCAGTCGCCCGCCAAAACACATTTGGAGTTTCCCCACTGGGTGTTGGCCGCAGGGCGTCCGCGACGGCTCTGGGCTTCATCAATGATGTCATCGTGGACCAGAGTCGCAGTATGAATAATCTCGACCACCGCTCCCAGCTTGATTGCGCCGCGCCCCTGGTAATCGAAGAGCTTGGAAGAAAGCAGCAACAGCATGGGGCGAATACGTTTGCCACCGCCGGCACGCAGGTATTCGCCAATCTCAGTAATAGCCTCGACGTGTGAAACTGTGTCTCGCCCGAACTCCCGCTCAATCGCGGAGAGATCCTCGCGCAGCAGTTCGAATATTTCCTTGCCGTTGATAGCGGGCGATGAGCTCAAGTTAGGGTCCTGTTCACCACGGAGGGCACGGAGTCACGGAGAAAACTGTGGCACGTAAATTTCAAATCTGGAACCTGTTCTTCTCCGTGTCTCTGTGCCTCCGTGGTTGGTACTCAGTTTGTTCGGTAATTCGTAAACTGCATGTCGATACCAAAATCCTGCTGCCGCAACAGGGCGATGATTTCCTGTAGCGTGTCGCGATCTTTTCCGCTGACCCGCACCAAATCTCCCTGGATCGAAGCATTGACCTTCTTCTTCGTGTTCTTGATCAACTTAACGATCTCGCGCGCCTTCTCGATCGGGATTCCCTGCTGCATACTGATACGCTGCTTTGCCGTACTTCCCGCCGCGGCCTCAACCGGCCCGTACGTCAGGCCCTTCAGCGGCACGCCGCGTTTCACCAGCTTTTGCTGAAGAACATCGTTCACCGCCTTCAGCTTGAACTCGTCGATCGAGTGCAAAACGATCGCTTCCCCGCCTTCAAGTTCGATCGTCGATTTCGAATCTTTCAAATCGAAGCGGGTATGGATTTCCTTCAGCGCCTGCTGGATGGCGTTGGACACTTCCTGCAAATCAATCTTGCTCACAATGTCAAAGGTATTCTCAGGCATGATGTTCTGCTTACTCTACAGATTATGCCGCCGCTACGGAAGATGCTGCCTAACAAACTAAATGGAATTGGCCTTTTCGGGAAGCGAAAAGAAACGATAGAAATTCTTGCCAGTCTGCCGGCCTATTTCTTCAGCAGTCATTTCGCGTAGTTCGCCGATCTGCCGAGCGGTTTCCTTGACGAACGCTGGCTCATTGCGCTTGCCCCGGTGCGGTATAGGGGCTAAGTACGGCGAGTCGGTTTCGATCAGAATCCAGTCCATCGGAACCCGCTTGGCCGAATACCGAATCTGCTGCGCCTTGGGAAACGTCACGTTTCCCGCGAACGAGATCATAAAGCCCATATCGAGCGCGCGTTCGGCATGTGGCCAAGTTCCGGTGAAGCAATGCAGGATGCCGCCAAGGCCGCACGAACGCCAGTGGCTACCAATAAGGCTTAGGCAGTCTTCCCAAGCGTCTTCGCTATTGTCTGACGGACGGCAATGGATCACGATCGGCAACTTGGCGGCGCGCGCCAGTTCCATTTGCCGCACGAAAACCTGCTGCTGAACCTCTCGTGGAGAGTGATGATAGAAATAGTCCAACCCGATTTCACCCCACGCGATGACCTCCGGCCGTCTCGCAAGCTCCTCGAGTTCTGCAAAAGCTTCGTCAGTCGCTAGTTTGGCCTCGTGGGGATGAATGCCGACGGTGGCGTACATGAAGTCGTGCTTTGCCGCGAGTTGGATCCCACAGTCGAGAGTGCCCGGTCCGTCGCCATTCCCAATAGCAACGATTGTTTCGATTCCCGCTTCTCGCGCGCGGGCAATCACCTGCTCACGGTCTGCCTGAAACTGCTTGCCATCGAGATGGGCGTGCGAATCGACAAACATAGGAAGAACGTATAGGGGCGGTGCCCTCGTGAGCTTGTCCTGAGCGAAGTCGAAGGATCCAGGCCGAGCGCAGTTCGGCAGCACTGGATCTCTACTTCAATCTTGTCCCAACTGGCACATCTTCGAGGAAGCCCGCCAGAACCGGCTTGCCGCCCTCAATAGACGCCGCCACGATCATGCCATTCGATTCCAGTCCACGCAGCTTGCGGGGAGCCAGGTTTGCGACGATCACCACTTTGCGGCCCACCAATGTTTCTGGCGCGTATGCTTCCGCAATTCCCGCGACCACCTGTCGGACTTCGCTTCCCAGATCAACTTCCAGCCGCAGCAGTTTATCTGCCCCTTTTACCTTCTCGGCGACTTTAACCTGCCCCACGCGCATGTCAACCTTGGCAAAATCGTCAATGCTGATCCGGCCGTCAGGGACTGCTGGAACTGCTGCCGCGACGGCCTGGGTCGCGACCTGCTCGGTTGAAGCAGAGTTTAGTTGTGGCGGAGCTTGGATCGCAACGCTGGCCGCCGGTGCGCGTCCTTGTTCTTCCATGTTCTGCATCCTTTCAATGGCACTCTTGTCAGCGCGCGGAAATACCGGTTCGACTTTGCCCAGCTTGGTTCCGTGTTTTAGCTGCCCCCACTTCAGACTCGACAGATCGAAGTTCTTGATATCCCCTAATCCCAATTGGCCCCAGATCTTGGCCGTGGCCTCTGGTATCACGGGATGTGCCAGCGCGGTGACGATCCGTAATGCTTCGGCGCTGGTGTACAGAACCGTTGCCAGGCGTGCGCGGCTTTCCTCATCCTGCTTTTCACCTAATGCCCAGGGTTCGTTCTCCACGATATATTTATCCACTGCCGCGACCAGTCCCCACGCGACTTCAAGTGCACGCGAGAATTGGTATTGACCAAACAGCGAGGCGTATTCCGCAATCACTTTGCTTGCGCACTCGGCGATGGCGTCATCCGTCGCGTGCCTTGCAGGTGCTGCCGAGGGATAGGGAACGTCGCCACGAAAGTATCGCGTGATCATTGTGAGCGCTCGGCTCGCCAGATTTCCCAACCCATTGGCAAGTTCTGCGTTATAGCGCTGCACCAGCGCGTCGAAGGAAAACGAGCCGTCCTGCCCAAAGACAATTTCGCGCAGCAGAAAATAGCGCAACGCGTCCTGGCCGAGCACATCCAGAATCGTCTCAGAACGCACAATGTTTCCGCGCGACTTCGACATCTTGTTTTCTTCGAACAACAACCATCCGTGCGCAATGATCCCTTTGGGCAGAGGCAGGCCCGCCGCCATGAGAAAGGCCGGCCAATACACGCAGTGAAAGCGCACAATCTCCTTGCCGATCATGTGCACATCCGCCGGCCAAAATTGGTCGTACAACTTCGTATGGTCAGATCCATAACCCAGCGCTGTGATGTAGTTGGATAACGCGTCCATCCAGACGTAAATCACATGCTTGGGATCATCCGGGACCGGGATTCCCCAAGAAAAAGTGCTTCGGCTGATGGAAAGATCGCGCAAGCCAGAACGCACAAATGAGATCACTTCGTTGCGTCGCGTCTCGGGGCGAATGAAGTCCGGTTGGCTCGTGTACAAGTTGAGCAGTTTCTCCTGAAAGGCTGAGAGCTTGAAAAAGTAGTTTTCTTCCTTCACGGTTTCTGTCGGACGTCCGCACTCAGGACACGGCGCGCCCGGGCCGGCCGCATCAACGTAAAGCTCGTCAAAGACGCAATATTGGCCGGTGTAGTGGCTTTTATAGATGCAGCCATTGTCGCGAATTTTTCGCCACAGAGCTTGCACACCGCGCTTGTGCCGGTCCGACGTGGTTCGAATGAAGTCGTCGTAGGTGATCCCCATTCGGTCCCACAATGCGCGGAATTGCGATGAAACTTCGTCTGTGAGCTGCAGCGGAGTCTTGCCAGCCGCTTGGGCGGCGCGCTCGATCTTTTGTCCATGTTCATCAGTCCCGGTCAGGAAGAATGTGTCGACGCCCAGCATGCGCTGCCGCCGCGCAATTGTGTCGCAGGCAATGGTCGTGTACGTGTGCCCGATATGCGGCCGGGCATTGACGTAGTAAATGGGTGTCGTGATGTAGAACTTCTTGCTCATTTCCTACAGACCAACCAAGCGCCCGCCGTGTACCTTACGCCTACGTTTCGATGTCAGAATGCAGATATTTCTCGATCGCCTCTTGCATTACCGTCTTCAGCGCCACGTGCCGCTCGGAGGCAATGCGCCGGCAATCCTCGTACTCTGGTGCATAATTTGTGACCGTGCCATTCATGCTCGCGACCTTTATCCGTACCTCACCCCAGCGTGTAGTGACGCTGACCCATTCCCGTGCCAGCGCCTGACGTCGCTCCTCGCGCTGGCGCACGCCTAGGGTCGTCGTCTCGTTGAAGATCAGGCTACACAGCCTGCTGGCGTCCTCAGGCTTGCACAAAACTGTAAGCAGCATTCCCGGCCGGTTCTTCTTCATCTGCACCGGCATCCCGAAAGCGTCCAATGCCCCTTCTTCCAGCAGCCGATCCATCACATAGCCGAAAATCTGCGGGTTCAAATCATCGAGGTTGGCTTCGAGTACGGTAATAGTCTCCTGTGCAATGCTCGAAGTATTCTGCGCCTCACCAACGGTAAGGCGAACCACATTCGGCTGTTGCGTGAGCTCGCGTGTTCCCGCGCCGTACCCTATCTTCTCTATCTTCATTTGCGGGAACACATCGAATTTGTTGACCAGCGTTTTGACAATGGCGGCTCCGGTAGGCGTGACGAGTTCCGCCTGAATCCCGGACGAATACACCGGCGCTCCTTTCAAAAGCTCGATCGTCGCCGGTGCAGGCACGGGGAACGTTCCGTGTGCGCAGGTAACGGTGCCCCCACCTACGTTGAGCGGTGAGCAAACGATTTCATCGACACTCAGCGCTTCCCTGCCCACAGCCGCGCAGACGATGTCCACCATCGCATCAACTGCTCCCACTTCGTGGAAGTGAACCTCTTCGATAGAGGTGCCGTGAATCTTTGCCTCCGCTTCGCCCAACGCTTCGAACATTGCGATCGCGGTATTCTTGGCCGACTCGCTGATGGCAGTTCTTCTGATGATCTCGCGAATTTCCTTCAGTCCGCGTTCAGGCTCATGTGGATGAAAAGTCTCTGCGATCGCGTAATTGTGCTCCAGGAGTTGAACCTCGCGCTTATGGGAGTGCCCCTTCGGCTCAGGTGCGTGTCTGCGCTGCTCCCAATACTCTTCACGCGGCAAATCTTTCTCACCACAAGAATAAACATCTACCTTGGTCGCGCGGATGCCGCCCCGATTCACGCAAGAAATCTCCAGCCGGGCTCCAATGTTCAGGGCGCCAGCCGTCTCTTCCAGGAGCCGGGCGGGAACACCGGCATCCACCAGCGCACCCAGAAACATGTCGCCGCTGATTCCGGAGAAACAATCAAGGTAAGCGATTCGCATTGTTTTTGTTTAACGACGGAGGCCACAGAGGACACTGACAAGAGCTGGCTTGCTTCGCATGCCTCCGTGTAACTGTGCGTCCTCTGTGGTTACTTATTTTTCGGCCGCCAACGCCAAACTTTCATCATAGGGAACCGCACCTCTGCCGTCAAACGTCGCAGCGCACGCGCTCTGCTACAATCACTCTTCTCTTCAACAGCTTAGAGGGAGCCTTGTACCGTTATCTGGAGCGCCGACTGGCCCAGCACGTTCGCGACTTTCTGCGCCATGCTTACGATCTCGATCTGTCGAAAATTGTTATCGAACAGCCGCCGCGAGTGGAGCTGGGCGAGTATGCCCTGCCCATTGCCTTCGAATTAGCCAAGAAGCTGCGCAAGCCACCACGCAAAATCGCAGAGGAGATCGTCAAGAGCATCGGGCCAATGGAAGGATTCGAGAAGTTTGAGCTTGCCGGCGCCGGTTACATCAATGCTCGATTAGACCGTGCTGATCTGGCCGCCCTGCTTGCCACTGACAAGCAGCCGCCATGCGACGGCGCAAGCGGAAAAGTGCTCGTCGAACACTCCAGCATCAATCCCAACAAGGCCGCCCATATTGGCCACCTGCGCAATGCAATCTTGGGAGACACTTTCGTTCGTCTTCTGAGATTCGCCGGCCGGCAAGTGGACATCCAGAACTACATCGACAACACCGGAGTGCAGGTCGCGGACGTGGTCGTCGGATTCCTGCAT
>DASPSE010000040.1:0-3919 GCA_035624085.1 Terriglobales bacterium
TTGCAGCTCGGTATTCTTTATTCTGAGCGCAACGATTTTCCCAAAGCGATCACTGCCTATCAAAGGGCGATTGAGGCCAATCCCCGCTTGGAAGCGGCTCACTATCGTCTTGCCCAGGCCTGCCGGCAAACGGGAGACAAATCAAAAGCGCAACACGAACTCCAACTTTTCGAAGAGCTATCAAAAGAAGCAGAGAAGCAGGCCGAGCGCGATCGGCACGAGATTCAGCAGTTTGTGTACACCTTGCGAGACCAAAACTTAAAGCCGCAATAAGCCTCGGATTCCTATAACTGGTTTCATAAACGCCTTTGCGGCTCCGCCAGCTTGAACCTCAGAGGCTAAAGCCCGCATCGTTGGCGGCTCTGGGCGGCGCGGCTGAAGCCGTGCCCTACCCAAACCCATTTATGAAACCAGTTCTGCCGCGCCCGATCGAGGCGCTCTAAATCTGCCTACCTGCTGCGCGATTCCCCTGCCCTAGAACCTCAGCTTGAGCGCGAACTGGATTGACCGCGCGTCGTTCACCGTCTGATTAATCGTCTCACTGATCACGCCAAAACTGCTGGGCGTATTGATATCTTGCTCGCCTGTGCCGGCGATGCCGGGCAAAAAGAAGTGAGGGTGGTTAAAGAGATTGAAGAACTCCGCGCGGAATTCCATATTCACTCTCTCGTGGATTGGAATCTCCTTAACCAGCGAGAAATCGGTATTCACAAAGCGAGGTCCATAAACCGGCGCACGGGCAGCGGTTCCCAGTTCTCCCGCGGGCGCCGGCGCGAAAGCGCAGGGATTAAACCAGTGGGCAACTGTATGGATTTGCGATGGGCAGTCCGTTTGGCCGCCTTCCGGACCGGGCTGGTTAGGATCGCCCACCTCATTCGGGCGCTGCACGACCAATCCGTTGTACATGAAAAAGACACCGGATTCATCAGCGCTATCGACCACAAAAAGCGGAAAGCCGGATTCAGCCCTCTCAATGATGTTGATCGACCAATTCCCTACCAACGCGTTGGCCGCTCCGCTCAGATTGCTGCCGAAGTACTTGCCTTTACCGAAGGGCAAATCGTAGAGCACACTGGCGGTAAAGACGTCATTCAGGTTGAGCTGAGAGAGTCCCCAATCCAGCCGCTGGGTTCCTGGTAGCGGCCAGTAGAGCGCGCCGGGATTGCTGCCCAGACCATCCGGCATACCAGAGTCGAAAGTACGCGACCAGGTATAGCCGAGCAAAGCATAGAGGCCATGCCGTGCGCTCTTGGTCTCCGCCTTAATCTGCAGCGAATCGTAGCGGGCCGAGCCCATGCTGTTATTCGTGTCAACTACCTGGAACGGGGCTGCGTAAGGATAGGACGGAAAACCGCAGCCCAAGGTATAACCGGATACCACGCCGCAGGCGCTGGGAGAGCTCAGGTTTTCGTTCGCTTGACTCACCAGGACGTGCGTGCTGCGCGAGCCAGCGTAACCGGCAGTTAGCACCACATCTCCAGGCAGCTGGCGCTCAATATTGAGGTTGTACTGCTGGATCATCCCCTGTACGAAATTGCGGTTCATGGACTGGATGGTCCCGGTGTAAGCGCTGGGATTGACGGGTGCGTTGTAGACAAAACCGCCCGGCACGGCCGCGGTGGAACCAGGCTGAGGAAGGGTCGCCGGGAAAAGGAAGCCATTCGAGAGCCCGCAGCCGCTGGCGCCAGGTGTGAGGCAAAAGCCGGTGGCAGGATCGACTTCGGCGTAATAAGGCGGGTTCTGCCACAGTCCCTGTCCACCCTGATTCCACGCCGAGTCGTGGAAGATGGCATATCCGGCGCGGATCGCGGTTTTATCGCTTCCCATCGGCTTCCAGGCCAATCCGATGCGTGGTTCTAAGGCCGTCTTGTCAAACTGGATTCCAACATCCGAATCGGAAGTGATGCAGCTAGTGCAGCCAGCCAGTCCAGGGCTGCCCTTGGGAACGTACCATTTCAAAGACACAATATCGAAGTTCGCCTGGCGATTCTCGACTTCCGTTTCCGGCGTCGCCAGAGCCCAGGCCAGTCCGATGTTTAAGGTCAGATCCTTGGTTACGCGCCAATCGTCCTGGACGAAGGGACGTAACAGTTTCCAGCGTCGCCCGACGGTAGCGCCAAGGAACGTCTGATCGTGCGCCGCAAAAGACCCCATGCTTCCAAGGAGTAAATCTCCCATATTGTCGCCAGTGGTCTCGAAGGCGCCGACTTCGGTAATAAAGCCGTCCTGAAACGCATTGTTTCGTATGTTCATCTCCTCGGCACGGTAGACTGCTCCGAACTTGATGTTGTGTTTCCCGCGAATCAGGTCGAGCGTGTCAGAAACAGAATAGACGTTGGTCCCACCCTGATAGGGCGCATATCCGCGATCTCCCAGGGACATGTAGTTGGTCATCTGAAACGAAGTCAGCCCGCAACCCTCGCAGTCCTTGCTTGACTGGTTCAAACTCGGCGGGTATCCGGTCAAGCTATCGCACTGGCTTCCTAAATCAGCCCCGGGAATTCCGATAATGGCGGCTTCGCAGCTGCCGGTGCCGAACGAAAGAATGTGGTTGAAAATCCGGCTAAATCCGAAGGTCGCCTGGTTGATCGTGCGATCGGAAAAGACATGGGTTTCCGAAACCACGGCATTGCGGCCGTGGTTGTTGATGTGCTGGTTGCTACCAAAGGCATTGACCTCGGCCCATGTCGGCGAACCTCCCGGCACGAAGTTTGTCGCCTGGTCGTAGCTGAAGCGGGCAAATATGGAATCCTTACTGGAGAAATTGTGGTCGACACGGATATCGCCGGTCCCTTCATTGAGTTTCCTCACCGGCTCGTTCACATAGTTGTACAGCGAGGCCGGGTTGTTCGCGTCGGACGTTGGATAGAGCTGAATGACCTTTGCGGCAATCGGATTGACCAAGGCCGCAGGGATTACGTTGCAGCCTACGCCCCCCGTCTGTGTTCCCGTTGCACTGACGGGCTCAGGCGTGCTTGTACTGGGCTGGCATAGGAATGAACCTTCCGAATACGGATTGACCAGGTTGGGAAAGCCGTCAGCATTCTTCGCCGGGGCACCTGCAGCAAAACCTGGACGAGCTACGCCGAAGGGATCGTTGCTGAAGTTGTAATCGCCGTTGGCATCGGGGGTCATCATCGCAGCCGTCGGGACCAACCCGGTGAAGGGTACGCCTAGGCGTTGCCTCTTGGCCTGATAGTCGATAAAGAAGAAGGTCTTGTCCTTCTGGATCGGTCCGCCCAGCGATCCGCCAAACTGATTCAAATTAAATTGATTTTTCGTGGGAGCGAAATAGTTACGGGCATCGAGGTCGGTATTGCGGAAGTACTCGAACAGACTTCCGTGAAGCTGGTTCGTTCCTGATTTTGTAGTGACCAAAACTGTCGGCCCCGCGCGTTCTCCCCACTCCGCCGAATAGTTGTAGGTGAGGACTTTAAACTCCTGTACGGCGTCAACACTTGGGAAAATGGCGATTCCGCCTTCGTCCAGCTGATTGTTGTCGTTCCCGTCAAGCATCCAGTCGGTTTCCTGCGCCCGCGATCCACCGACGGAAAGCGAATAAGATCCGCGAGTGGATGCTTCACTGCTGGCAGCGCCGTTCATGAAGCTGTTGGGGTTGGTTTCTGCTGTCGTACCTGGAGTCAGGGTCGCCAGTTGGACGAAGTTGCGTCCGTTTAAGGGAAGTTCGGACACTTCTTCGGAAGTGATCACCTGCCCGAGGGTCGGAGCTGTGGTTTCCACCGCCACTGCGGTCGCATTCACTTCCACCTTCTCGGTGACCGAGGCGGGCGCGAGCGTGAAATCCAGTTCGCGATGCTCATCGATCTGCAGACGAACATCCTTTTGTTCGCCAGGCTGAAAACCCTGAAAATCCACGCGGATGGTGTAGATCGCAACAGGCAGGAGCGGGATCAGGTAA
>DASPSE010000047.1:0-4028 GCA_035624085.1 Terriglobales bacterium
GTTCGGATTCAACATTCGCCCGGTCGCGTTATCGTAGATCTTCTCTTCATAGAGCGCGTAGCTGATGCCCATGATGAGAGCACCGAACACCTGGCTCTCCGCCGTTTTCAAATCGATGATCAGCCCGCAGTCCTGCACGGCCACCATCTTCTTGACTTGCACCACGCCGGTCTCTGTGTCCACTTCCACTTCGGCCATCTGCACGCCGCCGACGCCGCTATTGGTGAGATCAGGTGGCTTGCTTTTGTCAGGATTCTTGCCGCGAACCGTCACCGGCACAGCGCCTAATTTTGAGCAGGCTTGCTTCCAGCTTAACGAGCGGCTGGGATCGCTCTTCACCCGCACTGTCCCGTTCACGCATTCCAGGTCTGCCGGCTGCGCACTTAACGCGGGGGCGACTTTCGCAAAGAGCGCTTCCCGGGCGTCGACTGCTGCCCGGCGGGTCGAAGAGCTAACCCCGCCCACGGTTGTGGAACCGCCAGAGCCCCCTGAAGGCGGATACATTGTGTCGCCGATGTAAAGCTGGATCGCGTCCATCGGAATTCCCAATGTTTCCGCCGCAACCGTCAGGATCACTGTGCGTGTTCCTGTCCCAAGATCCTGCGAGCCGAGCTTGATTTCAACCGAGCCGTCGGGATGAATCGTCAAATCGCAGTCGCTCGCATGGCCACGCCCGCCCCAGGTGTGAATCGAAAATCCCAAGCCACGAGCGGTGGCCTCGGAGACGCTTTGGCCGCGCCCGCGCCATTTATCTTTCCAGCCCATTAATTCGGCGGCGATGCCGAGTTCCTCGCGATACACATCGTGCCTCGGGCCAGTGATCTCGAGGTTCTTCAGCCAGAAATCGAGAGGATCCATGTTGAGTTTTGCTGCGAGGTCATCCAGCGCACACATGGTAATGCCGGCAGCTTGTGGATGATTGGGCGCGCGCCAGGCACGGGCTGGGCCGATATTGGTACGGATGGCGGTATGTTCCTTCCGCTGGTTGGGAATGTTAAAGATGTAGGGAATCGGCGGCATAGAACCACCGCCCGGGCCTCCGGTGCCCCACGACTGCGACTGCCAGCCTGTGATGATGCCGTCCTTCGTGGCCGCAACTTTTACGCGCGCGAAAGCCGAGGGGCGCGCACCCGCGACTTCGAGTTCGGCGTCACGCTCCAGCATGATCCGCACCGGCTTGCCCCCCGCCTTCTTTGAAAGCTTGGCAGCCGTCATGTCCCAGCGATCGGCGGCAAACTTGCTCCCGAATCCTCCGCCGACATTGTCCTGATGAACGCGAACATTGGCCGCCGGAACTCCCAGCGGCTCGGCCATCTGGCCCGCGATGCCGGAAACATTCTGGGTGGAGATATGCATGAAGAGGTGATCTTTGTCCGGCCATTCCGAGGTCGAGCCGTGGGATTCAAGGCAGCAATGCGCGATGAGCGGAACCCCGTAAAGTCCTTCCGAGATCACTTCCGCTTCTGAGAATGCTTTGTCGGGATCACCGGCGGTTTGCGCCGCTGCCTTCTGGTAATTGGCGTGCCCCGCGCCTGGCTTCGGCTCGTGATACTCAGCCTTGCGAATGGCATCTAGGACAGCGTCGGAAGCGCCGTCTCCCTTGAATTCTTTCAGGAGATCTTCCTCGGGGTGGAAGCTGATGCCGTGCTCTGCCAAATATTGCGTAAACAGCCGATCAGGCATCTGGTTGTCGATGGCATCCCAGGCGTCATCCTCGCTCATCGGCCCTGCTTCTTCGGCAGCGCCAGCGGGTGGTTCCGTGTCGCTGACAAGATGCGCCATTGGCTGATATTGGACCTTAATCAGTTTGGCCGCATCTTCTGCGGTAGATTCATCCACGGCAGCCAACGCGACAATGTCGTCCCCGGCCCATTGCGCGATGGTTCCCGGTTTCTGAACGATTTCGACAGCCTTTACGCCCGGCAGTTTTTCAGCGGCGCTGGTATCGATACTTACAATTTTTGCCTTCGCGTAGGGCGAGCGCACAACCTTGCCGAACAATTGGTTCGCGGCGTGATAATCGTAGGTGTATTTCGCGCGACCGGAAACTTTAAAGGGCGAGTCCACGCGTGAAATGCGCTTGCCGATCAGCGTCCGATGTTCCGCATCAGGCCAACTGTAGTCAGGCATAGTTCATGCCCCTTTCCGCGCGATCTCGGCGGCGGCAAGTTGAAGTCCGTGATAAGTCCCGCAGCGGCACAGGTTCCCGCTCAAGCCGCGGCGCAGTTCCTCAGGCGTGGCATTGGGATGCTTGTCGAGAAAGGCCTTGAAGGCAACGACGAAACCGGGCGTGCAGAAACCGCACTGCGATGCGTCATTGTCCACGAAGGCCTGCTGAATGGGATGCAGCTTATCGCCATCCGTGAAGGATTCAACGGTGGTGATCGGCTTGCCCTGGGCCTCGATGGCCAGCACCGAGCAGGCGTAGATGGCCTTGCCATCGATGATCACGGTGCAGGCACCGCACTCGGCGCGATCGCACACCCGCTTGGCCCCGGTGATCTCGAGTTGATCACGCAAGGCATCGAGCAGGGTTACGCGGGGCTCCAGCTGTAGAGCGTGCTTTTTGCCATTGACCGTAAGCTCGATTGCAACCTTCCCCGGCCCATACACCTTCACCGGCGCGCCTGCGGCGTGAACGATTTTTGTTCCAAGCACAGGTACAGCGGCGGCAGATACGCCGGAAATCTTGAGAAAGTCGCGCCGCGAAACGCCGGAGCCCTCTTCTGCTTTTTTCTTCGAGTGCTTCTTCGGAAGGTGATCGTCTGGCATTCCTAACCTCCGAACGGCAGGTAATCTCTTCTGGTTTTCACAGGTATATCTGGATAAATGGACACAACAAAACTATTTCGGTTAGCAAGCATCGTGAAACAACAGCATTTGCTTTTACTTTGCGCGTAGGTACAGAAGTATACAACCGCAACCAGATTCGGCGACGTGTGAACCGGGTTCAATAAAGCCAAGGATAGGAAGGCCGAGGCAGCGTAGCTCGGCCTTCCGGCGAGCGAGAGTGGTCTTAGTGTTTCAGCGTGCGGATATATTTCACTACGTCGCCGATCTGGTCCTTGGTCAGCTTGCCATCGTACTTGGGCATTTTGCCCTTTCCGTTGGTGATGATGTTGGTCAGGTCAGCATCGGACTGGCCCTGCACGTCGGCCGAGCCAAGATCGCGGAGGTTCAGGTTCTTGCCCATGGCGGTTTGGCCTTTACCATCGGGCCCGTGGCACATGGCACACTTCCCCTTAAACGTATCGGCTCCGTTATCTGCTAACGATGAGGTCGAAAAAACAAGCGCGAACATCAATATTGCAAGGATGGCCTTCAATCCATTCTTCATTCTTCATTCTCCTAGGAAAAAGAGTAACGCACTGCTCACAACAAAGAACTGCACGTGCCTTCCGCCTGAAATGGCGAGTGCCAGGCCTGGCCATGCGCATCACATTACAGGCGGATGTAGCCCACGTTAGTCCTTTTTCGTGCCCGGCGCAAGCAGGCTGCGTCACCGAAAAGCGGTTGGAGTTGTGATGGAAAACGCGGTAGAGTAGGCGGTCGCACAGATTGCGATCATCTTCATGGCTTACGATCAGGAAAAACAGTCGGCCGCCCAGGCCAGCTTGCGTTTCGTGCGCGACGGCAACGTTGTGGGCCTGGGCACAGGCTCAACTGCGGCGTATGCTGTGCGGTTTCTCGCTGCGCGCGTTCATGCTGGACTGAAGATTCGGGCCATTCCAACTTCGTCGCAAACCAGAGATTCGGCTAAGGCCGCAGGAATCCCACTCACCACGCTGGATGAAGTCCAACAGATTGACGTGACCATCGACGGCGCCGACGAATTCGATCCGCAACTGAATCTCATCAAGGGAGGAGGCGGCGCGCTGTTGCGCGAAAAAATCGTGGCTTCGGCGTCGCGGCTCGTGGTTATCATCGCTGACTCCAGCAAGCAAGTTCAGGTTCTGGGCAAGTTCCCCTTGCCGGTGGAGGTCATACCGTTTGCCCAGGCCTTGATCGCAAGAAAGATCGAGGCATTG
>DASPSE010000049.1:0-4082 GCA_035624085.1 Terriglobales bacterium
CAAGACGCCCGCCTGCTTCGAACCTACGCTCGATTATGTCGTGGTCAAAATCCCCAAGTGGCAATTCGAAAAATTTCCCGGCGCCGACGAGAATCTCGGACCGCAGATGAAATCCGTCGGGGAAGTCATGGCCATTGGCCGCACCTTTAAAGAAGCGCTGATGAAAGGCGTGCGCGCGCTCGACACCGGTAAGCGCGTTGGCGGACAAAAGATCGAGCCAAAAATTCTCACCCAGCGCCTGGTAACTCCGCACCCTGAGCGCCTTGCCTACGTGCAATACGCGTTGCGCCAGGGCCACACCGTCAAGCAGCTCGCCAAAATGACTTCCATCGATCCCTGGTTCCTCTACCAGCTCAAAGAGATTAACGAAATGCAGCTCGAGCTGGAAAAGCATCCGATCGACGCGATCCCGACCGAAGTCCTGCGTGAGGTCAAACGCCACGGCTTTTCCGACGGCAGACTCGCCGGAGCCTGGCGCCTGCAAGGCCAGGAGAAAGTCCGCCACCTGCGCAAGAAACACGGAGTACAGCCGGTCTACAAGCGCGTGGATACCTGCGCTGCCGAATTCGAAAGCTACACTCCATATCTTTATTCGACCTACGAAGACGAAGACGAAGCTACGCCCACCCCGAAAAAGAAAGTCATCATCCTGGGCAGCGGACCCAACCGCATAGGGCAGGGAATTGAATTCGATTACTGCTGCTGCCATGCGGCTTTCGCGCTGCGCGACGACGGTTACGAGACGATCATGATCAACTGCAACCCGGAAACCGTCTCGACCGATTACGACACCAGCGATCGTCTCTACTTCGAACCGTTAACTCTGGAAGATGTGCTGGCCGTCTGCGAGCACGAGTCTTCCTCGGGCGCTCCCGTGGGAGTAATCGTTCAGTTCGGCGGGCAAAC
Organism: Terriglobales bacterium; assembly: GCA_035624085.1. Classification (GTDB taxonomy): domain Bacteria; phylum Acidobacteriota; class Terriglobia; order Terriglobales; family Acidobacteriaceae; genus JAFAGX01. The sequence continues at coordinate 907 of DASPSE010000049.1, forward strand.
ACCGCTCAATCTCTCGCTTCCGCTTAAAGCTGCGGGGGTGAATATCATCGGCACTTCACCGGAGTCCATCGATCTCGCCGAAGATCGCAAGCGCTTCAACAAATTGCTGGAAGAACTGCAGATTCCGCAGTCTCCCGGTGCCATGGTCGCGTCCATTGAAGAAGCCGTCGAAGGTGCAGCGCGCGTCGGCTATCCGGTGCTGGTGCGGCCTTCCTATGTGCTCGGCGGGCGCGCCATGGTCATCGCTTACGACGAGGAAAGCGTTGTTCGCTATATGAAAGAAGCGGTCGAGTACTCGCACGACCGGCCCATTCTGATCGATCACTTCCTGGAAGACGCCATTGAGGTGGACGTGGACGCACTGTCTGACGGCGAAGACGTGGTGATCGGCGGAATCATGCAGCATATCGAAGAAGCCGGCATCCACTCCGGCGACTCTTCCTGCGTGCTGCCGGCGGTGGATATTCCCGAGCCGCTGCTCAATCAAATGCGCGACTACACCTTCAAGCTGGCGCGCGCCTTGAAAGTCGTCGGCCTGATGAATATCCAGTTCGCCATCCCCCGCGGTGAAAATGGAGGGACGGGCGTCCTCGCCCGTCCGGGCGGAGCGGGGCTCCGCAGCGGGGCAAGCAACGGAAGCCCCGGCAAGGTCTACGTCCTGGAAGTGAATCCCCGCGCCTCGCGCACTGTCCCTTATGTTTCCAAAGCCACCGGCGTGCCGATGGCCAAGATCGCCGCTCGACTGATGACCGGGCGCAAGCTGCGCGAGTTTCTGCCGGAGTTCATCGAACGCCGCGCCGATCTCGATACCGGACACTGCTACTACGTCAAGTCACCTGTTTTCCCTTGGACCAAATTCCCAGGCGTCGATACGGTCCTCGGCCCCGAGATGAAATCCACCGGCGAAGTGATGGGCGTAGCCGACAACTTCGGAGAAGCTTTCGCCAAAGCCCAGTTGGCCGCGGGACAGAAACTGCCGACCAAAGGCACGGTCTTCATCAGCGTCACCGATCAGGACAAGCCGCAGGTCGCGACAGTGGCGCGCAAGTTCGCCGACATGGGATTCAAGCTCGTCGCAACCGCAGGCACCGCCGACGTTCTGGAAGATGCCGGAATGAGCGTAGAGCGGGTTTACAAAGTAAAAGAAGGCCGCCCCAACGTCGTCGATCTCATCAAGGGCGAGCGCATCCAGCTGATCATCAACACCCCGCACGGCCTCGAGCCCTGGTTCGACGAGCAGGCCATTCGCCGCGCCGCGGTCAATGCGCGCATTACTACAATCACCACGCTTGCTGCAGCCCGCGCCGCCGCCGAAGGCATCGCAGCCTTGCAACGCGGCGAAGTGAAAATCTACGCTTTGCAACGCCTGCACGCCGAGCGCCCCGCTAGAGCAAGACGATGAGGCTCACTTTCAAAATTGTCATGAGCGGAGTGTGAAGTTCGCAACCGCGAACATCACACGAAGTCGAAGGTTCCCCCCTGCGTAAACCTATCCGTGAATTGTCATCGTGAGTGGAATCCCCTGATTCGCTTGCGAATCAGGGGATGAAGTCGAACGATCCCTGCATTTGTGAAAGTATCCTCAGGCGGACCAAGGCATTCTCTTCGCTGTGTTCGACAATCCTTGTGAAAGAATCCCCGAATCACACATGGGAGTTGAGCTGTCAGGGAGCCTTCGACTTCGCCTTTTGATGAGCACGCGAACTAAAAGCCTTCGCTCAGGATGACGTCAACCTGCTAAGCTAAAAGCTGAAAGCTAATAGCTGAGGGCTTCTTTATGCTACTTCACGGCATCTTTCCTCCCATCACCACGCCGTTCTATCCCGACAGCAACGTTTATCACAAGAAACTCGAATACAACGTCGAGCGGTACTCGAAGACGCCAGTGGCCGGCATTGTCGTTCTCGGCTCGACCGGTGAGGCGATCCTCCTCTCAGACCAGGAACGTCGCGACGTGCTGAAAACTGCACGAGAGGCCGCAGCTCCCAACAAAGTCCTAGTCGCCGGAACCGGGATCGAGTCGGCGGCAGAAACTCTGCGCCTCAGCGAATACGCAGCCGAACTCGGCTATGACGTTGCGATGGTGCGCACGCCGCACTACTACAAAAAGCAAATGCAACCGGCGAACCTGCTGGCGTTTTACCGATTCGTCGCTGATCGTTCACCGCTGCCGGTGATCATTTACAACTTTCCTCAGGCGACCGGATACGATATTCCAGCCGAAGTCGTCCTCGAACTCGCCGAGCATCCCAACCTGATCGGAATCAAGGAGTCCAGTGGCGACGTCGAAAAAGTCCGCCGCATGGTCGCGGGTACTCGGCACATTAAGCGCGCTGCAACCGTCACCGAGACTTTCGACGCAGTCACGCCGCGAATGCTCAAGTCCGCAACGGAAGGGAACGGGGAACTGGTTTCCATCGCTGTGGAGGCCGGGCGTCCCCGCCCAGCGCGACCCTCTTCATCGGCCGTAAGCGTAGTGAGCGGATTAAAGACACGCCAAAAAGAAGTCGGCTTCCAGGTTCTCGTCGGTGCGGCCCAGAAACTCGACCCATCGCTGCAGGTGGGCGCTGTCGGAGCAATTCTGGCCTTCGCCGACGCCGCCCCAACTGCTTGCTATGAAATCTATGCTGCCTGGAAAGAGGGCGACAACGAACTCGCCTGCCTGAAACAGGAGCGAATTGCCAAGGCCGCGCAGCGCCTGGTTGGCGAGCTCGGCATCCCAGGACTGAAGTATGCGCTGGATCTGAATGGCTACTACGGCGGTCCGGTTCGCCTGCCTCTCCTGCCGATCACCGCGGATGTAAAGGCCGAAATCGAGCAACTCATGGCGGACATCCGCAATTAGAGTTTGGGTCGCTTGCCGCGTTTTTCGGGCTGCGCCCTACCTCACAGCAAGTTGTGATTATCGTCCCAATGTAGTACCATAAGATTCGAACGAACGTTCGAACTCTATGGCTTCTGTTTCTCCAGCTCTGGCTGCTCCCACGGGCCACCACCCGCCTACAAGGAAGCCAGCTTCGGAAACCCGCTTCGATCGCCGCTTGGGCAAAATCCTGGAGCACGCGACCGAAGTCTTCGACGAAAAAGGATACGAAGGCGCTTCCATGCGCGATCTGTCCCGCGCCGCCGGAATGTCGCTCGCCGGACTCTATTACTACTTCGAATCCAAGGAGAAA
>DASPSE010000064.1:0-13393 GCA_035624085.1 Terriglobales bacterium
CGAAGACGAACGTCTTGTCATGCTCGGGATCATATTTCTGTCCCGGTTCCAGCACGATGAGCGGGCCGTAGAGACCGTTCACCAGTTGCGTGTCATCGTGCGCGTGGGTGTGGTAGATGAACGTCCCGGCGCGTGGCGGAGTCATGTGGGCGACGAAGGAAGCGCCCGGAGCAATGGCAGGGGTGGTCTGCGAACCCGAACCCGTCCATCCGGGGACGCCATCGTAGTAGCTTTCGATTTCGATGCCATGCCAGTGAATTGAGGTCGCGCGGGTGGTCTGGTTGTGGATCGCGATCTCTGCCGGCTCACCGCGAACGAGCACGATAGGTGGTCCCAGCAAGGCGGGCTTCTTTTTTGCGTCTTTGGGTGGAGGCGATGCCGGATCATTGACCTCAAGCTTATATAAGGGGATCTTTTCCGGATTCTCGGAGATGACCAACTGGAGCTTGCGGGCTGCTGGTGGGGCGGCGGAACTTGTTGGCGCGTCCGGGCCGGGAAGAACGGTGATTCCCAGAACCAGTCCGCCCATGCCTGCGCTGGCATCGTGCTCCGGTCCTTGGGCTCCTGCTTTGGTTTCCTGGGGGTGGAGCGACGCCGTCGGCGACATGTGGACCACCATATGACAGTGAAACAGCCAGTTCCCTTCGCGCTCCGCGCGCCAGGTCATCTCAAACACGTGTCCCGCGTCGATATGTTCGGTGACTGCGCGGCGCTGCTGCTCCGGGGAGTAGCGCTCGAAGCGTTCGCCGTCGCCCACGCCATCCACGGTGAAATAGAAACCATGGAGGTGCATGCTGTGGTCAGAAATCGTCGGGTTGAGCACGCGCCAGTGGGTGGTCTCGCCGAGGTGGTAGCTCAGGTGCTCGGTGTATGGCCAGGACTTGCCGTTAATCGAAGGAATTTCTTCGGACTTGGTTAACCAAAGACCGAGAACAAATACCCGGTCGTCGGGTTTCGCGCCGGGGGAATCGACGATGAAGGCCCCGGAAAGGAGAGTTTCCTCCGCCTCCCGCGCCTCGAGGGAATGGTCCGCTGTAGTAGCCCAGTAGAGGTAGGTGCCCGGTTCGCCGGCGAGAAACTGCACCTCGCGTGTGTCCCCCGGGGAGACTGACAGTGCTTCATTGGGGTCGCCGGGGTGCCGATGCAGGCCGTAGACTTTCGCGGTCGCGGGCAATGCATTGCGAATGGTCGCGTGGATCGGTGTTCCTTGCGGCACTCGGATCAGGGGGCCGGGGCTTTGGGGGGCGCGACCCTGCTCAGCGAAAGCGTAAACATCGCGATAAGCGCTGTGCTCATCCTCCGGATACCAGCGGCCGGGCCGAAGTTCGAGATGTAGCGTCAGGACGCCATTCGTGAACTGTCCGGCGGGTGTTCTGTTGTCGTTCGCGATGACTGCGGGTAACGGCGAATCTTCAGTGGCCCCGGCGGACGCCACTGCGCACAGGGCGAGCAAGAGTATCCATACGCGATGTGCACACGGCATGACACCTCCCCGAAAGCAGGCATCTTAGATCGGTCCGGATCGGTTGTCTAATGGTATTCGGGCAGAACTCTTGGGTAAGAAAGATCGGAGTTCTATAGCTGCTACGGTGGGGCCTCGCTCGCGAGGAACCAAGCAGCAAGCCGTGCCAAGCTGGATTCCAAGGCATGTTATTGGCTGAATAGTAGGCAATACGGACACTGGCCCGAAACGGGCTTCGAGACAATTTAGCATCCACCTGAATGACCATACTGGCTGCTGGTATGGTCCATCGCAACACGTCGAAACGCTCCAAAGCCAAAGCCAAAACCATACTTCGACTGCCTGATTTGGAGCAGTCGAAGACTGCCGTGCTTCACTCGTTCGGGGCTGCTAGCTCGCAAGAATCCTACCGTCATGCCATCGACGAATTCATCAGCTGGTATTGCTCCGCCTCGTTTGGCCTTTAACCGACCTGTCGTCCTTCGCTACCGATTCTTTCTCGAACAGAAAATCTGGCACCTTCGGCAATCAACGTTCGCTTGGCCGCCGTGCGGCGACACGGGAGGAGAATTGGAGCAGATCCAGTTCCTTCTAGGTCATGCGTCGATTGAAACCACCGAGAGGTGTCTCGCGTGCAAACAGAAACTGCGCGATGCCGTCAATGACACCCTCGGGCGCCCGCGAAACCCGCGAGTGCGTTAATGCGGAAGTTCTTTTGGGCTCATGGTTAGCTAGGAGCGATCTACCGGCGGAGTAAACTGGACCCGCAAACTTAACTCCCCAGAATGGGCCTAGAGAATGGTAGCCGCCAGGATGCAAGGCTGGCTCAGCCTTCCGCGCGGAAGTTTCAGTGACTAGTGGCGCCGCTGTCGTCGCTGACAATCAGGCTCGACACATTGACTGGCTCGAAATCCGCCAACGTCAGGCTGTTCAGACAGGACAGATCGTTATCGTTCCAGCGGCCATCGGGAGTACCGATCAATCCTCCGCTGTCTCCGTTGTCAGCGAGGATGATTCCGTAGTCGCGGAACGCGGTGATGATGATGTTGGCCTGAGGACTGCTAGCCGCGCAGGACGGCGTCGCAACCGATGCCTTCAAGCGGTAGATTTCGCCTGCAGGTCCAGTCATGGTGCAGCTGGAGGGAGGAGAAGATTGCGAAATTTGAGATGCCACGGGAATGGCCCTGCCATTTTGCGTGCAGCTGCCGGTTCCTGCGGTGTCGGTTGCGGGCCAGACCCAGTAGTTCAGCATGTGATTGACGGTAAGTCGGATGGGGTGCTTGACGGTGCCGTTCGGCGACTCGGGCGTGCCGGTGCCGATGACCTCATCGGCATTGACGAGCAGGGGAGCAACCGGCAGTCCTGCGGCGTCGGAGGTTCCTTTGCCCTGCGGGGTCAGAGCATCACCGGAGACATTGGGCCACAGCGCATTCGAGGAATCGGTCCAAGGGCCGTTCTCGTAAATGCCCTGCCACATTTCATAAAGAGCGGGGTTGTTTCCTCCGCCTGCTTCGAGGTAAACGAGCACGTGCCGGTCGCCCGTCGATCGGCTGGTTCCTTCGACTGGAGCGTAGGGCGGAATGGGACCGGAGGTGAAGTATGACTGATAGACTGTGGTCGTGACCGCCACGTCCGGCTGATGGTAGGGAACTTCAATGGCCGGAATTCCATTCGGAAATGACTCGTAGGAATCCTTGCCGAAGAAAGGTTTGATGGTCGCCGATAAATAACCGCTATAGATTGGCGACGCGGGAGAAGTATCGACCGGCAATCCGGTAGTGGCGGCGTCTACGCGGTGGTGAAAAATGGAATTCGACGGAAAGATTCTTGGCAAAAAGGCATTTTTGCCGATGATGACGAGATTGACGCTGCGAGACGCCTGATCGTTGACAGAGTCGGTGACGACGAACTTCGGAGTGTAGGTGCCCTGGCCGCCGATCAGAGAACTCGTGATCTCTCCGGTAGAGGCATTGAGGGACATTCCTTCGGGCAGCGGGCAAGTATTAGGATTTGAACCGATGGAATAGGTGTAGGGCGGAGAGCCGCCGCTGGCGACGATGGTACAGCCGACGTAGGAGTCTAGTTGCGTTCCGATCGGGCAGGATGTCGTTGTGATTTTCAACTCACTGCTCGGCGAAGTTCGGGTAACCTGTCCTATTGCCGTAGCGGAAACGGCGCCGACGGCTGCGCAAACGCATATCATGGCAATCCAGCTGCCAAGGCCTGGCGCTCTCAAAAAACGATTCGAGTCATCGCTCAGCTTACCCGTCCCCGATGAATTCCTTACATCCATAGCTTCCCCGTTTTGCCCGGCAGGTCGTGCAGTTCTCGTAATTTCCCTCTCAATTTAAAGGAAACATCGGCGTTTTGTCGAACCATTTTGACGGCACAAACGGTCGGCAAGACGCTGACCCGAAACGGGCTTCCAGTCCCCCAAACCGACTTATGGCCCGCCTGGCTCATCCTGTTTCAACTTCCGGTTTGCTCGTCACCCGCTCGGTACAAATCCTCCCGGACCGAGTAAGATGGCGCAGATCAGGCGCCTGCGTGGGCTGACGCCCGGCTCCGCCTGCAGGGGGTCTTTAGAGTGCTCAGAATCATCATTCGGCCCGTCCAGGGCCTTGTCATTTTGTGCGGTCGGACGCTAGCGAACCGGCTGAGCGGATGCGAGTTGCGCCTCGCCGTGGTTCTGTTCGAGCTGTTACAGCCTGGACTCCAGCGCTGCTTCCTTGGCCACGCGGGTTCGCAACTGTTTTCCGCAGCGTTGACCGGCGCGACGGTATGGCCTTTCAGGCAGGCGCCTTCTCCTGCCGAGGCTTAGCAGAAGTCATCGCATCAGCGCCCGGATCTTTAGCGGCAACTTGAATCGATGGTGCAATTACTCCCGTTACCGACGTAACCGCAAGATGCAGCTAAATCACCTGTTTTCCGCCAGTTAGGAGCAAACTAAATACAAGCCCTCCCCGACTCGCTCGGAGTTCTGAACTGGTATGCGTGTTGACACAGAGGTGTGTCCGGTGACTCTCAGATCGCTGGCAGCAGTCTGGATAGTCTGCTCCCTGGCCTGGGGGCAGCAGACAACCCCTGACTGGCAAGCGCAGGTGCGCAAGTACGCGCAGCAGCAGGATTGGAACGCCGCCATGCACATCGTGGACCTCGAGGTTGCCCGTACGCCACAAGACATGGACGTGCGGGCATGGCGTGCCCGTGTCCTGCTGTGGTCGGGACAGCTGGCGGATGCGGAGCGTGAATTTCGCGAGATCCTCGCGGCTGTTCCGCAGGACCCGGACAACTGGATGGGGCTGGCCAGCGTGTACTCACGCGAAGGACGGACGCAAGACGCCGAAAAGGCGCTGGAACGCGCCTTGGAGCTCGATCCCAAGCGGGCAGATATTCATGCCGCGCGCGGGCGCGTCCTGCGGGACCTGCACCAGCTCGAGGACGCAAAGATGGAGTTTCGGAGGGCACTAGAACTCGATCCGCAGAATACAGAGGCGCGCACCGGTCTGCTCTCTCTGCGGGGTGAAGCAAAACACGAGTTGCGTTTCGGTGTGGATACCGATCTGTTCAGCTTTGCCGAAGCCAATCACGATGGAGGAGTCAGCCTTACGTCGCAGTGGACATCGCACTGGGCGACGACTGCCGCGGGTAGTTTTTATCGGCGCGCGGGGACTAATGCGGGGGGATTCAGCGGGGCGGTGACTGGCAAGTCAGCCGCGTGGGGCGCTTTGACAGTCGGGGCGGCGACAGCGGACGACAACGGTGTCATTCCGAGAGCCGAAACCTTTTTTGACTACGACCGAGGCTGGAAGATTGGTCGGAGCGAGTGGGTGCGTGGTTTGGAGATCGACTACGGACAACACTGGTATTGGTACAGCTCGGCCCGGATTCTTACGCTCCACGAGGCGACAACCCTCTACTTGCCCCGCGACTGGTCGTGGTCCCTGGCGCTGATCGGGGCGCGCAGCTATTTCACCGGCGACGGCACGGATTGGCGGCCTTCCGGCTATAGCAAGATCAATTTTCCAATCACCGGCACCGAGCAGCGCGGACTCGTGGGAAACCTGTTCTATGCGGTGGGCACGGAAGATTTCGCGGAGGTAGATCAGATCGGCCGCTTTGCTTCCCATACGTATGGTGGTGGTCTGCGGTTTCGATTGACTCCCCTTCAGGACGTAACCGGCTTTGCCGCTTATCAGAAACGTATACCAGATCGGACAGAAACCAGTTTTGGCTTCACCTATGGGATCCGCTTTTGAAACATTCCGAATACTAGGCCCAGCCGCGTTCGTAATGCGGGCAATCCTGGCCGCGATTGTCGCGAACCTGTTGTTGCTGGGCTTTATCCTGCTGCGGCGAACCTATCGCAGACGGTATTTCGCGAAGCATGATGCAAGGGCATTTGAATTCCGCCAAAACTGGGACGCGCTGATTTCGGGAAAAATTCCCTACGAGACGTGGCGCGCGAAACGATTTGACCGCCGAATCGTTGAGGCGATGGTGCTGGACGCGTTTGAAGCCGCCGGACTGGAAGAGTCGGCGCGTCTGTTGAAATTCCTGCGGGCCAGTGGATTGATTGAAACGCAGATCTTCGAGGCACGCTCGCATCGCGGATGGAGGCGGCATCGAGCCTTGATCGCTCTGGGGAGAACGCGGGCACCGGAAGGAATCCCGGCCCTGGCCGAGGGACTGCGCGATCGGGCGGTGGAAACAAGACTAGCGGCTTTGCGAGGCTTGGAGCGGATGGCTTGTCCGGAAGCGGCAAAAGCAATTTTGGATTGGGTGGCAGGAGAAGGATTGCGCGTGCCGGCACTTCCACTGCAAACCGCGTTGATCCAGTGCAGTGCGGAGCGTCCGCAGCTGTTGTTGCCCTATCTGCAACATGCGGAAAAAGCTACGCGCGAGGTCCTGGGGAGGGTGCTCGGCGAAGTGGCATCGGGTGCGCTGGCCGCAGATTTGTTGCAGTTTGTGGAAGATGATCTGCCCGAATTGCGGGCCGCCGCCGCACGCGCGCTGGCGCACGCGCAGCCCCATCTGGCGATCGAGGTTCTGAGCAAATTAACCGAGGATTCCGTGTGGTTCGTGCGGCTGCGCGCCGTAGTGAGTCTGGGAAAACTAGGTAACCCAGGTGCGATTCCTGCCTTGTTGCGCGGCCTTAGCGATGCCAACCGTTTGGTGCGGCTGCGGGCGGCGGAAGCGCTCATCGGTCTAAGAATGGATTCCGTCCCCATTTTCCGAAAGGTGGTCGAATTACGCGACCGCTATGCCTTACATGCCTATCTTATGGCGCTCGATAACGCAGGATTGCACGCAACCCTGGAAGCGACGGTGCGGTCCACTCGACAACTCAGCCGGCCAGTTCGCGAGGTTCTGCTGGAAGTGCTTCGCACTGACAGTCTGCCGGTTGAGCAACTCCCTCCACTCAAGACTTCCGCTGTGGCGGCGTCCCTACCATGATCCGCTTTCTCAATCTCTCAAACGAGACGTTCTTCTACTATTACCTCGTTTGTAATCTGATGTACCTGACTATGCTCATCATCGCGCTGAAGACCAGCGCAGTACATCAGCGCCGTGTGCAAAGCATCAGCCCCGACTGGATTAAAGGATGTCCGCTTGCGCCTCCCATCAGCATCCTGGTGCCCGCTCATAATGAAGAAAAATCGATCTGCCCTGCGGTTAGAAACCTGCTCGATTTGGATTACCCGGGGACCGAGATCATCATCATCAATGACGGCTCTACCGACAAAACTCTGCAGAGGATTCAGGAGGGTTTTTGCCTGAGACCCGTAAGGACAGTGTATGTCCCGCAGGCGAAGACTGCGCCAGTGCGGGGACTTTACCGTAGCGAGGTGGATCCGCGCCTGGTTGTCGTGGACAAGGAATCCGGGGGAAGCAAGGCAGACGCAGTCAATGCCGGCTTGAATGCGGCCACAGCACCTTACGTGTGTGTCGTTGACGCAGACTCGGTGCTGGAACGCGACGCGCTGCTGCGCATTATGGTGCCGGTGCTGGCGGACCCGAAGCGCGTGGTAGCAGTTGGCGGAATTGTCCGCGTGCTCAACGGCTCAGAGGTTGAAGGAGGAAGAATACGACGCGTGCGTCTCCCCAGGAAAAGCATTGAGGCCATCCAGGTGGTGGAATATCTGCGCGCTTTCCTCATCGGACGGGAAGCCTGGGCGCGGGGCAATATGTTGATGATCATTTCCGGCGCCTTTGGCGTATTCCGCACCGATCTGGTGCGCACCGTAGGGGGCTATCGCGCCAGCGCCATCGGCGAAGATTTCGATCTGGTCGCACGCTTCCACCGCTACCTCAGAGATAATCATGCCGATTATCAAGTCCAATTTGTCCCCGACCCCGTCTGCTGGACCGAAGTACCCTCCGATCTGCGCTCACTTGCCAGACAACGCTCGCGCTGGCAGAAGGGATTGCTGGATGTTCTGTGGCCGAACCGGGATATGCTCTTCCGCCGCCGCTATGGCCGCATCGGATGGCTGGCGCTCCCCTATCTATGGCTATTTGAGTTGCTGGCGCCGGTTGTCGAAATCGGCGGACTCATCACCATTGCCCTGGCGGCATGGCTCAACGTTCTCAGCCCCGACTTCTTTCTGCAGTTCCTGTTTTTCGGCTGGGCCTTCGCCACCATGATCTCCATTGGCTCTGTCTTGCAAGAGGAACTGACCTACAAACGATACAACGATTGGAGAGATGTGGCGCGGCTGGTGAACCTTTGCTTCCTTGAACACTTCCCCTATCGGCAACTGCACATGCTATGGCGATTGCAAGGGCTCTGGCAATACCTGCGCGGAGACATGACCTGGAAGCCGCTGAAGCGACAAGGACTGGAGCAAGCCAGCACAGAAGAGAGCGATGCGTCTCCGGTGGAAGTCTGATGAGCCGTCAATGCTCCAGCCGTTTGAGCTACACGTCTCGAACCGCTTTCCGTGTCTAATCGAATCTGCCTGAACTCCAGTCTGCTAGAAATGAAGCAGACATCTTTTCCAACTTGCTCCACAACCCCGGCCTCGGCGAAGATTCTGCTGGTGCGACCTTCGTTCCAGATAAACCACGAAGGATCACTAAGAAACACGCGGTTTCTCTCTTGTCGACAAGACTCAAAGTCGTCCCCGAGACGAAGCTTTCTCCTTCCGCCGCCAAGCTCCGCTTGTTGAAGCGGCTGCGCTGCACGCTCAAGTTCGAAAAGCAAGCCTGGGAATCGGGCACGCACCTGGTAGCGGGAGTGGATGAGGTCGGCCGCGGTTCGCTCTTTGGGCCGGTAGTGGCGGCGGCGGTGATCCTCGATCCTGCCTACCGGATTCGAGGGCTGCGCGATTCGAAGTTGCTGCTGCCGGAGCGCCGCGAAATCCTGGCCAAGCGTATCCGCGAACACGTGATCGCCTGGGCCATTGCCGCTGTGGACGCTGCCCGCATCGATCAGATCAACATTTATCAGGCTTCGCGTCTCGCCATGCGGGAAGCTGTGCTGCAATTGCAGCCGGCGCCCGACCATCTGCTGATCGATGCTTTGCGTCTGGATTGCGATCTGCCCCAGAAAGCGATCATCCACGGCGATGCGCTCTCCGCCTCGATCGCCGCGGCTTCGATCATTGCCAAGGTCGAGCGTGATCGCATGGTCCGCGAATGGGATCCCGTCTTCCCGGTTTATGGCCTCGCCTCGAACAAGGGATACAGCACGCCTCACCACATTGCAGCGCTTCGCGAACATGGGCCATCCCCTCTGCATCGGCAATCGTTTGCGCCGGTGTGGATGAATCCGGTGCCACAGGAAGTGCTGGGCTTCATGCTGGATGAGAAGCCGGAGGACGTTTTAGAGGAAATTGCCGAGGAAGTGAGCGAAGCCGCTGGGTAGCTCGTCGCCGCGTTTGCGGTAAGAGATATTGAACCGCAAAGAGCGCAAAGGATCCTTATAAGCGCAAAGTGGCTTTGTGATCCATTCCCGTTTGGGTCAGTCACGCGTTCCGCAGTTTTGCGCTGACCTCCCGGGCGAGCGCCTCGACATCGTGCATCTTACTTTCCGCCTGCTCGGGCAAATCCGGCACTCGCAGAGCCATTTCGCAGGAAAGCAGCAGCGCCGTGACGGTATCGTTCAGCTCGTGACGCAGTGCCTGCTCCGCATCATGCTTGGCAGCCAGGACTTCCCGCTTGCGACGCTGTAAGGCCGAACGTAATTCCCGCACTACGCGCGCAATTCCGGCGATGGCAAAATTTACATAGACCGGAACCGCGGAGCCAAGGTTCTTGAAAACGGCGTCCGCCTCGTCAGGCAGTGCATCCAGCAGAAGTTGATCAAGCACGACGGCAGAGAATTCTTGCGTGGCAAGACGGGCAACAGCTTCATGCAGGTCAGAGCAGAGTTGTACCGGCTCGGTACTGGCATCTTCAAGCGCCCGCATGCAAGCCTCGGCTTCCCTTAGAGACGAAATGAGCAGAATCATGCCCGGTGTGATGCACGCGGGCAGCCAATGCTGGATACATTGAAAATGCAGGCGTTAACGGCAACTGCAGTTTTGCAAGCCTCCCATCGTGGGAACTGGGTTCCGATTTTAAACGGCTTGCATTTCGTATTCCTTCAGCTTGCGATAAAGGGTCGTCTTGCCGATGCCCAACAAACGCGCCGCTAATAGCTTGTCGCCATTCAACTGCATGATGGTGCTGAGAATGGTTTGCTTTTCCAGTTCAGAAATGGGGATGATTTTAGCTGCGCCGTTGCCCGGCGTTTGGGCGTGTCCATTGGCGCCAGTCATGCTGCTCGGCAGATCGGTAACCTGGATTTCGGTTGTGCTGATGATGGCACAGGCGCGCTCCAGACAGTTTTCCAGCTCACGCACATTTCCCGGCCAATCATAAGCCAGCAAAATCTTCATTGCAGTGTCGCTCAACGTATATTCTCGTCCTGCGTCTCGCGACAGGCGCTCAAGAAAATGTCCGACTAGCAGCAGAATGTCCTGCCGCCTTTCGCGCAAGGGAGCCACGCGGAGATTCAGCACGTTCAGCCGGAAGTAAAGATCGCGCCGAAACGCTCCCTGCGCCACGGCTTGTTCCAGGTCACGATTGGTAGCTGCCAGCACGCGCACCTCAATCGGAACGCGCCGCGTGCTGCCCACCGGCCGAATTTCCTTTTCCTGGATGGCACGCAGCAGCTTAGCCTGCAGGTCGACCGGCATCTCTCCGATTTCATCAAGAAAGACGGTCCCGCCTTTGGCCATGGCGAGCAAACCCTCTTTTGGCTGAACTGCGCCGGTGAAGGCGCCCTTCACATAGCCGAACAATTCACTTTCGATCAGAGTCGGTACCAGCGAGCCGCAATCCACAGGAATGAACGGTTTGTCCCGCAAAGGACCGGAGAAATGGATGGAGCGCGCCACCAGTTCTTTGCCGGTTCCGCTTTCTCCCAGAATCAACACCGGGTGGTTGCTGTGCGCGGCCTTGGCGATCATGCGATAGAGTTTCTCCATCTCTGGGGCGCTGCCGACAATTCCTCCGAAGCCCTGCCGCGACTTGATCCGCTCGCGCAGCAAGCGGTTCTCGCTCTTCAGCTTCAAGTGTTCGGCCACCCGCTCCAGCAGAATGCGCATCTCATCCATGCTGAAGGGCTTGGTCACGTAATCATAAGCGCCGTTTTTCATGGCTTGCACCGCCGATTGCACGGTGGCGCAACCGGTCACCACAATCACCTCCGCCTCCGGGCGACGCTGTTTGATCCGCCGCAGGGCCTCGATCCCGCCCGTTCCCGGCATTTTCAAATCGAGCAGCACCACATCGATCACATGCGACTCCAGCAACCGGTAGGCGTGTTCGGCAGACTCCGCCACCAGTCCATCAAAACCCAATGAGCGCGCGACTTCGCGGCAGGCTTCGCGCACCGAGCGCTCGTCGTCAACAATTAAGAGGTTCAAGAAATTGGTGCTTTCAGTTTCCGGCGGAGTTGCTGCCGGCGCGACTGCGCTGCTCATACCGATGTCCTCCCTTCTTGGGTTTGGATTTCCGGCTGCTGAACTTTTTGCTCCGAGGTCGTTCCCTGGTCTCGGGCAGCTTCGAAGGTTCTCGCTCGTTGCGGACCCGCCGGCTGCGAATCGGCCGCAGGCAGACGGACCATAACTTGTGTCCCGCTTCCGGCTTTGCTCTTTATCTCAATCGTTCCCCTCTTTTTTTTCACGATGCCATACACCGTGGTCAGCCCCAGGCCAGTTCCCTTCCCCGTTTCCTTGGTGGTAAAGAAAGGTTCGAAAGCTCGCGAGCGCGTTTCCGCGTCCATGCCACAACCGGTGTCGCGAACCTCGAGTTCAATGAATCCGGAAGTGCAGTCTTTTCTGAGCCGCGCCTGGCAATTGCGAGTACTTAGGGTGATTCGTCCACCATCGGGCATTGCGTCGCGGGCATTCAGAGCGAGGTTGAGAATGATTTGCTGCACTTGGGCAGGATCGATTCTCACCATTCTCAGATCGTCAGCGAGTTCGGTCCGCAATTCGACGTTCTCGCCCAGCAAACGCGCAAGCAGATTCTGCAGCCCCGCAATCGCATCATTGAGGGACAGCAAGGTTGGTTCATCGGCACGCTGCCTTGCCACAGCCAACAATTGCTGGATCATCTCCGCGCTCCGGGCGCTGGCGGTGCGAATTTCCTCCGCATACCGGCGCAGCGGGCTGCCCTTTTCCAGACCGGCCAGCAGGAGATCAGCGCAAAGCACAATGCCGGTAAGCAAGTTGTTGAAGTCATGGGCCACGCCGCTGACCAGCCGGCCGATAGCTTCCATGCGCTGTGCTTCCCCAAGTTGCGGCTTGGCGCAGTCGTCCGCAGTGTCCAATTTCGGCTGAGGTTGTCCCAACGCACTCATAGGACCAGCGGGTTAGGCTTGAGCCCAGGCAAGCATCCCATTCCAGCTTAGGAGTTTCGCCAGTTCACGACCGTGACGGACAAACACCAATGTTTCGGGGACATTTCGAGTTCAAAATGGGAGCGGGGAAAATGGCGTAATTCATTTCTTTTCAGTGAGGAAGTGCCCATTTTGGGAGGACTCTTCGAGCGTAGAGGAAGGACTTTCCGCAGTCGGAGGGTAAGCCAGCGAGCAGTGGAAAACTTTATGCCGGCTTGTGGATGGCTTGAATCCCGTGCAACCGAAACGGAACCTACATCTCTGGGGACTAAGAAACGTGTGCTTAGCTGAACCGGGTGGTAGTGGCGGGAGTTTTCCTGAAGTATCCCCGCATTTATTCGTGGTACCGCTTGCGTTCGCGAAGACGTGCATCAGGCGCCGCATTTAACGGAAGGAGTCGGCTTCCCGAAAGGATTGTTCTAGAATGGCCTCATTAGCTCTGGTTCCTCCGATGAACGTCACCGAAACCTCGCTCTGTGGTCTGCTGGTCCTCGAACCTAAAGTATTTCGAGACGCACGGGGATTTTTTCTGGAGAGCTACAGCGAAAAGGTGCTCGCTAACCTGGGGATTTGCGATCGCTTCGTGCAGGACAACCATTCTTATTCCGTCAAGAATGTGGTGCGCGGGCTGCATTACCAAGTTTGCCATCCCCAAGGCAAGTTGGTGCGCGCCGTGACCGGGGAAATTCTCGATGTGGCCGTCGACCTGCGGAGAAGTTCTCCGTCGTTTGGGAAGTGGCATGGGGTTAAGCTCTCCGGGGAGAACTTCAAAATGCTTTGGGTCCCGCCGGGTCTGGCCCATGGTTTTCGCGTGCTGTCGGATGGCGCCCACGTGCTGTACAAAGCCACGGATTCTTACCATCCGGAATGCGAACGGACGTTGGCGTGGAATGATCCCGAGTTGGGCATTGGTTGGGAACTCGACGGCGAGCCCACAATATCAGCGAAAGATGCCCGCGGGGTATTGTTCCGCGAAGCGGACAAGTTCGAGTAATCTGCACCTCTGTCCCAACCAATGAGTTCTGGAGCTCTGCCCC
>DASPSE010000076.1:0-5993 GCA_035624085.1 Terriglobales bacterium
GGAAAATTTGGGGGCAAACTGAAAATGTTTTTGCGATTTGCTACCAAATGCTACCAACCGATTGGTCGGGAAGTTTGTAAGTGATTGAAAGGATGGTGGACCTGGTCGGGATCGAACCGACGACCTCTTCCATGCCATGGAAGCGCGCTCCCAGCTGCGCCACAGGCCCATATGGGTAGAACACAACGATTTTCGCTCACCCGCCGCGGGTAGTCAAACACAGCGCTTGAAATTTTACCCAAATGAGGAAAATCAGTATCCTGATTTCATATTGACATGAAGCTCGGGTCCCGTTGCGGATGTGTTCTACTGCCTGTGTTGCTTGCCGTCCTGGCAACTGCCCAGACTGCCCCCGCGAATCCGCCTTCTGTCGGGACCGCGCCGGTTCCCTACTCTTCCGTGAGTGAGCTGAATCTGTTGCTTTCACAGTTGGAGCAAACTTCGCAGGCAACGCAATTGGACCTGGCCAAACTGCGAATCGAAAAGTGGAAGACTGACGCCAACACCAAGCGCGAAGTTCAGACTGACGTCGAGTCGATTCAGCGCAATCTGCAAAGCGCTATGCCGGAAATTGTTACTCAACTGCGAAACTCACCGGAGGATCTGGCGGCAACGTTTAAGCTCTACCGCAATCTGGACGCACTCTACAGTGTTTGCGGGTCGGTGGTGGAGTCTGCCGGCGCGTTCGGTTCGCGCGATGAGTTCCAAGCACTGCAGAATGACTTAACCGCGCTTGAAAGAGCGCGCCATTCATTTGCCGATCGCATGGACACGCTGGCTAGTTTTAAAGAAAGCGAATTGGCGCGGTTGCGGGCGCAAGTTCAAACTCTGCAAGCAGCTCAAACTGCAGCGCCCCCGTCCCCGAAAAAGGTAGTCGTGGACGACACCGAGGCTCCCCAAAAAACCGTCAAGAAAAAATCCACAAAGAAACCGAGCGCTCCCGGCACCCAGCAGAAACCCGCCGACAATTCGCAATCGAAGCCGCAAACGCAGCCCCAGAACCCGCAAAATCAGCCGCAATAGCCTGGACCTCGATTTCCGTGAGCAGCGCAGAAGGTGGCGGGCGTGCATCCGCCATAAGCGTTTGAATATAAGCAGCTTGTGGCTGGAACTTACACCATCGCGCCGGAGTCTATACAACAAGGGTAGACAGAGTGTGTAGTGGGGAGCGCCTACACCTATGACTCAATTTCAGACCAGGCATCCAGCGCGAAAAGAACCTATAATGGAGTTTGCGCCATGAGGGTTATGGCGGGAGCCGCTGCTTTGGGTGATCTGGCGGGAGCAATCGGAATTCAGGCCCAGGAAGCCGCGATCGTGGCCGAATTGAAGGCCGGGTCGGAGGAGGCATACGCCTGGCTGATTGGCGAGTTTCAGCAGCCGATCTATAGCCTGGTCTATCGCACAGTCAGCGATCCGGCTGATGCCGCCGATACGACGCAGGAAGTTTTCCTCAAGGTATTTCGTGGAATGAAGCACTTTCACGGCGAGTCCAGCCTGAAGACCTGGATTTATCGCATCGCGCTGCACGAAGCCTCCAACCGGCGCCGGTGGTGGTTCCGGCACAAATCGCGGGAGACCTCCATTGAGCCAGGGATGAATGACCTGGCGAACGCTGTGGCCGCGATGAAGGACTCCTTGGCCGACGACTCCGATTCACCTTTTGATCGAGTGGCCCACGAAGAGGTGCGAGCCCGAGTCGAAGACGAATTGCGCAAGGTTCCGGAGCCCTATCGTACAACTGTCATTCTGCGCGACCTCGAAGAAATGTCGTATGAGGAGATTGCGGAGATCACGCAGGTATCTTTAGGCACGGTGAAATCCCGTCTTACCCGCGGACGCATGGCGCTCAAGCAGCGTCTTAACAGTTTTGTCCGCGAAGTTGGACCGGAACTGGGTCTTGTGATTCCGCAGGAAGAATTCAAACTGCCATCGCATTCCGCGATTTCTTGTGAAGGAGGGGAGTTGGAGGTAGCGTCATGAAATGCTGGAAAGCCAAATCCTTATTGTCGCCGTATCTCGATGGCATGGTGACCGGCACCGAAATGCTCGCCCTAGCTGAGCATTTTGAGACTTGCGCTCATTGCAACGAAGAATATGACTCGCTGCGGCAAACTCAGCAACTGCTGACAAGAATGGGCCGCCGGAAGGCACCGGATGATCTGGCTCTGAAACTGCGGCTGGCAATTTCGCGCGAAGCCGCGCAGTCTCGCCGACCCTATTTCCACGGTTTGCGCATTCAGCTCGAGAACGTCATCCGGGCATTCATGGTACCGGCCACGGCCGGGCTGGCCAGTGCCGTGGTGATGTTTGGATTTTTGATGGGGTTCCTCGCGCTTCCTTTACAAGCGGGATCCGACGTCCCCATTATGCTGAACACGGCGCCGCAATTCCAGCAGTCGGCATTTACTAATGCGCTGGGTGAAATCAAAGACGATTCGCTGGTGATTGAGGCGTATGTGGACTCCAACGGCCGGGTCCAGGATTACCGGGTCTTATCGAATCCGCAGGAGCCCAAAGACCTTCCACCGCAGGTGAAGAACGTTCTGATTTTCACCACCTTTCGTCCGGCAACCTTCATGGGCAGGCCCACGGCCGGGACGGCAGTATTGTCGTTTTCGAAGATTAGTGTGAAAGGATAGCTCGCAGCTGGCGGCTACTGGCTCCTAGCTACGTTGACCCTCTGCGTGGAACCCCTTAAACTGACAACGTAGCGCTCACATCTCACCGCCTGCTGGAGGCTTTTCCTGGGTTCTGCGCTTCGGAGCACGTGTTTCGCCGTCCTGCTGGGGCTGGCGACACAACTATGTCAGGGTCAGAATTCACCGAAGGTGTCTCTGGACACGAACGAGACCTTGTTTACAGTTTTAACGGCTATCAATGCCTGCGGTTATGATTCTGAGTTGAGCATCTCGGAACCGCTGCGCTCGCAGATTCGGGCGGAGGTCGCGAAGGCGACCCAAACCTTCGACCAGGCCAAGGAAGAGACGCAGGTTCTGTGCCAGTTTTATCGAGATCACGTTCATGCGGATCCCTCGCGCACGCTCGCGCAGTATGTCTCGCTGGCGCTCTTTCTCGACGCTCCGCCAACATTCCAACTCAAGGTGAAAGAGGCTGATTTGCCGCCAGATGCCTTGCAAGTAGCCGGCATCGCACCAATCATCCAAAAGTTCTATGACGTGGCGGGGCTGCACAATATCTGGCAGCATCATCAGGATGCCTATTCGGCTCTTACTGCCCGCTATCACGAGCCGCTCTCCAAAGTTTTGTTCGACACAGAGATTTATTTGAAGCTGCCGTCAGCCGGCTACCTCGGCCACAGCTTCACTGTCTACATCGACCCCATGGGAGCGCCCGGGCAGACCAACGCCCGCAATTACGGAGCGGATTACTATCTGGTGATCTCCCCCGGCCCCGCGTCAACGCTCAAGGTTGAACAGATCCGGCATACCTATCTGCACTATCTCCTGGATCCGCTGGCGATGAAGTACCCGGCAACCATCGATATGCTTAAGCCGTTGCTGGAGAATGTGAAGAAGGCGCCCATGGAGGAGAGCTTCAAGAATGACATCTCGCTTCTCGTCACCGAATCCTTCATCCGCGCCATCGAAGCCAGGATCAGCCTTCCTCGCAATGCGCCGGAGGCGGAGCGGCAAACGGCGGTTCAGCAGGCCACGCAGCAAGGCTACATACTGACACCATATTTTTACGAGGCGCTACTGCAGTTCGAGAGGAGTCCAACTGGCCTGCGCAATGCTTATAGCGACCTAATCGCTAACATTGATGTGCACAAGGAGCAGAAGCGAGCTGCGTTGGTTCAATTCGCTGCCAAGGCCGATCCCGAACTGCTGCACTCGTCTAAACCGGCGCAGCCGAAGCTGTTGGTAACGGCCGAACAGCGACTCTCGGCGGGGGATTCAGACACTGCCAGGAAACTCGCCCAGCAGGCGCTGGATTCAAAGAGCGAGGACCCGGGCCGGGCGCTGTTCATTCTGGCGCAAGTCGCCACCATGAACCGCGACATGCAAGGGGCGCGCAGTTATTTTGAGCAAGCCCTGGGAGTGGCGCATGAAGCCAAAGTAGTGGCCTGGTCACACATCTATTTAGGAAGGATTTTCGATTTGCAGGAAGACCGCACGGCGGCGCTGGACCATTACCGTGCAGCCCTGAGCGCGAGCGTCTCATTACCGGAAGCCAAAGCTGCCGCCCAGCGCGGGCTGCAGCAGCCGTATGAGCCGCCACATCCGGCGCAGGATACGAAGAACTGATAAGGATTTCTTGATCTGCAAGCAAGAACCAGATTCGCAGGCGAGGAGAGAACATGAAGCAAGCAGCGGTGATCCTGGTGTTGCTGGCAGGGGCCAGCTTGGTATTTGCCCAGCAGCCTCAGCAGACACCTAATCAACAGAAGCAGCCGTCGCAGGCAAATACTCAATCGGGGACGTCTCCGCAGGGCGCGGCACCGGCGCCCACCGGCAAACGCCCGCCGCAGGCCAAAACGCAACCGGAGTTTGACGCCTACCAAGCCGCGATAAAAAATGCGAATGATCCAGCGGCAATGGAGAAGTCGTCCGATGACTTCGCCGCCAAGTTTCCCGAGAGCGAACTTCGCGTATTGTTGTATCGCGCCGCGATGCATGGCTACCAGAACATCAACAACGCGGAGAAGATGGCTGCGATGGCAGAGAAAGTCTTGACCATCGATCCGGATGATCCGGAGGCTCTGGTCGGAGCCGCGGAAGTCGTCGCGGAACGCACGCGGGACACCGACCTGGACAAGGACCAACGCCTGGCGGAGGCCCAGAAAGACGCGCAGCGAGCACTGCAAACCATCGACACTGACGTGGCCATCCCCGCCGGCACGCCGCAGGATCGAATCGACGCGTACAAAGGTTTCTTGCGCTCCTCGGCTTATTCCATCCTAGGCACGATTGCGTTTAATCAGAAAAATTATCCCGAAGCTGAGGGTCAGTTCCGCAAGTCGATCGACGTCTTCCCTTCTCAGCCTGATCCGGTGGTTGTGTTGCGCCTAGCGATCGCATTAGACAACCAGGGGAAGTATCCAGACGCGCTAAAAGAGGCCAATCATGCCGTAGATTTAACCCAGGAGAACACTCCGGCTGGAACACTGGCACGCCGGGAGCGCGATCGGCTGGTGCAGTTGACCGGCGGAAGCACTCCGGCGCCGGCTTCCAAACCGCCATCTGGCGCGGCTCAGAGTTCGAATCCGCCTTCGAATTAGTCCGGATTCTTCACCGATGAAATCGCGCACCATTGCCGAGCTCGAGCAATCTCTGGGCTATCGTTTCATCCGGCCGGAGTTGCTTGAGCAGGCGCTTACCCATAGCTCGCAAGCGCGTGAAATGGAATTATCATCGCCCTCACCTGCTACAAGAATCGGCGACAACGAACAGCTCGAATTCCTCGGAGACGCGGCTTTGGGCCTCGTTACCACGGAGGAGCTTTTTCATCGCTTTCCTCAATTCCAGGAGGGAGAGTTGTCAAAGCTGCGCGCCCACCTGGTCAGCGAAAAGCATCTTATACAGGTAGCGCAGCGGCTGGATTTTGGGCATTACTTGCGCTTGGGTCGCGGAGAAGAAAAAAGTGGCGGCCGGCACAAAACCGCTTTGTTAGTGGACGCTCTGGAAGCAGTCCTCGGCGCCATGTACGTAGATGGAGGGCTCGAAAGCGTGCGTCGCGTCGTGCTGCAACACATCATCGCTCCGGAGCTGGAGCGAATCGCACGCAACGGAAGCAGCTTGCCGCTTACCGACTACAAATCGGCTCTGCAAGAGAGGCTGCAAGCAATGGGCTGTCCGCAGCCCGTTTACGTCCTGGTGAAGGAGCAAGGTCCAGAACATAACAAGACCTTCACCGTCGAGGCTCGACTGCACAGGACTGCTGATCGCCAGGAACCCGAGTTCGTAGGACGCGCCGAGGGCTCCACCAAAAAGAACGCGGAACAGGGCGCGGCGCGGCAGTTGCTGGAGTAT
>DASPSE010000080.1:0-2454 GCA_035624085.1 Terriglobales bacterium
TTGCCGGTTCGCAACTTTGGCTCCCAGGCTGTCCTTTTCTTCACCCACCAGAAAAAGCAGGCCCACGTAGATTCCTTCTTCCCGAAGGCGCTCCGCGGCAGCAATCTGGGATGCGATAATTCCCTTGGCATCGCACGAACCACGGCCGTAAATGCGAGTGGCGTCGTCCGAAGAAGGTATGAACGGCGGAACTGTGTCCATGTGAGTGGAGAACACGATCGTCGGCTTCGATTGCTCTGGAGAAACCGCGAATACGTTACAACGCTCGCCCTCCACCGGCATCTTGTTTGCCCGATAGCCGAGACGCGAAAGTTCACGGTGCAGAAAATCGCCCACGCGTCCCTCGTTCCCCGTTATCGATTCAATGTCCACGAGCTGACGGGTGAAGGAAACGAGGTCCATGAAAGAGAGCATAAACTACCACAGGTCGCGCTGGGATAAATGCTCTCGGCTGTCCAGCCAGGGCCAAACCCGGCCGGTGAGCGGCGTACGCACAGTTTTGTTACTGTTTTAGTGTTGGCGCAAAATTCCACGATCCGATCACTGTTTCTCGAGGGGCCAGCCGGGCGACTCGAAGCCCTGCTCAATGCGGGGTCACACCATGCGACGCATGCCGCATTGGTCTCCCATCCGCATCCGCTGTATGGCGGGAGTCTGCACAATAAAGTCGTGTTTCACGCTATGAAGGCGTTGAACACCTTTGGCTACCCGGTATTGCGATTTAACTTCCGGGGCACCGGATTGAGCCAGGGCGAGCACAACAACGGCGTTGGCGAAGTTGATGATGTTCGAGCTGCTCTCAACTGGCTGGATCGTGAGTTTCACCTGCCTTTGATCTTCGCGGGATTCTCTTTCGGCGCCGCTATCGGCCTGCCAGCAGCGTGTCCTGACCCGCGGGTGCAAGCGGTCATTGGTTTGGGTATCCCTGCGGTTCCGGCGGATGAGCGCGTCTACGACCTTAGCTTTCTGCAAAACTGTGCCAAACCCAAACTGTTCGTAAGCGGTAGCCGGGACCAGTTCGGTCCGCGCGCGGAACTCGAGCGGCTGGTGGAATCTCTTTCGCAGCCGAAGAGGCTCGCGCTCATCGAAGGCGCTGATCATTTTTTCGAGGGACGATTACGCGAACTCCGGGAAGTGATCGAAGGATGGATAAGGGAAGTAATAGTAGAGGAACCACGTTCTTCTTAGCGATCTTCGCGTCACGTTCGTGCACTTTGCGGTCAAGAGCTTTCCCCGCAAAGATCGCAGAGGTATCGCGAAGTTCGCGGAGAGATTTGAGCGCTGCCAGCCTATAATCCTGCCGATGTCTTCCAACGCAGCTAGCGAAATGCGGATAGCGGTCCGGCGTTTGTTCGAGCAGGCGCTGGCAGAGTCCAGCGTCGAGCGGGCTTTTCAACGCAGGGTGGGTTGCGAACGCGGGGTGCTGCGCATCTGCGAAGACCTTTACGATCTTTCCTCCTACCAGCGAGTTTTTGT
Source organism: Terriglobales bacterium (assembly GCA_035624085.1). Taxonomy (GTDB): domain Bacteria; phylum Acidobacteriota; class Terriglobia; order Terriglobales; family Acidobacteriaceae; genus JAFAGX01. The sequence goes on from DASPSE010000080.1 coordinate 1,477, forward strand.
GGTTTCTATTGGCAAAGCTGCTCACTCGATGGTGACTGCGCTAGCGACCCAGGCCGGCGAACGCTTTGAAGGTATTGTCGCGAGTTCCGTCGATCCCGGTTCGCAGCTCCGTGGTTTCCGCTATTTTCGCGGCGGCCATCCTACTCCCAACCCGGAATCGATTCGTGCCGCCGAAGCTATGCTTAAGTCTTTCTCCGTGCACAATCAGTCCTCGCTGGTGATTTTCATGCTCAGCGGAGGAGGATCTTCCATTGTGGAAAAACCCATTGATGAAGGGATCTCCTTAGAAGATCTGATTGCCACCTACCGCGTGCTGGTGCATTCCGGCGCGCCCATTGTTCAGATCAACGCCGTTCGCAAGCACCTGTCCGCAATCAAGGGAGGCAGGCTGGCCCGGGCAGCATATCCGGCACAACAGGTTTCTCTTCTCGTTTCGGACGTTCCAGACAACACCCCGGACGCCCTTGCTTCCGGCCCAACGATGCCCGATTCCACCTCGGTCGAGAACTGCTACAGAATCGCAACACAATACGGGATGATCGAGCAATTTCCGGAATCGGTGTGCTCGCTGTTCCAAGGCCGCGCCCTAGAGGAGACTCCGAAATCTGATGACCCTGCCTTTCATCGGAGCCGTTGGTGGACGATCTTGTCCAACGCATCGCTGGTCGAGGCGGCCAGAGCCGAGGCGGAGCGGCAGGGCTTCGCAGTGGAAGTGGACAACAGTTGCGACGACTGGGACTACGCTCGCGCTGCCGATTACCTGCTTGGCCGGTTGCGCGACATACGCAGGAAGTACGATCGCGTCTGCCTGATATCAGGCGGCGAAGTTACAGTCAAGGTCACCAATGGAGGCGTTGGCGGCCGCAATCAGCAGTTCGCGCTAGCCTGTGCGCTCACCATCGCAGGTGAGAGCGTCAGCGTTCTCAGCGCCGGCAGCGACGGAATCGACGGGAACAGTCCCGCTGCTGGGGCAATCGC
>DASPSE010000093.1:0-29001 GCA_035624085.1 Terriglobales bacterium
GCGCGCGAGTTGAATTTCATTCGCGCAGGGAACCGCTCGTTGATTCAGATCGCGCCGGCAAAGGCCGAAATGACGGGTCCCCGCCCGAACCGCGCCGGGCGCTAGTGTCTAAGAATTACTCAGCGTCCTCTGTCCTCTGTGGTTAGAATGCCGGCCGAACAGACTCGAAGCTCCTTCTCTAAAATCTTCACTTGCATTACCATTGCCTGCTCATAACTTTTCGTTCCCAGCTCCGCCCAAGGATGAATATGCGCAACACACTTGTCTGTTTGTCACTCGTTATAGTTCTGAGCCTGCTCGCTTCCGCGCAAAACCATAGTGCAGCGTCGCAGGAGCCCACCATGCCCTACACTCCCAGCCTTGACGTCAGTTCCATGGATAAATCCGTGGATCCCTGCGTCGACTTTTATCAGTACTCTTGCGGCGGCTGGCAGAAGAACAATCCCATCCCGCCGGATCAAACTTCCTGGTCGGTTTATGGCAAGCTTTACCAGGATAATCTGAATTTTCTGCGCGGCATTCTTGAACAAGCTGCGTCGTCGAGCAGCGAGCGCGACGCGCTCACGCAAAAGATCGGCGACTTCTACGGCGCATGCATGGACGAATCCACGGTTGAAAAGCGCGGTTTGGCTGCGGTTCAGTCTGATCTCGATGCCATCTCCGAGCTCAAATCTGCGGAGGCGGTCACGCCGCTTGTCGCGCGTCTGCAATTTGCCTATGGCCGCACCATCCTTTTCGCGCAGGGATCGACCCAGGATCCTGACGACTCCGAGCAGCAGATCGCCGAAATTGATCAGGGCGGCCTCGGACTTCCCGATCGCGATTACTACACAAAAGACGATGCGAAATCGAAAGAGATTCGCGAGCACTACGTTCTCCACGTGCAAAAAGTGTTTGAGCTGGCAGGCGACGACCCCGAAGCCGCCAAGCAAAATGCCGAAACCGTGATGCGCATGGAAACCGCGCTGGCCAAGGCGCAGCTCACGCGTGTAGAGCGGCGCGATCCCTACAAGCTGAAGCACAAGATGAAAATTGCTGAGCTCGCTCAGATAGCGCCCAGCATCAACTGGCCCGGTTATTACAAAGACTTGCAATATCCGAGTTTTGAAATCCTCAATGTCGCCACGCCCGACTATTTTAAGGAAGTGAACGCCGAGCTCACCGGCGAACCGGTAGCGAATTGGAAGACTTACCTGAGGTTTCACCTGGTGGATTCTTTCTCGCCGTATTTGTCCGCGAAGTTCGTCGACGAGAATTTTGAGTTTTACCGCAAGTATCTGCGCGGAGCGAAGGAGCAACAGCCGCGATGGAAGCGCTGCGTACAGTACACCGACCGCAATCTGGGTGAAGCGCTCGGCCAGATTTATGTGCAAAAGGTTTTTTCACCCGAGCTGAAAGCCAGCACGCTCGATATGGTGCGCCGCATTGAAGATGCCATGGGCCAGCGCATTCGCGATCTTGACTGGATGAGTCCGGAGACCAAGCAGCAGGCGCTGACGAAGCTGGCCGCCATCCGCAACAAAATTGGATATCCCGACAAGTGGCGGGATTACAGCTCGGTGAGGGTCGCTCGCGACGATTTCGCGGGAAATGTCGAGCGCGCCAGGGAGTTTGAAGAGCGCCGCGACATTAATAAAGTCGGCCAGCCGGTGGACCACGGCGAATGGTACATGTCGCCTCCGACAGTGAATGCCTATTACAGCGCTCAGATGAATGACATCAATTTCGCCGCCGGTGTGCTGCAGCCGCCGCTCTACGATGCCAAGCTGGATGACGCGCCCAATTATGGCGATACTGGCGGCACGGTCGGCCACGAACTCACTCACGGCTTCGACGACGAAGGCAGCCAGTTTGACGCCAAGGGCAACCTGAAGAATTGGTGGACCAAAGAAGACCGCGAGAAGTTCGATGCGCGCACCAAGTGCGTGCAGGACCAGTATGCACAGTACGTGGTCGTGGACGATGTCCACATTAACAGCAAGCTCACTTTGGGCGAAGACGTAGCTGACCTCGGCGGTGAGATTCTTGCTTACATTGCCTGGAAAGGCGCCGAGAGTGGCAAGAAGCTGGACCCGATAGACGGTCTGACTCCTGATCAGCGATTCTTTGTAGGCTTCGCGCAGTGGGCCTGCGCCAACGAGCGTCCCGAGGACTTGCGGCTGCGAGCCATCACCGATCCGCATTCTCCCGCGAAGTACCGCATCAACGGCGTGGTGGTGAACATGCCTGCGTTCTCGCAAGCCTTCTCCTGCAAAGCTGGCCAGCCCATGGTGAATCCGCCGGAGAAAGTGTGCAAGGTGTGGTGAGGTCGTGTGGCGCGGATATCCGTGTCCGCGCCCTCGCGAAAATCGTAGGAAATTCCCACCCAAGCAAAGACGGCTTGGGTGGGGCACCCGCTTGGGTCATCTAATCAAAGCTCACCTACTGCTCGGCCGCGTCGCGCGATTGCAGGACGAAATCCACATTGCGCTCCTGATTCACGCGCACGGTTTCGGTCAGATCAACCTTGTCCAGCGGAAGTATTTTCTCTTCTCTGTTGCTGGAGACGCAGTGCATCTGGCCTCCCTCAATCCAATATTCCTGCGCCAGAAATGCCGAGCCACCCTTCAGCGCAATGATGGTCAAAGGCGTTGGCGAGGCGGAGAGCGGAGGCGTCGCGCGCTGCGTGTAGGTTGCGGGCTGAACCGTCGGCGTCTGGCTCAGCGCCGGCGCAGGGTTTACGGAGCCGCTATAGCCGTAAGAGCGATAGCTGCTGGGAGTCGCCCACGGTGGCATTGGGACCGAATTTCGCGCAACCGGGAAAGGGACTTCGATGTCTTCCATCAGGCGCATCGTAACTCGAGTTTCGCCCTTGAGCGTCGGATAAGGGCCACGCGCTGGCAAAGTGAGGATCTTGATTGGCCAAAGAACCGGAATCATCCATTCCACCGCGTCGCGCTTCGCGTGGCCTCCGCCACGGATGTCGCCTTGCTTGTCAACCTTCATGTGCGGAGCGGAAATGATTTTCGCCGAGAGCGGCAGCACTTGAGCGCCCGGCAGGACCAGGCGATCAAACTCGATCTGCATCCAGCCTTTGCCAACAAAGTGGCCGGGGTCCTTGTAGTCCTGGAGATGGCCGCTGAGCATGGCGCCACGGGGAAATACGGAATGCCCAAACGAGCTGAGTGATCCGAGATGACAGAGAATCGGATCGCCAACCATCGCGGTCTTGGAAGAAAAGTTGGGTTCATCGATCGTGCACTGCAGAAGCGTACCGGCAGGAATGATGTCGCGCGCGGCGGCAACTTGTGCGAGCACGGTGGCGAAAGCGCAGAATGCTAGGGCTGGAAGAAGTAACTTGCGGGACATGGCGTCTCCTCGTGGCAACAGCGGGAGCACGCCCCATCGCTCGAAAGGCCGAGCAGAACTGGAATATAGCATGAAGGCCGGGGTTGCGCATCAGGATTCTTAAAGTACAGAGATTTGTCAAAAGTGCCTTCGCGCCAACGACTTAACGGCATGACCTGGTGGAGTGACAACTCCTACCGCTTCTGTGCGCGGTCAAGACAGCCAGCACGGAACGAGCGGTCATCAAGACGATGCAGGTTCTTGATCATGGCGGGTGTGAGCAGCGGGAAGTGGTAAATAGTAAAAAGATATTCCGCCACAAACCAGAGATGCTTGTCGGTAGTCATCCAGTCGAGGCGATCGAAGCGGGCGAGATTCACAGGGCGGGAGAACGTGCGCAGGGTGCGCTCGCCGCGGAGATTGAAATACACGTCGAAGTAGCTGAGAGCGAGTTCGCGCAGCGAGCGGTAAACCGGCTCGCGGTAGCGGCATCCGGTGTAGTTGGATTTGGCGACTGCGCCCCAATGGTTCCTTACACGGTAGATTGCGACTACGTGGTCAGTATCATGTTCGGCTTCCAGATCGAAGACCAGGGGAGGATATCCGTTGGCACGAAGCGCAGCGGCGGCAAACATGGCGCCTTCGAAACAGTGCGAAGTGTTCTCATGGAGCACGCGTCGCGGCGACCAAGCCGTGTCCGCCAGATGGTAGGGCATGTCGTCGAGAAAGCGCTGGATGCCGTGCGGGTTCTTGAGGCTGCGAAGCTTGCGCAGTTCGGCAGGCGTGAGGGCGTTGGTCATCTGAAAGCCAAGTGTAACTGACGGGAAAAATCAGAAGATTAACCACCGAGGACACCGACGCGAGCGAATCGGTCAGGGTTTCTTCAGTTTGGGTGCTCGACCGGCGCGGATGCTGCTGAGGGCAATCGGTCCCGCTCCGAAAAAGATCAAAGCAAAAGCGATCGTGGCGAGCGTCAAGGGAAATTCATATCCGCCTTTGCCGAACATGCCATTCTTCCAGTGCACTTTCCAGATCGCCACCAGCATGTCAATAATCACGAGCAGGGAGACAAATCTGGTCAGCACACCGACGATAATGAAGATGCCGCCGAAGAATTCGGTGATAGCAGATGGATAGGCGAGCCATCCTGGTAATCCCAGACTGCTGACCCGATGCACATGTTGTGCCAAGCCGCCATGGAATACTTTACCGTAGCCGTGCCCGATCATGACGGCGCCGAGCACCAGACGCAAGGCGAGAAGGGCGAGCGGCCGCAAACGATCAAGAAAGCGCAAGCTACCTCCACTTCGAGATTAGACTAACGGCAGCGAATGCAGAAGTAATAAATGAGATGGCAGAGTCGGTTTGGAGCGAGCTCTTAAAAAAGCCGAAGTGGGGGTGTACCAACCGGAAGTCCATCCCGAATCTGCCGCAAATGCCCGGATTTCCCTGGCCGTTTCCGCTCGTCCTACTACCTTCGTACCGTCTGTAATACTTTAGTTATGCGTTCTGCCGCAAGTTAGAACCCGACCTGTAAACACTTCAATAAATTGTAGTCAGATTATACATAAACACAATATATAGGGATAGGTTGCAACTGCCAACCGATCTCTTTCCAAGAAACAGGCATAAAACCCGGTAAAACTCGGAATTTGGCCTTGACCTCGGGACTTTTCGGGTTGATATATGCTCGGGACACTTGAATTCTCTCGAAGGCAATTTTTTCGAGGGATTCTCTCCCAATTTGCCCCGCGGACTGGTAGGCGCGGGGAAATCAATTCTGTGGAAAGGGAAGAACTATGGCCGACTCGCGTGAAGTCATGAACATTCGCCAGGCTTCGCAGTACCTGGGAGTGAGTCCGGACACGCTGTACAAGTACGTTGGGGAACAAAAGATCCCCGCCTTCAAACTGGGCAACCGCTGGCGCTTCAAGAAATCGAGGCTCGACCAGTGGATGGAAGAAAAATCCAGCCAGATGGAGGCGAAAGGCAGGAAGAAGTCGAAGGCGGCAGCCAGCGCTGCCGGATCGCCGTAGGGCGAGAACATCGCCGGCAAAGAAACCGGCATTACAAGGCGGGCACATGTTTGGATTCCGGATGAAGTCGATTGTTGGTCTGGATGTGGGCTCTTCCAGCATTAAGGCAGTCGAGTTGAAAAAGGGGCGTGATGGACTGGAGGTTGCGCACCTCGGGTTGGAGCCGCTGGCTCCGGACATTGTCGTGGACTCGATGATCGTCGATTCCGGAACGGTTTCCAGCGCGATTGCGAAGTTGTTCAATGACAATGAGATCAAAACCCGGGCGGTCGCGACCGCGGTCAGCGGGCACTCGGTGATCGTCAAAAAGATCTCGCTGCCCTCCATGAGCGACCAGGAGCTTGCGGAGACGATCCAGAAGGAAGCCGCACAGCACATCCCGTTTGACCTCGGGGATGTGAACCTCGACTATCAGATTCTCTCCGAAGATACTGGCAGCCCGCAGATGGACGTGCTGCTGGTGGCGGTCAAGAAGGACAAGATTCTCAACTACACCAACGTACTCTCGATGGCGGGGAAAACTCCGGCTATCGTGGATATCGATGCTCTGGCACTGCAGAACTGCTACGAGTACAACTACCAGCCCGCACCGGGGCAGGTGGTGGCACTTTTGAATCTGGGCGCCAGCGTGATGAACATCAACATCGTGAAGGGCACGACGCCGTTGTTTCCTCGCGATGTCAGCGTCGGCGGGCACCAGTACACAGATTCCTTGCAGAAGGAGCTGGATCTGAACTTCGACGACGCCGAGAAGCTGAAACTCGGAGAGAAGGTCGGCACGGTGAGCGAGGACGCAAAAACGCCCATTCTGCAGCAGGTGACCGAGATCATCGTGCTGGAAATTCAGAAGACTTTTGACTTTTTCCGCGCCAGCGCAGCGGGAGAGCACATCGAGAAAATCTACCTGGCGGGTGGGTCATCGAAGGTTCCAGGACTGATCGAAGCGCTGCGCCAGGAGTTCTCGCTGCCGGTGGAAGTCTTCAATCCGTTTCAGAGGATTGCGCCGCCGGTGGAAGGCCCGGGAGTGGAGTTGATCGAGAAAAATGCCGGGCAGTTGGCAGTTGCGGTGGGTTTGGCATTGAGGAGTTTTGAAAACCTATGATCCGAATCAACCTGCTTGGAGCACCGAAACCGAAGAACAAGCGCAGCGTCGTTCCCGCAGTTACCTTCGAGATGGGGATGGGTGAGCCCGGCTCGCCGAAGATCAAAATCCTCGTCGTGCTGCTGCTGGCAGCGTCCGTGAACGCGATGTACTGGTATCGCCTGGACCGGCAGAGCCAGAGCTTGGCCAAGAAGATGCAGGTGGCCGAGCAAAGGAACCGCGAATTAGCCGATGTGAAGGCCCGCTATCTCGAGCGGCAACGGGAGGCAGACAACTACAAGCGGCGCGTGGACGTGATTGATCAGTTGCGCGCCAATCAATCGGGACCGGTGGAGCTGCTGAACACCATCGGCGATACCGTGAACAGCACCGAGGCAGTATGGCTGAGCACCATGAAAGACATGGGCAACAGCGTGGACATTGAAGGTATGGCGCTGAGCACGGATGCGGTGGCCTCGCTGATCCAAAACTTGGAGAAGACCGGCCGCTTCAGCAGTATTGAAATCAAAGAAACGTTTCAGGATGAACAGGTCAAAGACATGCAGTCGTTTAACTTCACGCTGACCTGCGAAAAGGCGAAGTCCTAGAGGCGGGAGAGTATGGAAAATTTCAGCGAAATGCCGAGTCTCAAACAGTGGGCAGCCTTAGTGTTGGGGGCGGCGCTGGTGACTGTCGGACTGTATTTTACCGTCTTCAAATCCAAACAGGACGCAAACGCCCAGGTGCAGCACAGCGTGGACGCCAAGATTCGCGAGAATGCCGAACTGGAATCCTACCGGCCGAAGCTCAAGGACATGGAGCGGCAGGTAGCGAATCTGAAACAGCAGTTGGAGATTGAGCGCCGCATCGTTCCGGATGAGAAGGAAGTCGACAACTTCATCAAGATGCTGGACGCCGAGGCCATGAAAACCGGAGTCGAAATCCGCCGCTACACCGCTAAGCCGGTAAGCAGCAGGGAATATTACTCCGAAGTGCCGTTCGAGGTGGAACTGGATGGACCGTACTATTCGATGCTTAGCTTTTTTGACCACGTGGGAAAGCTGGAGCGGATCGTGAATATTTCCGGCCTGTTGATCGCGAGCACGAAGAAGCCAGCAGAGGCCAAGACCAAGCACACGTACCAATACGGTCCGAACGAGAGCGTGGTGGCGACCTGCCTGGCGTCAACTTTCTACACCCATGACACCACGCCGTCCGCCAGCGTGCCCGGCAAAACCAGGGGAGCCTTATGAAGATGAGAACTGGAATTCTGGTGCTGGGGATGATGCTGGGAACGGCCTGGGCGCAGAACCCGGACGTCATCCAGAACACCAGAGACACACTGCAGAACGTTCAGAAGAAGCAGGCTATCGACCAGAATGCGGCCTTCGCGGCTGCGGGACAGGGTACCAAGCCGGCCGCGGCAAGTCAGCCACAGGCAGCAAAGCCGGCTCCGAGCCAGCCCGCGACGAATAACTCGGCGGCTGCACCGCCTCAGAGCAAGCCGGCGGCGCCCGCGGCGAAAGCGGCAGTGAGCTCTCCGGCCAAGGCAGCGAAACCAGCGGCAAATAATCCGCCGGACACGTCCAAAGCCGCGGCCAAAAGCGGGACCCTGAAGAAGCAGGCGAGAACGGTGGTCGCGGTGAAACAACCATCCCAGCCCAAGCCATCAGTGGCGGTGGAGGACAAAAAGGTTCCGGAGGAGTCCAAGAAAAAGGAACCTAAGGAGTACAGCGCGGCCGGACGGCGCGATCCGTTTATCAGTCCCGTGGTAAGCCACATGGAAGGGGGATCGGGTTGTAGCAGCGGCAAGCGCTGCCTGGCTGTCGACCAGATCATCCTGACGGGAATCGTAAAGTCGGAAGCAGGAATGATTGCGGTGGTGGTGAACAGCCTGAACAAAGCTTATTTTCTGCGTGAGAACGACCCGGTGTTTAACGGATACGTGGTGAGGATCACGGGGGATTCGATCATCTTCAACCAGACGATCCAGGACAAGCTGGGCAAGCCGTTCACTCGCGAAGTTACCAAGAAGATTATCACCCCGGCAGTTTAGGGGACAGGGCGGGCTGTTTCGACAAGGCTCGCAGAAACGCACTGGAGAGAGGAGATCACGAGGCTGGCAGATTGCCGGCCCGTGGGGAGAAGGGAAATGCGAAAGCAACTGCTGGTTGTTTTGCTACCGCTGCTGGTCATGATCGCGGGTGCTCAAACCCCGAACAGGGCCACAACCGCGACCGATCACGCCACCCTGCAACGGGTGCAGGTGATGCGCGCGAACGACGGAATCAGTGTCGAGATGACGGCCCGTGGGCCCATGACGCCCAAGGTCAGCACCCTGGATTCGCCGGCCCGCCTCCTGGTAACTCTGCCCAATACCGTGGCCGCGACTTCACGCAACCACCTGAGCGTCGGCAGCGACGGGGTGAAAGGTGTGCGGATCGGTACGGATGGGCAGACGCCTCCGACCACCAGTGTTGTAATCGACCTGCTGAGCGCGTGCACCTACGAATTGACCGCCAACGGTGACAACAGAGTAGTGGTCAAGCTGCACCCGCTCACGTCTGCGCGCGCGAGCGTGACGCCTCCGCAAGGGGCGAAGATCTCATCCTCGACTCACGAAACGACGTTGCTGCCGGTCTCGGCTCAGCCGAGTGTGTCTCCTGCAGTTGCCGCTGCAGATACAAAGCAGGACCAGGCAGCATCTAACCCGAAGGACTTCGTATTCGTAGAGCCATCGTACAACACCAAGGCCTCGACTCCGGACGCCACTGCTGTGACTGCTCCGCCCGACCGCGCGGTAGAAGCCGCGGCCAAGTTTGTAGATCGGCCTGAGGGCAATCTGTTGCCGGCGCCCAGTGCCGCGCCGCAGCCTCAATCCTCGCAGGGACCAGCCCCCACTTCGGCGATTCAGCCGGCAGTGAATCTGGCGGCCGAACAGAAGGCACAGACGGCGTCGCAGATGTCCACTCAAGAGCCTAAGTACACAGGCGAACCGATCTCGGTGAATCTGAAGGATGTGGACCTGAAGGATTTCTTCCGTCTGATCCACGAAATCAGTGGCCTGAACGTGGTCCTGGATCCGAACGTGAAAGGGACTCTCACGATTGTGCTGGATGATGTCCCGTGGGACCAAGCTTTGGACATCGTGCTGAAGAACAATGATCTGGCCCGGCAGCTCGACGGCAACATCCTGCGCATCGCGACGGTAGAAACGCTGCGGCATGAAGCCGAGCAGCGCCGCGCGCAGCATGAAGCGGAAGCGCTGGCTGTGGATAAGGTCACATTTACTCGATTCCTGAGCTACGCGCACGCCAAGGACCTGGTGATGACCTGCAAGAAGTTCATCTCCCAGCGTGGAGATGTCATCGCCGACGAACGCACCAATGCCATCATCGTGAGCGACGTCCCCTCGGTGATTCCGGCGATCGACAAACTCCTCACGCAACTCGACCGCAAGACCCAGCAGGTGGAAATTGAAGCCCGGGTCGTAGCTGCAACCCGCAGCTTCGCGCGCGATATCGGCACGCAGTTGGGCTTCGGGTTCGGCAACTCAGGCACGGGAATTGGCGGCGCCAGCTCGGTGGGCACCACCCCGACCGCGACCTTTGGCTTGATTCCCTTCTATCCGATAATCGGCACGGCCGCGCCTACCCCGACCACGGGCGTGCAGATTCCTCTGTTTTCGAACTTAGGTGTGACATCGCCCACCAGCGGCATCAATCTAACCACTGCCAGCAACCATGTGCGCCTCGATGCGGTTCTGACCATGGCGGAGTCGCGTGGCCTGGTGAAGATTCTGTCACGCCCGCGAGTTGTGACCCAGAACAACATTCAGGCGCTGGTTCGGCAAGGTGTACGCGTGCCCATCGTGACCCAGGCCCAGTTAGGCGGCCCGCCCACTGTGACTTATGTGGATGCTTTCCTGCGCTTGACGGTGATCCCGCAGATCACGTCGGAGGGGACGATCTTTCTGAACGTGGACGTGGAAAACACGACTCCAGACTTCGGGGAGTCGATCCAGGGCAATCCCACTCTGATTACGCAACAAGCAACCACTCAGGTGCTGGTCACCGATGGCGGCACGGTCGTGATCGGCGGTGTCATCCAGACCAACAACTCGGTGCAGATCGCCCAGGTACCGCTGTTGGGGAGCATTCCCTGGCTCGGCAACTTGTTCAAGCACAATACGGTAAGCACCAGCAACCAGGAGCTGATCTTCTTCATCACTCCACGAATCATCCAGACATAGAAACAGGTTAGCAGTAAGACAGCCCGCCGGTGGCCTCAAGAGGCGCCGGCGGTTTTGTCTTGTAGTGTGCTGATAAACTCCACGCAATGGACTACGAGGGCCGCCAAACCAAGTTTCAGAGCGTTCTCGTGCGTAACCGCCTGGATGGTCTGCTGGTCACACACCCTCCCAATATCCGATATCTGTGTGGATTCACTGGTAGTGCCGGAGCCCTGCTCGTCACAGCACGCAAAACCTTGCTGTTTACCGACGGGCGCTATAAGGAACAGGCCCGGGCGGAAGTGACAGCATGCTGCGTCCTTGTCGGCCGCAAATCCCCGCTAATCGCGGCTGGTCAGTGGCTGAAGGCGAATCGCAGGAAGCTGGGCTTCGAGCTACTGGGAATCGAAGGTCAGCACTTGACGGTCGCCGAGCGCAGCCAGCTGAGTAATGTACTCCGCTCTGATGTCGGGCTGCGCGAAACGCCAGTCCTGCTCGAACAAGCCCGCATGGTCAAAGAGGAGGAAGAGATCAGTCGTTTACGCGCGGCCGTGGACTTGGGATCCAGCTTATTCGAGGTCGCGCTTAAGGCGATTCGCCCAGGGGCGAAGGAAGCAGAAGTAGCGGCAGAGATCGAATATGCCGCGCGGCGGGCGGGAGCAGAAGGAATGTCATTCGAGACCATTATCGCTTCCGGAGCGCGCTCCGCCTTGCCGCACGGGCGGGCATCGACGGCTGAGATTCCGGTCAACGGGTTCGTCGTTTGCGACTTTGGTATCATACTCGCGGGCTACTGTTCAGACATGACGCGCACCGTGCACGTCGGCAAGCCCTCCGACGACGCGCGGAAGATGTATGAGGCAGTGCGAGAAGCCCAGCAAGCTGCCGTTGATCGGGTACGTCCTGGAGCCCGTGTGAGTCAAGTTGATCGAGCCGCGCGCCAGGTGCTTGGCAGCAGAGGTCTCGGCCGGTATTTTACGCATTCCACCGGGCACGGAGTCGGTCTTGAGATTCACGAGGCCCCCCGTATTGCCGCAGGACAGGCGGAGCCTCTGCGCGCAGGGATGGTCGTCACAATCGAGCCGGGCGTCTACATTCCTCACGTGGGTGGGGTGCGCATCGAAGATATGGTAGTGGTAAGGGAGGGCGGATGTGAGGTGCTCACGCCCACGAGCAAAGAACTGATTGTAATTTAGCTTCTGGCTTCTGGCTGCAAGCCTGGCAGATCCGTCGATTTCCGGCGATTGGGAGAACAAAGCAGGTCCCGCCACACAATGAATCAGAAAGAACTGAAGGAACTTATCGAGTTCTTAATCGAAAAGGATATCGCCGAGTTTGAGCTTGAACGCGGCGATGTCAAGGTGCGCATCAAGCGTGCCGGGGAGCACGGAGCGGTTTCTTCTGCAGTGCCCTTTGCCGTGCCTGCCACACCTGTTGCGGCACTCCCGGTTACGGGCGCGCCTGCAGTGACGAACGGTGCCAGCGCAGCGTCTCCCGCTACGGTGACTGCTCCTCCGGCGGAAGACAAGCTCCACGTCGTACGGTCGCCGATCGTGGGCACCTACTACGAAGCCCCATCACCGGGCGCGCCACCCTTTGTGAAGGCAGGAGACAAGGTGGAAGCGGGCCAGGTGTTGTGCATCGTGGAAGCTATGAAGTTGATGAATGAGATCGAATCGGATGTCGCGGGTGAGATTGTCAAGAAACTGGTGGCCAACGGACAGCCAGTGGAGTATGGACAGGAATTGTTTGCGATCCGGCAAGGTTGAAGTACGGAGCGGTTGAAAGGCGTGCTGAGCGCGCCTTTTGTGGGTAGATGAGCCGTAGTCCCCGGAGCGGGAGACACAATAAGAGCGGCTGCCTGCATTGCCCGGCAGAATGCCGGTGCTACCTTTCATGTTTAACAAGATTCTGATTGCTAATCGCGGAGAGATTGCCCTGCGGGTGATTTGTGCCTGCAAAGAGCTCGGCATCCGCACGGTGGCGATCTACAGCGAGGCGGACCGCAATTCACTGCACGTGCGTTTCGCCGACGAAGCCATCTGCATTGGCCCTCCACAGCTTTCGCAGAGCTATCTCAACATTCCTTCCGTGATCAGCGCGGCTGAGATCAGCAATGCGGATGCGATTCATCCCGGATATGGCTTGCTGGCGGAGAACGCCAATTTTGCCGAGGTCACGGAAACCAGCAATATCAAATTCATCGGGCCGCCGCCCGAGATCACACGGCTGATGGGGGAAAAAGAGAAGGCGCGTGCCGCCATGAAGAGAGCCGGCGTTCCCATTCTGCCAGGCTCGGAAGGAATCCTGGCCAGCGAAGGCGAAGCCCTGGAGTGGGCGCAGCAAGTGGGTTTCCCGGTGATCATCAAAGCCTCGGCTGGCGGTGGCGGACGTGGCATGCGCATAGTGCGCAATGAGGAAGAAATTCCCGGCTTGTTCAGAGCGGCGCAGTCGGAAGCGGCTGCAGCCTTCGGTAACGGCGATTTGTACATGGAGAAGTTCATCGAGCGGCCGCGGCACATCGAGTTTCAGATCCTTGCTGACCAGTACGGCACGGTGGTGAGCCTGGGGGAACGAGAGTGCTCAATTCAACGCCGACACCAGAAGCTGTTAGAGGAGTCGCCATCGACGCAGATGACCCCACAGCTCCGCGATCAGATCGGTCAGATCTTGTCGAAAACTTTGTCGGAGGTCGGATACGTGAACGCGGGAACGGTTGAGTTCCTGATGGATGAGGACAAGCGGCTTTACTTTATCGAGATGAATACCCGAATCCAGGTAGAGCATCCGGTTACCGAGATGGTCACTGACGTCGATCTGGTGAAAAGCCAGATTTTGTTGGCAGCGGGCGAGCGCATGGAAACCGTACTGCACGGTCCCATTGTGCATCGCGGACACGCGATTGAATGCCGCATCAATGCGGAGCATCCGGAGAAGTTCACACCGTCGGCGGGAAAAATCACTGCGTTTCATCCGCCCGGAGGGACGGGCGTGAGGATCGATACCGCGGCCTATGCGGAGGGCGTGATTCCGCCTTATTATGATTCGCTGATCGCCAAGCTGGTCGTACGCGGAAAGGATCGCGGGGAAGCGTGCTCGCGGATGGCGCGCGCGCTGGAAATGTTCATCGTCGAAGGGATTTACACGACGATTCCGCTGCATCGGAAGATTTTGGCCGACTCGGATTTTCAGGCGGGAAGGATTGATACGACGTTCATTGAGAGATTTCTGGCGAAGAACAGGAAGAAGGGATGACGGTGCAATTACCCCGGCTTTACGCGATTTTGGATCCATCCTGCTTTTTGCAGAGTGGTGACTTGCCTCAGGCGGCACAGGAATTGCAGGCCGCAGGTGTCACTTTGCTGCAATATCGCAACAAGTCCGGCAGTGCCCGGCAGATGTTAGATCAGGCACGGGAACTCCGACAAAGGCTTGGAAACTCCGTCAAACTCATCATGAATGATCGACCGGACCTGGCTGTGGCAGCGGGTTTCGACGGTGTGCATGTGGGGCAGGATGATTTGTCGCCCGAGGGGGCGAGGAAGGTTATCGGCGAGAAACTCTGGCTGGGAGTTTCAACGCACAACCCGGAGCAGGTACGCGAGGCGGACCAGACTTCAGCGGACTACATTGCAGTCGGGCCCGTGTTTGCGACGGTGAGCAAGGCCAAGCCAGATCCGGTGATTGGGCTGGAAGGGGTGTGCGGGGCTAGGGAACTAACGGGAAAGCTTCTGATTGCGATTGGGGGGATCACCCGGGCGAATTGCCGATCGGTCATCGAGGCAGGGGCAGACTCAGTGGCGGTGATATCCGATCTGGTACGGGAACCGCGAAAATCAGCAGAGGAATTTTTGCGCATCTTAAGATAGAGTCTTGGATTACTGGGCTTCGCTCGGCCGGACAGCCGAGAAGGTCCCTGCATGATCGACTTTAGCCGACGGGACGCCGGCGCTAGAAATCGATTGGGCACCGATACTAAAACTCCGACGGCAGCTGCGCTCGCCAGCGATTGGGAGATTCATACTCAGCAGGATCAGGAACTGGTCAAGGGTCTCGGCCTGACCAGTGCCACGATGCTGGTCATGGGTTCCATGATCGGCTCGGGCATTTTTATTGTCTCGGCGGAAATCGCTCGAGAAGTGAACTCCCCGGCGCTGCTGATCGGCGCCTGGGCCGTGACCGGTTTCATGACCATCGTCGGCGCTCTCAGCTATGGCGAACTGGCGGCCATGATGCCCCGGGCGGGTGGGCAGTATGTTTATCTGCGGGAAGCCCTGGGTCCGCTGTGGGGTTTTCTCTACGGCTGGACGTTGTTCCTCGTGATTCAGACCGGGACGATCGCGGCCGTAGGAGTAGCCTTTGGAAAATTTCTCGGCGTTTTCTTTCCTTCGGTCTCCTCGACAAACTGGATTCTGCACTTCTGGAAGGTTCCGCCGATTCTTGTCGGTCCTATGGTTCTGGGGAACATGGATGTCGGGCTTAATACGCAAAACCTGGTCGCGATCCTGGTGGTGGTGGCGCTCTCGATCATTAATATCTTTGGCATCAAAACCGGCGCGATTATCCAGAACATCTTCACTGCCGCCAAGGCGTCGGCTTTGTTCGGACTGGTCCTGCTGGGCATTTTTCTCGGGCGGAATGCTCAGGCGTTGATGGCAAATTTCCGTGGGAATTTTTGGCACAACGCTGGGTTCGGCGCCATGCACGACATCGGCGGAGGAGTGCTGGTGGGCACGCTGACCGTGCTGGCGGTGGCGCAGGTGGGATCGCTATTCTCGGCAGATGCATGGAACAACGTTACCTTCACTGCCGGCGAGGTGAAGAACCCCAGCCGCAATCTGCCACTTTCGCTGGCGCTCGGGACCGGCGTGGTCATCGCGCTTTACATTGCCTGTAACTTTATTTATCTGAACGTGCTGCCCCTGGACGGTATTCCCAACGGCGCTACGATTTTGGGGCGCGGCATCAAGTACGCCACAGAAGATCGTGTAGCCACCGCGGTGATGACGCAAATGATCGGAGCAGCCGGCGGTCTGCTGATGGCTGTGGCCATTATGCTTTCCAGCTTTGGCTGCGACAATGGTCTCATCCTGGCGGGCGCGCGCGTGTACTACGCCATGGCGAAGGACGGGCTGTTTTTCCGCAATGTCGCCCGGCTGCATCCCACGTATAAGACCCCGGCCATCTCACTCATGGTGCAGATGGTCTGGACCTGCGTGCTCTGCGTCTCGGGCAGTTACAGCCAATTACTGGAGTACATTATTTTTGCTGTCCTGGTGTTCTATATTCTCACCATCATCGGGCTGTTCGTCCTGCGGCGCACCCACGCCGCTACCGAGAGGCCGTATCGCGCTATTGGCTATCCGATATTGCCAGCCATTTATATTGTGATGGCTTTGTTTATAGATGTCGTGCTATTACGGTACAAGCCGCAATACACATGGCCGGGGCTGCTTATCGTGCTGTTGGGAATTCCCGTGTATTATCTGTGGGGCGGGCGAGGCCAGCCGGCCGCCCTCAAGCGCTGAAACTACGCAGGAGAAATAAATGGCTAATCTTTGGGCCAGAAAACCGCTGGACACAATCCTGTCCGAGGCGGGCGAGACGGGAGAACACAGCCTCAGGCGAGCGCTCGGTCCAACCAATCTGATCTCTCTCGGTATTGGCGCCATCATCGGCACCGGTATCTTCGTGCTGACGGGAACGGCATCTGCCAACCATGCGGGCCCGGCGATTATTCTTTCGTTCTCATTGGCAGCGGTGGCGTGTGTATTTGCCGGTCTCTGCTACGCCGAGTTCGCCTCGATGATTCCGGTGGCCGGTTCGGCTTACACCTATGGCTACGCTACGTTGGGCGAGTTCATTGCATGGATTATCGGTTGGGACCTCATCTTGGAATATGCCCTGGGCGCAGCTACCGTCGCAAGTGGTTGGAGCGGATATGTGCTCAGTTTCTTGGGTGACTTCGGTGTGCGGCTTTCGCCCAAGTGGGCAGGCGCACCGGGCACAGTGTTTCTCTTTTACCACGGTCATTGGGAGCGGCTGACGGCGCAGTTCCAAAAGCTGCTCGACATGAATCACATCGATGCCGCGACCCTGCCGCATCAGTACTCTTCGTTCAATCTCTTCGGATTCATCGGCATCCTGCTGGTCACGGCTGTGCTGGTGATCGGCATTAAGGAATCGGCCGACTTCAATTCGTTTATTGTGATCGTGAAAGTCTGCGTGCTGCTGGTTTTCGTCGGCTTGGGCATCAACTACATACTCGGGCATCGTGCCGAAGCAGTGGCGAACTGGACTCCGTTTCTGCCGCCGAATAGTGGACATTACGGTGACTTTGGCTGGTCGGGAATAGCCACCGCGGCGGGCATCATATTTTTCGCCTACATCGGTTTTGACGCGGTTTCGACGGCGGCTCAGGAATCGAAGAACCCGAGGCGCGACATGCCAATCGGCATTCTCGGTTCGCTGGTCATTTGCACCTTTTTGTACATTCTTGTCGCGGGAGTGCTTACCGGGTTGGTGAAGTACACCAGCCTGGACGTGCCCGACCCAATTGCCATCGGCATCGACATGACCGGCGTGGGCTGGGGCAGCAAACTGGTGAAGCTGGGGGCGATCTGCGGCCTCAGCAGCACGATGGTGGTGATGTTGCTCGGGCAGTCGCGCGTGTTTTTCTCCATGTCGAAAGACGGGCTGCTGCCCAAGTGGGCCAGCGCGGTGCACACGCGCTTCCGCACACCGTATATCTCCACTATCCTGGTTGGGGTCTGTGTGGCCACGGTGGCGGCCTTGACACCGATCAACGTGCTTGGCGAGCTGGTCTCCATCGGCACCCTGCTGGCGTTTGTGATCGTGTGCAGCGGCGTGTGGATTCTGCGCAAACGCGGAACAGAAGTGCCGCGCGCTTTCGTGGCGCCCTGGATTCCCTTCACGCCGATTATGGGTATCGCAGTCTCGTTGCTGATGATGCTGAGCCTGGCGTGGCAGACCTGGGCGCGGTTGATCATCTGGTTGGCCATTGGCCTGGTGATTTATTTCACCTACGCGCGGCACCACAGCCGCGTGCAGCTGGCGAACGCGCGGACGCCCGAAGGTGCGCCGTCGATGGCGGATTAGTTCAACTCAGTTGGCCCAGCCTTCCGCATCCGCGGAGGGCCTTTTTGTTTTATAGTCGGGGGTCATTCAGTGATCGGTGGTCAGTGGTTAGTAATCAGCAGCCTTGAAGCAAAGAGCGAGTTCATTGGCGACTACACCGACGACCGACCACTGGCAACTGATCACTGCCTGCCATGAAAGCTCTTCGCAATCTGCGGCTGATTGGAATTGCACTGGCCGTCCTGACCCTGATCGGGATGGCAGGTTTCCATTTCATTGAAGGCTGGCCGTGGTTCGATGGCTTTTACATGGTAGTTACCACCTTCACCACTATCGGCTATCAAGAGACACATCCCCTGTCGCACGCCGGGCGGGTGTTCAATGTGGCGCTGATTCTGGTGGGTGTGTCGCTGGTATTTCTGGGAATCGGTTCGCTCACGCAGGCTTTGCTAGAATTCGAGCTTCGAGACTTCTTCGGAAAACGCAAAATGGAGCGCGAAATCGAGCGGCTCAAAGATCATTACATTATCTGCGGTGCGGGGCGCGTGGGCCGCAGTGCGGTGCGGGAACTGGCGCGCAAGCCGGTAGCGTTTGTGATCATCGAGCAGAACGAAGCCAAGGCAGCACGCTATAGCGGCGAATGGCTGATCATGGTGGGAGATGCCACCCAGGAACAGACGTTGCGCCAGGCGCATATCGAGAGAGCCCGGGGGCTGGTGGCGGCTACGACGACCGATGCTACGAACTTGTATATCGTGCTCACCGCGCGTGGGCTGAACCCGCAGCTGAGAATCATTGCCCGGGCCAGCGAAGACGACGCCGAGAAACATTTGCTGACGGCAGGCGCGGACTCGGTAGTGTCGCCTTATCACTTTGCCGGACAGCGCATCGCACAGTCTTTCCTTCGGCCTCACGTCGTGAGTTTTCTGGATACGGCGACAACTCATCTGGGAATTGATCTCGAGATTGGGGAAATCCAGGTGCCGCAGGGTTCGGTGTTCTCCGGAAAGACGGTCGAGACGTCGCGCATCCGCCAGGAGCGCGGCGTCATCATTCTGGCGATCAAACGCGAACGAGGCATGCACTTCAATCCTGCACCGGAAGACCGAATCGAAGCCGGCGACTACCTCATCGCCATGGGCGAGCCTTCCCAGTTGCGTCAACTCGAGCAGATGGCGGCGCGATCATGAAAATTGTCACGGCAGCCGAGATGCGCGAGACCGATCGTGTCACCAGTGAGCGCTTCGGCGTTCCCTCCCAGACTCTTATGGAAAATGCAGGAACTGCGGTTGCAGATTTTGTCTTGTCAGACTGGGCGTCGGCGAAGCGCATTGGAGTGGTCTGCGGCAAGGGTAACAACGGCGGAGACGGTTTTGTGGCTGCGCGCAGGTTACAGCAGGCCGGACGAGAAGTGCGAGTCTTGTTGCTGGCACAGCCGTCGGAGTTGCACGGAGATGCAGCCGAGATGTTCAGCAAACTGCCCGTAGCGCCGGTGATCGCGGCTTCCAGCAAAGAGCTAAAACAAGACGAGGCTCGAGCGGTCTTTGATGCCGATGTCCTGTTGGATGCGATTCTGGGCACCGGCTTTCGACCGCCGGTGAGCGGGTTGTACGCGGAAGCCATCGCATTGCTGAACGCTCAGCGTGCGCCCTTGATCGCGGTGGACATTCCCTCAGGAGCAGACGCGGATGTCATGGGTGAGCAGACTGGAGCCGTGGCGCGCGCCGATGGGATCGTTACCTTTACCGCAGCACGCCCTGCCCACATATTTGGCGGCTTGACTCCAGGCATATTGCGCATTGCGCCGATCGGCTCGCCGCAGGAAGCGATTGTCTCCTCATTGCAACTCAATCTGATCACAGCTCGCGAGGTCGCCGCACTGATTGGGCCGCGGCCTGCTGCTGCCAACAAGGGGAATTTCGGTCATGCTTTGGTGATCGGGGGTTCGGTAGGGAAAGCGGGAGCTGCGGCGATGGCGGGCATGTCAGCGCTTCGTGTGGGTGCTGGGCTATCCACGGTCGCCACACCGGGATCAATACTGCCAACGGTGGCAGGATTTCATCCCGAAGTCATGACCGAGCCGTTGCCGGAAACAAGAGACGGGACCATCGCACGGAGTGCGCTCGGCCGCATCGGCAAACTGGCGGAGGGAAAGACAGTCCTCGCGGTAGGGCCAGGTATTTCGCGAGATTCCGAAACGAGCGACTTGGTACGCGCGTTGGTAAAGAAGCGGAAGACTGCAGTCGTTCTGGATGCCGATGGCCTGAATGCATTTGAAGGGCGGGCCGAGGAGTTGAATGGAAAGGCAGGACCGCTTGTGCTCACGCCGCATCCCGGCGAGATGGCACGCCTGACCGGTATGACAGTTGCCGCGATTCAGCGGGATCGGATCAACGTAGCTCGAAGGTTTGCCTGCGAACACAAACTGATTCTGGTATTGAAAGGTCATCGCACGCTGGTGGCGAAGCCTGATGGAGAAGTCTGGGTCAATACCTCGGGAAATCCAGGGATGGCCACAGGCGGTACCGGGGACATTCTCACGGGTATGGTCGCGGGCTTCATCGCCCAAAATCCGCAGCAGATTTTTGAAGCAGTAATTGCCGCTGTTCATCTGCACGGTTTAGCCGGCGATGTAGCACGGGAAACCCTGGGCGAACATTCGCTGGTCGCAACCGATCTGGTGAAGGCGTTGCCGGAGGCGTTTTGGCGCGTGCGCGCGGATGCGGAAAAATCGTACGTGGAGATTCACGGCTGAAGCCCTGTCCGGTGGGACATTAATCAATCGGATAACAATTGCAGTCCACGTTTCTTCAGGGCTTGGACGGCATAACCCGCTTTCGCAGAATGCAGTCCTAGTCGGTCTTTCGTAATCTGCTTAACCTTTGCAATGTATGACATAGTGGTCCCGCTATGACCCACTTCCCCCAGCCGCACCCTACCCATCGGGCGGCGCGAATCCAGCTCGGAGATTTCGCTCCTGCCCTCGTGAAACTGGAAGACGGACAGCACACCAAAGCTAGTATCCAGACAGTTTCGGTGAACGGCGGCCTCTTGCAACTGGCCACGGCTCTCGAGGAAGGTGATTTCGTCGAAATCGCCTTCCAGACGCTTTCTGGCCCAGTGCATGGCATGGCGGAGATGCTGCATCCTCGGCAAGTCTCAGCTAATGCCATCCTGCAGGGTTTTCGCTTCGTCGCGCTGGATGACGCGGACCACAGCACGCTGAGCCTCACCGTGAACTCGACTGTCGAGCGAAACAATCTTTTCGGCGTCCGCCGGCATTAAACTGCCCCGGCTGCCTGTGCTGCTGTTGATCCCAATTCTTGCGAATGTCATCCTGAACAGGCGCGAGCCTGTGAAGGATCTTACGGCAGCCAAGGATTGCGGACTGTCGTCAACCGGGTCTCTGTCGCTGCTTGTCCACGACGCACAACGCTGCTCGCCGACGTAAGATCCTTCCCCGCTCAAGCGCGTCAGGATGACATGGAAAACGGACTTCGAGTTCAGCTCTCGCTATACTGGTCTCGCGATGCCGACCCGGGAATTTACGACCCATTCGCCGGAAGAGACGATAGCGTTAGGGCGAAACTTGGCAAAGTTGCTTGCGCCGCCGAAGCTGGTCTTACTTCGCGGCGAACTGGGCGCGGGCAAGACCACGCTGGCCAAGGGCATTGCAGAGGGATTTCAGGCGGCTTCGCAAGATGATGTAACCAGCCCCACTTTCACACTGGTCCATGAGTATCGCGGGTCTACAGTGAATGTGTTTCACATCGATTTGTATCGCGTGGATACGCCGCATCAGCTGGAAACTCTGGGCCTGGATGACTTGATTGGGGAGAATAGTGTTCTGCTGATCGAGTGGGGAGAAAAGTTTGCTCGGTTCGTGCGCGAGAGGGACGTTGAGATTGCGCTGGAGAGAACGGGGGAGAACGAGCGTAGGGTTAGAGTAATTTCAGATTGTAGATTGAAGATTTCAGAATGAGAATCTGCAATCCTCAGAACCCCATGATGTTATATCCGCAGTCGACATAGATCACTTCACCGGTGATGCCGGAGCTGGCGTCGGACGCCAGAAAAACTCCGGTCGCGCCTACTTCACTAACATCAACGTTCCGCTGCAGAGGAGCCCGTTCGGCGTGGGATTTCAACATATCTCCCAGGCCAGAAATGCCGCGCGCAGCAAGAGTTTTGATCGGGCCGGCGGAGATAGCATTGACGCGAATCTTTTTCTTGCCAAGATCATAAGCCAGGTAACGCACTGTACACTCGAGGGCGGCTTTGGCAACACCCATCACGTTGTAGTGTGGCACCACTTTCTCTGCGCCATAGTAAGTCATGGTGATGATGCTGCCACCATCTTCCATAAGGGGCGCGGCGGCGCGGGCCAGCGCAATCAGGGAATAGACGCTGACATCATGCGCGATGCGAAATCCTTCGCGAGTGGTGTTCACAAAATCGCTCTTGAGTTCATCGGCGGGAGCGAAGGCCACGCTGTGTACGAGAACGTGCAGCTTGCCGTAGCGCTCTTTGAGTTGAGCGAAGAGACGGTCGATTTCCGCATCATTCGAGACATCGCACATAAAAGCCTCCGCACCAGGAAGCGACAGAATCAGATCCTTGGCTTCCTGCTCCAGACGCTCGTTCTGATAAGTGATGGCCAGCTTGGCGCCGGCATTATGCAGCCCTTGGGCGATCGACCATGCGATGCTACGTTTATTGGCGACTCCGAAGACAACGGCAGAGCGTCCTTCGAGACTGGATGACATGCGGGGTCTCCTGAGAAAAATGGAAGCAAAGAGCATAACAGCGAGCTTGTGGATTTACCACAGAGACGCCGAGGGACAACCGGCCGGCTTCGATTCGTGCAGTCTACACCGACGCTTGATCACTCTGAATCCCCGCTTGGCGCTGCCTCTTTCCCGGTCGGCGCATATAGCCAAGATGAAAGCAAATAGGCAATCAACAGAAAGATACCAGTTAGGACAATATTCGAGATCATCGACCCACGCACTGTGCCACTCCAGTAGTCTTTCCCCATGCTGGCCCCGGTGAGGAGCTGGGTGAGCAAGGCGTTGAATGCTGGCATAAAAGCACCTACAAACGTTTCGATCGAGCGTGCTACCAGCAACGCGATTGCGATCGCGCCGATATACTGATTCAGCATCACAGCCCGTAACTGGCTCATTTGCCCTCCTAGGAATACTGTTCTTGGCCTATTTACTCTACAGGATTGGCCTCACTAACTGCGTGCACTGCAACCGCGGCTTTCGCCGGCCAGACCGCGCTGACAAACGCCAGCGTGTAGACCAGACCGATTACTGAGAATCCTGCTACCAGGTTAGCTTGAGCAGCAGCCCCGACCAAGAAGGCCAGAGCGATTTGCAGCGCTGTACCGGCGAAGTAAAACGTATTCTGCACCCGTCCCATGAAGTGGTGCGGCACCTGCTCCATAATGCTCGTGTTCATGGCCACGCCGCTGATGCCGCGGCCTGACCCCATCACCGCGTAAGCTAGAACCGCAAGGGCAAGCAAAGGAGCGAGAGGCGCCAGAGTCATGCAGATCGCGAGCAGCCCCATCGAAATTCCGATGGCGCGCCGTGCGCCAAACTTTGCGATGCACCAGGGCGCATAGAACGCGCTGAAAAACGCACCGCTACCCCATCCGGCATTGAGCCAGCCATAGCCTACCGCGCCGGCACGGAAGACCTTGTCACTCAACGGTGGAGTTACCACGACCCCCGTCATCATCGCGCCTAAGAATAACGCCCAGCTGAGACCGAGCAGCACCAGGCCCGGCTTGCCGCGCAGAAACTGGATTCCGTCGCGCATTTCGCGCCCGAAGCGCTGAAGAGCGGTCTCTGCTGCCAAAAGATCCGAATGAATTTCGGCAGGGCGTGGCACCACGTGGCGCCCCTTACGAACGGCGAGATAGCACAGAAACGAGAAAAGATAGGTAGAGAAATCTATGAGCAACACTCCACCCAAGCCGATCCGGTTATATACGAATCCGACGATGGACCCGGCAATCAGCCAGCCGCCCTGGATTCCGGCCAGCAGAAACGTGTTGGCGTGAACGAACTCTTCGTCGGGAGTCAGCTCCTGGATAAGGGCCGTGATGGTGGGCCAGAACATCCAGAAACCCGCCGCGACGAGAGTATTCATCAGGTAGAGTTCCCAGACCTTCGCGCGATGCGCGAAAGCCAGCAGCGAGACAGTCAAAATGATGATGGCGCGGGCCGCATCCAGCATCATGACCAGCCGTCGGCGGTCTTCGCGATCAATAATGACGCCGGTAAACGGGAGCATCAGCATGGCGGGGAGAGTTTGCAGAACGGCGAAGGTTCCCAACGCCATCTCGGAATGCGTCGCCTGCAGGATATACCAGGCGACAGCCGCGGAATTCATGCCGCTGCCCAGCATAGAGATGAGATTGGCGCCAAAGACGAGACGCAGCGCCCGCTTCTGCAGGATGGACCGCATGATCTAATTTAAACGATGAAGAAGGACCCGCCAACTGAGGGTGGGTCGTGTCCTAGTTTCAACTTGAAGCTTTCTTCGCGGACTTGGCAGTTTCTTGGCGCCCTTTGCGGTAAGAGCTTCTAACCGCAAAGGACGCGAAGGGTGCAAAACACCGCGCAGTCAGAGACCTTGGATCATG
Source organism: Terriglobales bacterium (assembly GCA_035624085.1). Lineage (GTDB taxonomy): Bacteria > Acidobacteriota > Terriglobia > Terriglobales > Acidobacteriaceae > JAFAGX01. Next base: position 24,432 of record DASPSE010000093.1, read on the forward strand.
CTCAGAATGGAATATCCTCGTCGCTGATCGGTGTGGCAGCGGGCGCGGGCTCGGCTTCGGGCGCACGCTGATCGAAGCTGTTGCTGCCTGCGGCTGCGCCGCGGGCAAACTCGCCGCCTTCCCCGCGTCCGCCAAGCAGAACCAGATCGCTGGCGACAACTTCCGTCATATAGCGCTTCTGGTTAGTCTGTTTGTCGTCCCATGAGCGGGTCTGCAGCCGGCCCTCGATGTAAACCTTGCCACCTTTCTTCAGGTATTCACCAGCGATTTCGGCCAGGCGCTGCCACAACACCACGTTGTGCCATTCGGTGCGGTCCTGCCATTCGCCGTTCTTGTCTTTGTAGCGCTCGTTGGTGGCCAGAGTGAGCTTCGCGACGGGCGTGCCCTGCGGCGTGTACTTCACTTCGGGATCCTTGCCAAGATTGCCAATGAGGATCACTTTGTTGACACTTTTTCCTGCCATGATTGCTTCTCCTGATGGGCCAATATAGCAGAATCCCCGGCAGGGTATGTGATGAATGAACAGAGCAATTAGCACTTAGCAATTCGCATTTGGTCGCCGTTGGGCCGTGCAGCCATCGGCATAACCCTCGGTTGGCTAAGTGCTAAATGCTAAATGCCAAGTGCTATAATCAGCCCCATGCCTGCCGACACCAAGGCCTTGGGAATGGTGCCCGACGAGCTCAAGTTCGAACCGAGATCCAAGGGGATCGCTACTCCTCGCAAGAAGAAACCAAAAGAGTTAGCCGTTATCACGGAGTGCTGTACGGGATGCGCGGGTTCGCCCGCATGCGTCGAATACTGTCCCGTGGAAGACTGCATGTTCTGGGTTCCGGACGAAGATCACCCTCCATTCGGCCGAATCCAGGTGGATCCTATCCTGTGCATCGGATGCAAGAAGTGCACCAGCAAAGGTCCGGATGGCTGTTTCCTCGATGGCTGCCCGTGGGATGCGATCGCGATGGTCGAGACCACTGAGGTCGAAAAAGAAGTCGGGGTGATGGCGATTTAGACCGTCGGCTCTCAGCTTTGTCCCCGGCAGCTCTAACCCCGAATTGTCATTCCGAGCGGAGCCTGATCGTTGCTTGCGAACGACCAGGCGCAGTCGAGGAATCTGCTGTTGCGATCAAAGGTAAATCCCTCGGCGCGCTTCACCAGCGAAGCTTCGGCTTGCTCGGGTTGACAAAGTCGGCAAAGATTATCAGCGCTCTCTTTCCCGGATCGCTTTCTCCGTCTCCATCGCCTGCTGCCTTACGTGATCAGAAATATCCGGCAACTCACGCTCGTAGGGTTGTACGGCGGCGATGTCCTCCGGCTGCCCGATGAGGTAAAGCGCTCGTAGCGCCTCCCAAACCTGCTCGCTGGCGGGATCAATCGTTGCGATCGCATCGCCAGCGCTGACACTTTGCCCAATTTGCGCAGGCAACTCCCGCAAGCGCCCGGTGATAGGCGACCGGATTTCAATGGCCTGACCCTCAGCCTGCAGCTTGGCTACGATCCCGCCCTGATGAATGGCCGTCCCTGCCGCGCTTGCATCGACAATCTTGCCGGATTGCGGAGCGGTGACTCTAGCCGGTTGGAGCAGTTCGAGAATCTGTCGCTTTCCTGTCGCGTCTCCGAAGCGAACCAGCGAGAGCGCCGCATTTCCGCGAACCGTCAACGAAGAGTCGTTCAGTATCTTTAGCAAAGCTTCATGAAATCCGGCTCCTGATGTGTCCTGGCCCATCACCCAGGCGTCGGTGTTGCGCACTTCCTCAACTGGATATGACGCGAGGCGAGGGAGTTCCGGATACCAGCGCATAACGCCCGTATCGTTCCGGCCCATGCGTTCCCCAATCTGCACGAGCGCGTGTTGGATATGCCGAGGATGCTTGTCGTCGTGGAGGTATTCGGTGATCTGCCTGTCGGAAAGCTGCCGCCCGAACCAGGTGTTCCACCAAAACAGAAACGGCATCAGCACAATCAGCCAGCCGGTGAGGAGAAACAGAAGCCGATTGCGAGTAGACATGCGGGAACGGGGTTTGGTCTGATGGTCTAAAGGAGAAGAAGACATCGGATGTTCTGGACTTGGAATATAACAGAAAGACAGGTGCCCAGTGGGCTAGGGAAAAGCACTTAACCGCCAAGAGCACAAAGAAATCGCAGAGGACGCGGAGAAGGTATTGTGGGATTCGTTTCGCGAACTTTGCGCCGTCTTCGCGACCTTTGCGGTTAAAAGCTCTTAATCCACCACATCCGCATCCAGCACGCGGTCCTGTTCCAAATAATGTGAAACTGCATACTGCGCTAGAAGTGGCGTTTGCACCCGGATTTCCGCCCCGATCCATTCGCCTTTGTTGTGCGGGGCACTGGGCGCGTGATTACAGCGTCCGCCACTGCCGAACTGCGGCCCGAAGGCGGCACTTTGAATTTGATCGAATTGCTGGATCCCGCGCCAGGCCGCGTCGCCCACCGTACCGGAAACGTCGATTTTCAAACGTACAATTGCCATCGTCGGATTACCACCACGGAGGCACGGAGACGCGGAGAGAACAATGGAAGAATCTCTCCGTGCCTCTGTGTCTCCGTGGTGGACTTCAAGTAACAAACAGCTTGTACAGCATCATGTAGATTACGACGCCGGTCACAGAAACATACAGCCACAGCGGATATGTCCAGCGAGCGATGGCGCGATGCCGGTCGAAGCGCTCGCGCAGAGCCCGGCTGAGAGTGATGATGATCATGGGCACAATCACGGCCGCCAGGATCGTGTGCGAAATAAGAATGCTGAAGTACACCGGCCGCGTCCAGCCCTGTCCTGGAAAATGCACTGACCCAACGTGCCAGTGATAGTACAAGTAACTCGCGAGAAATAAACTTGACGAAACCAGCGCAGTCACCATCACCGCGCGATGCGCGGCCATGCGCCCGCGCTTGATGAGCCCTCGTCCGAGAAGCAGCAGCACTGCGCTGGTGCCGTTCAGGCTGGCATCGATCACCGGGAAGGAGGCGTATTGTGGCGGGACCTGCATCATGCTGCCGGTTTCGTTGTGCGCCGATTTACCATAAAGAAACACAGGCCAAACATGCAAATGGTGAATAGAACCAGGGCCGCCATAGAGGTCGAGAGAGAAGCTACGGAAGCACTGGCCGGATACAAGAGTCCTCGCAATGCCTCAACCCCGTAGGTCAACGGATTGATCCGCATCAGCAAGCGCAGCCATCCCGATGCTCCAGATAACGGAAACAGCGCGCCGGAAAGCAACCACAGCGGAATCAGGAACAGATTGATGATCGCGTGGAATGCCTGCGTGGAATCCATTGGCCAGGCGATGGCAAAACCCAGCGCCGTGAGCGCGAACGACACCAGGAAGACCACCAGAATCACTAGCAGAAGGTGGAGAAACCCGATGTGCACACCAACAAATGGCGCGAATACCAGGAAGATCAATCCTTGAATAGTGGACAAGGTTGTGCCCCCGAGTACTTTGCCGAGCACCACGGCTGAACGCGGCACCGGCGCCACCATCACGGAGAGCAAGAAACCTTCTTTGCGATCCTCGATAACCGACATCATCGTGAAGATCGAAGTGAACAGCACAATCATGATCAGCGCGCCGGGATAGAAGTAATCCAGATAATGCTGCTGGCCTGCGGCATTGCCGGAGCGAAACGATGTTCCGAAGCCCGAACCAATCACCAGCCAGAACAGGACGGGAGAAGCAATCACGCCAATAACCCGCGAGCGTTGCCGGTAGAAGCGCACGACTTCCCGCCACCACAGCGTGAAGGCGGGTAGCGCCACTCCAGTCGAAACGGCAGCCTGCGGAATCGGTAATGTTGCGGTTTGCGTTGCCATTCAGTCTGATTCTCTGATTTTCTTTGCGCTCTTCGCGAAGCTTTGGCGTCCTTTGCGGTCAAGAGCTTTAGCACAAACTTCGCGAAGGATTCGCCGAGCACACAAAGAAAACCTATTTCAATCTGCCTTCGCGCCGTCCGTCCAGAACCTGTGCCCGGTGCGATGGATGAAAACATCTTCCAGAGTCGGCTTGCTCACGGAAATCGCTTCAATCTCTCCAGGAAAAGCCTCAACCACGTCAGTGATGAAGCGATGGCCGTGCTCGCGCTCAAGGCGAACCTGCCCCTGGAGCACCTGAGCATGCACTTGAAATCGCTCACAAATGCTGGCCGCGAGTACATCGGGATGCTTTGCGTCCAACAAAATCACATCCCCGCCAATCTCGTGCTTGAGCTCGTCGGGAGTTCCCAACGCAACCACTTTGCCTTCATTCAAAATAGCCAGCCGATCACAGCGATCGGCCTCCTCCATGAGATGCGTCGTAACCAGGACCGTCACGTGCTCTTCATCCCGCAAGATTGCCAGGTACTGCCACAAATCGCGCCGGGCGCCGGGATCGAGCCCGGTTGTGGGCTCGTCAAGCAGCAAGACCAAAGGATGGTGAAGCAGACCTTTGGCCAATTCCAGTCGCCGCTGCATGCCGCCCGAGAACGTTTCGGCTTTTTCATGGGCGCGGTCCCCCAGCCCCACTCGGCTTAGCATCTCTGCGATTCGCGTCTGCAATGCCCTTCC
>DASPSE010000095.1:0-2901 GCA_035624085.1 Terriglobales bacterium
GTCCACCGCGGCCTCCACGATGGCTTTCGTATGATCTTTGGCAGACTTGATCAATTGAGCTACATCGGGCCTTTCCGGTATTTTTTCCACGTCGCGAAAATATTCGTAGATATTGGGAACTCCGATTCCCGAGCAGACACGTTCCACCCCCACGTGATCGAATCGCTCCAGCAGGAATTCAAGCAAACGGATTTGACGCTTGTCGGTGGGCGCAAAATCGGAATGTCCACCCTCGGAGCTGTGCGCCTGGTACCGCGAACCATCCCAGGTGAGAAATGACTCGCCCAGCCCTGTTCCCGGTGCGATGATTGCAATTGGGCCGTGCGGAATGGGCTCGCCCTGGTTTAACGTGATCAGGTCTTTCGACCGCAAAACCGGCACCGCCCGCGCAACTGCCTCGAGATCGTTCATCAGGTGGACCGACTTGAGGCTCAACTCGGCTTTCAGCGACTCTTCATCCATGACCCAGGGCAGGTTCGTGGTTTTCACGTGGCCATCAATCACCGGGCCGGCAACATCAAAGGACGCCACATCAACCGAGATTTTGGAATGTGAGAGAAACTCAGCCACTATCGCCTGCAGGCTGGGATAGTCAGAGCTGTGAACCTCGACCTCGGCCAACGGTACATGCGGTCCAGATTCCGTCGAGTAGATCGCCAGATCTGTCTTCGTTCCGCCGATGTCGCCTGCAATGAGCATGGCTCAGTCCCCCGTTGACGTTTAAGCTTGCGTGAACCGCTCGCTGTTTGGCTTCGATCCGCTCAGTCCATAAAAGAGGATGTACAAGTAGCAAATCAGCGGCACAAAAAACGCGTGTTGAAGGCCAATATGATCGGCAATCGCGCCCTGAATCACAGGGAGAATCGCGCCTCCCACGATCGCCATATTCAGAACGCCCGACCCATTTCCGGTGAGCGGACCGAGTTCTGCCACGCCCAGCGTGAAGATGGTGGGAAACATGATCGAGTTGAAGAGGCCAATTGAAAGAATGGTCCACATCGCCGTATGTCCGCCGAGCAGCATGGAAGTTGTGAGCAGCACCCCTGCAACGATCGAGCATAGGGCGAGCAGATGGCCCGGTCTGAATCGCTGCAGAAGTGGAGCTCCGAGAAAGCGTCCTATCATCGCGCCGCCCCAGTAGAACGAAACGTAACCTGCCGCCGTCTTCGCGGAAAGAGACGCGATCTGCGGCAAACCGAAGTAGTTGACGAGAAAGCTTCCGATGGAAACCTCTGCACCTACATACGCAAAGATTCCAATCGCGCCGAACAAGAGATTCGGATGCTTCCAGATCGAATCATTGAGTTTTTCTCCGGACCTTGACCGGGCCGCGTGAATTTCCGGCAGTTTCGAGGTGCCAATCAGAACGGCCAACAAGACAAGGGCTACGCCGATCACCGCGTACGGCAATCTGACTGTATCGGCCTCATGCACGCGGTAGGCCTTCAGCGCCTCCGGTGCGAGCTGAGTCAACTCCTCGACGGCTAACGGGGCGGCGCTTAGGATCAGCAGTCCCCCAATCTTCGGACCGATCGTAGTGCCCAGCGAGTTGAATGCCTGGGTCAGATCCAGCCGGCTTGAAGCCGTTTCCGGTTTGCCGAGCAAACCCACATAGGGGTTGGCGGCCACCTGAAGGCCAGTGATTCCCCCGGCCAGAATGAGGAGTGCAGTCAGAAACAGTCCATACGAAGCGGCGGACGCGGCAGGCAGAAACAAAAAGGCCCCAACTGCCATAGTGAGCAGCCCGACTACCATTGTCTTCTGGTATCCGATGTTGTTGACGAACTTTGCCCATGGCAGAGAGAACAGGAAGTACGCGGAAAAGAACGCAAACTGAATCAACATTGCCTGCGCGTAGTTCAGGTCGAAAATCGACTTCAAGTGTGGAACCAGGATGTCGTTGAGCGAAGTCAGGAAGCCCCACATGAAGAACAAGGTCGTAACGATCGCGAGAGGGCGGGTGTAACTTACCGCTGGAGCGATCACAGCGATTTTCGGCCCGGGTGATGCGCCCGTCGTTAGTGGTTGAGTTGCCATTTGATCTCCTTTGACTACCACCACGTTTCGCCTTGCACGCCGTAGGTGAAGCCGTCTGTTCGATTCTGGAATGGAATTCCGCCCACCAGCCCGCGGAAGTCATCCGACCAGTTCCCATACGTCAGGAAGGCGCGCAGCACCGGACGACTAAAGAACTTTCGGCCCGCTCCGATCTGCGGAGCGATCGTAAACTTGCGCAACCAGCCGTCATACGTGGTGGGCGCAACCTGGTTGCTGGTGTGGTCGAACCCAGCCTCGACGGCCAGAGAGATGAACTTGCTGAAGAAAACCTCCGGCCGCGCGCCGAATGACACCCACTGCTGCCACGGATGCCCAGGAAAGCCATCTTTCTTTCTTTGAAAAATAAAGATTGGGTAGATCGCAAACTTGTCGTTGGGCTGAAGCAGCATCGACTCTGTCACCTGGAATTGCGCCTGGCCGTTGAGGAACGGAGTCGGGTTCTGTACGACTGTGCCGCTTCCCGGATTACTGAAGTTGCTCGCCGGGCCAGTCCCGTACTGAACGGAGAATGTGTGAAAGCCTCCGTGCCATTCCAAGAACTGGTGCCGAATTCCGAAAGCCTCGCCGCTGCTGGTTGGAATCACAGGGCCGGTAGGCTCGATGCCGCCCTTGCTGGTAGCGAAATCGAACCAGGCTGACCACATGCCAGCCGGCGTCTTCAGATCGTAAAATCTCACATCGATATTGCTCTTTTCGTAGTTGCCATTCTGCGTGGTGATATCGGGCCGCGCTCCGGCCAAAAAAGCGACAGCAGCTTTGACGGGGCCGAGTTTGAGATCCTCGAACCCGCCACCGTAGCCGCTCAGGTCAAGAGGATAGAAATCATTGATCTCAATATGGAAG
>DASPSE010000102.1:0-16576 GCA_035624085.1 Terriglobales bacterium
CCCATCAACGAAAAAAGCGCAAACTGGCCATGAATTTTGAGAATGGCAACAGCATTGTTCGATACCGCATCCGGCAGCGGCTCGACGCCGGAGGCCGCAGTGAACGCTGGTTGGGCGGCAAATGTAAGGAGTATGAGGAGCTTCAGGCTCGGTTTCATGACTTCGAAAAGAATGGGCCTTCAATCCAAAAATATCACGTATCCGGCGTCGTCGCTTCAGAGCCTCCGCTTCTTCCCTTTCCCAGCCCGGTTAGAATGCTGACGTGAAGCCGTGGCCGAGTCTGCGTAGTGTGCACTGGACTGTGCTGGCAGTATCCTTGCTGATCTCCCTGGGATTTTGGCACTGGGCCATCGGCATTGCTGCGACCGGGGACACGGCGGTGTTCTTGTCAAAAGGGCGACCCATTGGGAACAACTCCGATCTATATCCCCGTTGGCTTGGCGCCCGAGAGCTGTTGTTGCACGGACGTGATCCTTACAGCGCCGAAATAACGCGAGAAATTCAAATCGGTTTCTACGGGCGGCCGCTGAACCCGGCGAATCCTTCGGATCCAACCGCTCAAGAGTCCTTTGTCTACCCTCTATATGTCATCTTCCTGCTCGCTCCGACGGTGATGCTGCCGTTTCGGACTGCCGCAATGATCTTTCGGTGGCTTCTCCTAGGATCGGCCGCAATCAGTCTTCCGCTTTGGATGTACGCCACTCGTGTGCGCGCCAAATGGCCGATCGTCCTTTCAGGTATGCTGCTGGTGACCAGCAGCTCACCGGCTGTGGCGGAGTATTTTCAGCAAAACCTGGCAGCCGTGGTCATTCTCTTCTTGGCCGCTGGGGCGGCTGCGATTGTCGCTGGACGATTCTCTCTTGCCGGAATTCTTCTTGCGTTTTCCACCATGAAGCCGGACACCTCCGGGCCTATCGTCCTATGGCTCCTGGTCTGGGCCACAGCCGGCGGCAAAGAGCGGCTTCGGCTGCTGTGGTGGTTTGCCGGTAGTTTGGGAATCTTGATTTTCGGCGCTGAGCTACTCTCTCCTCATTGGGTCGGGCGTTTCATCATGGCAGTTCGACAATATCCTGGATACGGAACCGACCCATCGATCATTCAAGTGTTGTTGCCGGCGCCGTTAGCGGCGCTGGTCGCGGCCGGTGTAATTTCTTATGTGGCAATCTTTTGCTGGAAGTGGAAAAACGCCGATGCCGATTCCGAATATTTCGCCTGCGCCCTCGCCTGGGTGGCGGCGGCAACGCTTGTAATCCTCCCAAAACTGGCGGCATACAACGCTCTCTTGTTGATCCCCGGGCTGCTCGTCCTTCTCGCCCGATATCAAGCATTATCCAAAGGCGGCCTCCTCGTCCGCGCGCTGATAAAAGCGGCTTTTGCATGCCAGCTTTGGCAATGGTCGTCAGCTGGACTGCTTTCCATTGGTTCGCTATTTCTGCCCGCGGTGTGGGTTCGGGCTGCGGCTCACGTTCCTGACTACACCTCCCTCGCTCTGTGGCCCGTGACATTCTTGGCGCTTGCAATAACCTCGGCTCGACTCGGAGAGAACCGAATTGCGCAGAAAAGTCGATGAGTGCTTAAATGCGAAGGTGAAACCCGGGCCGGCTTGGGGACGTCAGTGGTTACTCTTTACCGCTTGCCTGTTGGTGTGCTTCGGGGTGTGGCGCTGGGCCGAAGTGGTCCTGGTGCCTTCCAACACTGTGGAGGCGCAACGCAAAGGGATTCCCGTCGGGAATAACTCCGACTTTTACGCGCGATGGCTGGGAACCCGCGAACTGCTACTACATCGGCGAGATCCCTATAGCGCGGAGATCACCCGGGAAAGCCAGATCGGTTACTACGGGCGCCCGCTCGACCCGCGCAGCCCAGGCGAACCGTTGGATGTGGCTGCTTTTGCTTATCCCATTCCCGTTGTCTTCGTGCTCGCACCGATTGTCTTTTGGCCTTTTGCGACCGCTCAAACCATCTTTCGCTGGATTTTGCTGCTCAGCATTGCGAGCAGCGTACCGCTTTGGATGCGGGCGACTGGATTGCGCTCCAGAAAGATGTACGTCATTGCCGGAATGGCGCTGGCCATCAGCAGTTCTCCTGGCATCTCTTCCTATTACAAGCAAAATCCCTCTCCGCTGGTCATCCTGTTTCTCGCGGGGGCAGCAGCGTCGGCGGCTCGCCACTGGCTAGCATTAAGTGGTTTCCTGCTGGCGCTGTCCTCGATAAAACCGCAGATCTCGATCCTGTTCATCATTTTTCTTGTTCTCTGGTCGGCAGCCCGTTGGCCGGAACGCCGGCGTCTCGTCTGGAGTTTCTGCGCCACGACAGCCGGCTTGCTCCTTGCCGCGGAAGGCGTCTTGCCGCACTGGATTCCTGAATTTGTGCGCTCGGCGCGCACTTACGGCGGCTATAGCGGCGGAGAGGCTTCCATTCTTCGCGTGCTGCTGCCTGCCATTCCCGCTTACCTGATTTCGGGCGTACTGCTGTTAGTTTTTCTGCTTCTTTGCTGGAGGTGGCGAAAGGCAGCAGCGGGCACTGAAGCATTCGCGCGGGCGCTGGCGTGGGCAGGGGCCCTGACCCTGGTCGTGTTGCCGAAACTATCGTCTTACAATCATCCTCTGCTGATCCCTTCCTTGCTGGTCTTGCTTGCGCATCGGCAAGAAATATGGAGAGCAGGTCTCCTCGTACGAGCCTTCACTCGCGGAGCCTTCGCTTGCCAGGTCTGGCAATGGGGGACGGCGTCGGCATTGGGTCTGTTGTCCCTGCTGCTTCCGCCACTTCGCTTGCGGTTCGCAGCCGGCGCGCCACAATACACTCTATTTGCCCTGCCTCCGCTTACCCTCCTGGCAGTAGTGGCAGCTACCTTCGCTTTGGGAAATGGCCGCGCGCGCTCAACGGCAGTTATTCCACAAACCCCTGCCGCACGGAATGAATGAAATCGGTGTAAGCAGGATTAAACCCGGCGGCACGCATGTCCGCAGCGATCTGCCCGCGATGATAGGCCGAGTGCAGGACGACGTGCATGAGGATGTCCTGCGTCTGACTGGCAAAACTTTCGCCTTTCGTGTTCTTGTAGGTAAGAGAACCGGATAGGCCGTCTTCGTTCAAAGACGCCAGATACTGCTTCCAGAGCTGGGGCAACTGCTCAACTTCCAATTCGCATTGGGGCAGAGTGAAATCAGGCCATACTGGATAAGTTTGATTCTGCAAGCGCAGACGCTCCAGCCACAATCTTTCAGCCGCGACAATGTGGGCCAGCAGTTTCACAGAACGCGGCGGAGGGGCCTTCAACTTCTGCAACGCGGTCAGAACCTCGCGGTTCGCCCAATCGTCGTAAGTAAAAAGGCGTCGGATGTGCCCTAGCATGGCCATCAACCTCCCAGGTTCGGATTGTATTTCACAGCAGGTTGAACATAATTTGTGTTCAGTTGCTGGCATATTTTGCGGCGCCGGCAAGCCAATTTGCTTGTTCTTGCTCCTGCCAGTTCCGATGCAGCTCTGTTAGGATGCGTTTCATAACAATTTGAACGCATGAATGGATCGCGCAACTACCGATAACAATGCCTCTTACTTCGACCGATTGGATTGTCATCGCCGGTTACCTGCTGATCAATCTGCTAATCAGCATCTATTACCGGCGGCGCGCCAGCGGAAACACGGAAGAGTTTTTCATTTCCGGCCGGGACGTTTCCTGGTGGCTGGCAGGGACTTCCATGGTCGCCACTACTTTTGCGGCCGACACTCCCTTACTCGTGTCCGGTCTCGTAGCCAAGTCGGGTATTGCCGGAAATTGGATCTGGTGGGGCTTGTGCGTCGGGGGCATGCTAACGGTGTTCTTCTTCGCCCGCTATTGGCGGCGCGCCGAAATCTTGACGGATGTGCAATTCGTGGAAATCCGCTATGGCGGCAAACCCGCCGCTTTCCTGCGCGGTTTCAAGGCCGTGTATCTCGGACTGTTCATGAACTGCTTCATTTTGGGATGGGTGACGCAGGCCATGATCAACATCATCACAGTCCTGTTGGGCCCGGCTATTGCGGAGGGGCGCGTAGTACAGCTGGGCACGTTTCGTTACACACTGGGCAATCCGCACACCACCTCGCTGCTGATCTGCATCTTCATCATCATTCCATTCACGGGTCTTTATACATTCATCGGCGGGCTATGGGGAGTTCTGGTTACAGACCTGTTTCAGTTTGTGCTGAAGATGACGATGATCATCGTCCTGGCCTGGGTCGCGGTGGCCAAGATCGGCGGTATGGATGCCCTGCAGGTACATCTGCAGACAGTCGAAAGCAGTGTGCGGCAAACGGGCGTACAAATCGGCGATCCGGTAGCTTTTCTGCCGTCTTTTCATATGGGCTTCATGAGCGACGCATTGTGGACATTGCCGGTGCTGACGTTCTTCGTCTATCTCTGCATGCAGTGGTGGCTGGCGTGGTACCCGGGGGCCGAGCCGGGCGGCGGCGGTTACGTGGCGCAACGCATGTTCAGCGCCAAAGATGAAAAGAATTCCCTCGGTGCGACCTTGTGGTTCAACATAGCGCATTACGCTCTGCGGCCATGGCCGTGGATCGTTACCGGGCTGGTGGCAATCGCCGTATATTCACCGAATGGTGGAATTCATCCCAGCGTCGCTTTCGCGCAAAATCCTGAGCAAGGCTATGTGATGGTGCTGCGCGACTACCTGCCTCCCGCCTTGCGTGGGCTTATGGTCGCGGCATTCCTGGCGGCTTTTATGTCGACAGTCGGAACCCAGTTGAACTGGGGCTGTTCCTACCTGGTAAATGATCTTTACAAGCGCTTCTTGGTCCGCCATTCGACCGAGAAGCATTACGTGCTGATCGGCAAGATTTTCACGGTGCTGCTGGTGCTGGCGAGCGGCTACACGGCCATGCAACTGACTTCCATCAAGCAGGGATGGGAACTGGTGTTGAACATCGGGTTTGGGACCGGCGCAGTTTACATTCTGCGCTGGTACTGGTGGCGCCTCAACGCGTGGAGTGAACTTTCAGCCATGATTGCGGCTGCGGTGATGACGTTCGCGCTTCACAACGTGCAATTCACCGGAAACGGCGCCGTCGTGTATGCGAAAAGCGCACTGATTACCAGCGCGATCACGACCTTCGTCTGGCTCATCGTTACGTTCGCGACAAAGCCGGAGTCCGAGCAAACGCTCGTGGCCTTCTACCGGCGCGTGCATCCGACCGTGTACGGGTGGAAGCATGTGGCACGACTGGTGCCGGAGTTGCCAGAAGTCCGCGATCTCAGCAGCAATGCCTTTGATTGGGTCATGGGGGTCATTCTGGTTTACGGATGCTTGTTCGGTATCGGCAAACTGGTTTTCCAGCAGTGGGTCTGGGGAGTGCTGCTGTTGCTCATCGCGGGGCTGGCCGGCTATTTGATTTTCTGGGATCTCTCGCGCCGAGGGTGGGCAACTTTGTCGGGAACTGAGGTTGCAGTCGCAGCTCCGCGCACGGACAAGGCACATTGAAAAAGCGATCTCCGGCCTGTAACTTCAATTAGTCTGGGGGACCGCACTGGGCCTGAGCTTCCGCCGATGCCCAAGGAGCGCAACCGATACGACCGACCAACACCAAGTCCAAGGCACGCCAAGTAAGCCGCGAGCCGGCATCGACTCTACAGGGAGGAAACTAAATTTGGCGACCGTAATCACAAAAGTACAGGCGCTAATCGTCATCGTATTGATGATATTGCTTGCGATTGTCGTCTTGCTGGCCACGGTGCATTTGGGATTTCTGATTGCCGAAGAAATGTGGAAGCCGCCGCGCTTCCTGATTCCAGTGCAGGGGTTGTTGGAAATCTTCGGCTATTTTCTGCTGGTTCTCATCGGGGTGGAGCTGCTGGAAACACTGAAAGTATATGTTCAACAGGACGTCGTGCACGTGCGGGTTGTCCTTGAAGTTGCGCTGATCGCCATAGCACGAAAAGTCATCACCGAGGATCTCCACTCGGTGCCTGGCCTGACGTTGTTCGGAATCGCAGCCTTAATCCTTGCATTAGGGGCCGCTTTCTATTTTGAGCGTCAAAGCAACGGCGATGTTACGCGTTCCTAACATGCAAACTGACACAACTTCCAGTCGTGAGCTGCGCGACTGTCCCTGGGAAACTGGGCATCAGATTCCTAAATAGTGGATAATGGCACAATCAACCTTTGTAGCTAAAGTGATGCAGCGAGATTTCTTACTTCGTGGGGCTCTCGCTTTTGGAGACGTGTACCGCATTGTGTGGCATAGTCGGCTTTACGCATAAAAGCTGGGTTCCTGATCCGGAGCGCATTCGGAGCGCCACGGCCACGCTGATCCATCGCGGGCCGGACCAGCAAGGTGTGTTTGAATCAAAGATCGTCTCGCTGGGGGCGACGCGGCTGAAGATCATCGACCTTGGCTCGGGCGATCAGCCCATCACCGCCAGCGGCACCACCATCGTATTCAACGGCGAAATCTATAACCATCTCGAACTGCGCGCTGAGCTGGAAGAACTGGGCCATCGTTTTACTTCTCACTGCGATACGGAAACTCTGCTGCACTCGTTTCTCGAATGGGACACGGCGTGTTTTTCCCGGCTGCGCGGGATGTTTGCGATTGCGCTATGGACCGAACCGGACCGGCGCCTCGTGTTGGCGCGCGATCGCATGGGAATCAAACCTCTTTTTTTCACCCGGAATGGCGAAGATGTTTTCTTCGGTTCCGAACTGAAAGCCATTTTTGTCCATCCCGAAATTGATCGCCGTCTAAGTCTCGAAGGTCTGGATTGCTATCTTTCGCTCAACTACGTGCCTTGTCCCTGGACGCTGGTGGAAGGCATTGAAAAACTTCCTCCGGGACAGTGGCTCGAGTGGCGCGATGGACAGGTTTCAACAAATACGTACTGGAGTCTTCCCGTTCCCAAGCCTCGCGAGCGCGTTTTGGAAGACGCAAAAGAAGAACTTGATTCGCTGCTCCAGCAATCCATTCGCGAACACCTGATCTCTGATGTGCCCCTCGGAATGTGGCTCAGCGGCGGTATCGACTCCTCTACCATCCTGCATTACGCCGCCACCGAATCCAGTTCGCCGATCAAGACTTTTTCAATTTCGTTTCGCGGCCGCAGCTTCGATGAAAGCGAGTACATTCAACAGGTCGCGAATCACTACAAAACCGAACATGAGCAGCTTGACCTGAATCCGGAGGTTGATCTCGAAAGCGCGATTGAGGAGTTCGCTTACTACTCCGACGAGCCGAGTGCCGACGCGGGCGCGCTCCCGGTGTGGTTTCTCTCCAAATTGAGCAAGACCAGGACGACAGTAAGCCTTAGCGGAGAAGGTGCGGACGAGATTTTTGCCGGCTATCTAACCCACCGTGCAAGCCAACTTGCCGGTCCAATGCGATGGTTGCCGCGCACAGCGATTCGGCTCGGGCTGAATGGATTACGGCACTGGCCCGTGTCTGACGAGAAGATTGGCTTTGAGTATAAGGCGACGCGCTTCCTGGAAGGCTCGCTGATGACTTCGGATCGCGCCCACGTACATTGGAATGGGACTTTTTCTGATGCAGAGAAGCACAATCTGTTGGAAGACCGTATTCCGGGCACACTGCACCGCACGCTGCGCGAACTGCGCAGCGTGATCCGGGGCAGCGACAATCTGTCTCCCTATCTTTGGTTTGATCAGAAGTATTTTCTGCCGGACGACATTTTGACCAAGACCGACCGTATGAGCATGGCTCATTCGCTGGAAGTGCGACCGCCGTTCCTTGATCATCGCATCGTGGAATTCAGCGCCTCTCTGCCGTCATCTTTGAAGATTCGCGGCTCACGGCAGAAGATACTTCTCAAGGAATTAATGAAGGGAAAGCTGCCGGCTTCGATTCTGAACCGCAAGAAGATCGGATTCGACATTCCCGCCCATGACTGGCTTCGCGGTCCACTTCGCGCTCTGCTAGTGGAAACGCTATCGGCAGGCACTTCCGACTACGCGGGCCTATTTCGGCCTGCTGCGGTCAACAAGTATTTGGAGCATCACTTGGAGAGACGCGCGAATGTTGGATATCACTTATGGGGACTGATGGTTCTGTTTCTCTGGATGAAAAAGTGGCGGATTCAAGCAGCTTCCGCCCCGGCGACGAAGGACTGGGCCCAGGAAAGAACTGGCACGTATACCTAGTGGTCCTGCTCGTCGCGGCGGCGGTGTATCTGGGTTGCATCGTCTCTCGCCCCTCGCTGATGGATGACGCCGACGCCGTGCAGGCGCAGATTGCGCGAAACATGCTGTCCTCGGGCGATTGGGTCACGGCCCGGCTGGATGGCGTCGTTTACCTGGAAAAAGCGCCGCTCGTTTACTGGCTCATCGCGGGTTCTTACATCGTGTTCGGGGTGCATGATTGGGCGGCGCGGATTCCTCTCGCGTTATCGGCAATAGCTCTCTGCTGGGTGACTGCCGCGTTCGGAGTCTGGGCTTTTGGACGGCGCGCGGGACTTTATGCCGGGTTGTGCATGGCCACTTGCATCGGCCTGTTTCTTTTCACGCGCATCTTGATCCCCGATGTGATGATCACGCTCACCGTCGCGCTGGCGATGTGGGCGTTTTTGCGTGCTCTGGACGAAGAAGAGCCGCATCCCCGATTTTGGGCGGCGGTGCTGGCAGTCAACTTGGGTTTGGGGCTGCTGCTGAAAAGTTTAATCGGCGTCGTGTTCCCGATCGCTGGCGGCTTGATTTACTTGCTTGCGACGCGCCAGCTTTTCTCGGCATCGGCCTGGAGGCGGCTTCATCCTTTCAGCGGTGCCCTGATCGTGCTCGCGGTCGCTGCGCCCTGGCATGTTTTGGCGACACTTCGAAATCCCCCTTATTTCTCATTCACCCTGCATAGCGGCCCGGGCCAATATCATGGATTTCTCTGGTTCTTCTTCATCAACGAGCAACTTCTGCGATTTTTAAATCTGCGTTATCCGCGCGACTACGACACCGTACCGAGGCTTTACTTCTGGCTATTTCACTTGCTCTGGCTGTTTCCCTGGAGTGTTTACCTGCCTGCAATCGCCAAACTTCCATTCAAGCCGGTTGATCGCGCAGGAAGAACGCGCCTGCTGGCGCTCTGTTGGGCGGGATTCATTCTTATATTTTTCACTTTCTCTACTACGCAGGAGTACTATTCGATGCCCGCCTATCCGGCTTTGGCGTTACTGCTGGGTTCAGCCATGACGATGGACGGCAAATGGATAAGGAGCGGCACGGCCGTCCTTTCGGCAGTTGCAGCGATTGCGACGGTCGCAGCAATCATCATCCTGGTTCTGAGTCGAGGATTTCCAGCCACGGGGGATATCTTTTCAGCCCTCAGTCAGCACCCCAAAGCGTACAAATTGTCGCTGGGACACATGGAGGATTTGACACTGGCATCGTTTGCGTATCTGCGGTTTCCGCTGACGCTCTCTGCAGTCGCCTTCGGTATCGGGGCACTGGGAACGTTCAAAGCACGCATGCAACGTGCGGTGCTTGCTGCCACACTGATGATGGTGCTGTTCCTGCACGCAGCTCGTGTGGCCATGGTGACCTTCGATCCATATTTATCTTCGCGGCCGCTGGCAGAGGCTCTCGAAAAATCGCCGCCCGGAAGGCTGATTATCAACCATCACTACTATTACTTTTCTTCGGTTTTTTTCTACACGAATCGTTCAGCACTGCTTCTCAATGGCCGGTTTATGAATCTGGAATACGGCGCGTATGCTCCGGGTGTACCGGACATGTTTATCGACAATTCACAGTTCAAGAGTCTTTGGTTGAAGCCGGAGCGCG
The DNA here is from genome assembly GCA_035624085.1 of Terriglobales bacterium. Taxonomy (GTDB): domain Bacteria; phylum Acidobacteriota; class Terriglobia; order Terriglobales; family Acidobacteriaceae; genus JAFAGX01. The sequence continues at coordinate 9,777 of DASPSE010000102.1, forward strand.
CCTACATCGTGGCCAAGGAGTCCGACATGCCGCGCATTGCGGAGCTGGTTGGGCACGAGCAACTTAACGTGGTTGCCAGCAGTGGTGGCAAAGCTTTAGTGACGAACCATCCGCTTACTGTTTCGACCTCGCGAACTTGGGCTCTGGGCAGATCGTTACACGGTTGATCACAGGAATCCCTGAAGCGGCACGGCTTGCGATAGAATAAATGTCTTAACGCCAGCCGCAGTCGAACGCTAATGTGAATATATCTGCATAACCTTCACTTTAAGCGGCATTGTGAAGTAGCAACGAGCGCGTGCCGAAGATCATCGAAGCTTGCATCTGCTAGGAGGGGTAATAATGAAGATTGCGGTGTTGGGCGGTGACGGATACTGTGGCTGGGCGACAGCGCTGTATCTCTCGAACAAAGGGCACTCGGTTGCCATCGTGGACAATTTCATCCGTCGCCAGTGGGATCATGAGGTTGGCGCGCAAACCCTGACGCCGATTCGTTCTCTCTCCGACCGCCTCCGAACCTGGCAGGAACTCACAGGAAAGCAGATTGAGCTGTTCATCGGCGACGTGATGGACTATGACTTTCTTTCCTCCACCCTCAAGGAATTCGAACCCGATGCAGTGGTGCATTTCGCCGAACAGCGGGCAGCTCCCTATTCCATGATTGACCGTAAGCACGCGGTTTTCACCCAGGTGAACAATGTTGTCGGAACTTTGAACGTCCTGTTCGCCCTGCGCGAGTTCGCCCCCGATTGTCACTTGATCAAGCTCGGAACCATGGGCGAGTACGGAACCCCGAATATCGACATCGAAGAAGGCTACATCACGATCGAACATAACGGCCGCAAGGATGTGCTGCCGTATCCCAAACAGCCTGGTTCCTTCTATCACCTTTCAAAAGTCCACGACAGCCACAACATCATGTTCACCTGCAAGATTTGGGGACTGCGGGCCACCGATCTGAACCAGGGCGTAGTTTACGGAACTATGACGGATGAAGCGGCGATGGATGAAGCTCTGATCAACCGGTTCGACTATGACGAGGTTTTCGGCACGGTCTTGAACCGGTTCTGCGTGCAGGCAGCCATTGGAATTCCGCTCACGGTGTACGGCAAAGGCGGACAAACTCGCGGCTTCCTTGATATTCGTGATACGGTGCGTTGCATCGAAATCGCGTGCCTCAATCCGGCGGGCAAAGGGGAATTCCGCGTGTTCAACCAGTTCACCGAGCAATTCTCGGTTCTGGATCTGGCCAGCATGGTGCAAACCGCAGGGAAGAAACTTGGGTTAAGGGTTGAAGTCAATCACATTCCCGACCCGCGCGTGGAAGCAGAAGAGCACTATTACAACGCCAGGCACTCCAAGCTGATCGAGCTGGGCCTGGTGCCACATCTGCTTTCCGATTCGCTGCTCGATTCGCTCATGAATATTGCGATGAGATATCGCGACCGAGTGGACACCTCGAAGATGATGCCGAAAGTCAATTGGCGAAAGCCGCGAAATGAGCGTAACCTGCAACCGGTTAAGGCCAGCGAAGTGCCGGCCCGCCAGAAGGGTCTCGAAGTTGTGGCGAGTACGCCGAGAGGCAATGGAGGCCGCCGCACCGGGGCAGCGAGCAAGCGTGAGGTCGCATACAGCAAGGGTTAAGACGCGGCTGTACCGCATGAAGCAGCGAACGCAACAGCGCTCGTCCTGTGAGACGAAGGACAATACGTCCTGGGCAACTATGACTTCCGTAACGCGTGATCTTGGGGACCTGTTAGCAGTTGTAGGGGATTCAATCATTGTCGCTGCGTTGGCCCTATTTGGCACACTCACCATCGTGAATCCCAAGAGATTCCAGAGCTTTTATCGGAGTATGTACGAGCGGTACGCCGTGATCCGAATGTGGCCGTTTTCCGGTCTAGCTCTTAAGCCGTGGTACGTCGTGTGGCTGCGGGTCGGCGGTGTCCTTGCTTGGGGGTTTGCTGCGGGCGGTGCCTACGCAATCTGGCTGCATTTACAGCACTGACTCAGTCCAAGTCGGCTTACTGCTTTACGGAATTCGCGGTGACCGGCACTAACACGCCATCGCGAATGTAGTATTGACCACCGCGCCAGCGGACGCTGTTGCGCCCAAAACTGACCAGCCAAATGCAGAAGGCCATTGCATCCCACACCGGGATGAGCCAGAGTTTCTTCCACAGCGCGGAATCCTTTAGACCCCCAACTCCAATAATCCAGCTCATCGCCACACGCAAAGCGAGATATAGACCGAGATAGCCCAGGGCTACTCCAAACGTGGGATGAACTGCGATCGCTGCCAGCGACCACGGCAGGCCTTGCGTGAGCAAGAGGCCGAGATGTCCCCACGGCCGCATGTGGCGCATTACGACGACCCAGCGCATGCGCTTGTGAAGAAGATCAGGCATGGATTGGTAATCGGCGACGGTTTGGATGGTATAGGGCAAAAGTTCGACTTCGTAACCTTGCTCGGCGATCAAGCGTCCTACCAGAAGATCGTCACCCGGGCGATTCTCAATGGCGCGATAGCCGCCAAAACCGGCAAGGCGCGTGCGGGTGGTCGCGATGCTGGTGCCCAGGGCAAACTTCACTCCATCAAGCTGGCGTGCAACAAGGATGCCCGGGTAAAAGTCGGAAACCATGCCAATGGTCTGCAGACTCTCGGCCAGCGACTTTTCCTCCGTGGGAACATACAAACAGGTCACCGCCCCGACTTTTGGATCGGCAAGCGGCGCAACCAGTGTCCGCAGATAATCGGGCCGCGCCCGAACATCGCTGTCGCTGATCACGACTGTTTCATGTTGCGCTTCGCTCACCAGGCGCGCCAGCTTGGCAACTTTGTCATTCGGAGCATCGCTGCCGCTGCCAAACAGCACCCGAATCTGGCGCTCGGGAAAGTCGTGCGCCAACCTTTCGAGAATCGGTACGGCTGGGTCATCTTTGTCGCCAACACAAAACAGCAGTTCATAATCGGGGTAGTCCTGGCGGCAGAAACTGGCGAAATTCTCATAAGCATCCGGGTCGATGCCTCGAATCGGCTTGAGATTACTCACAGGCGGCGTGAACGCGGGACGCGAATGCGCCTGCATTGGGCCATGAAAAAATCGCCACGAGCTATAAACAGCAATCAGGTAATAGATGAAAGGGAACGTGGCAACTGCCAGAACGACAACGATGGAGATCGTGTGGAGCACCAATGCCAAGATAAACAGGCAGGACGGCAGTGTCAAAAGGATGTAATTGCTTTCACAACCGCATCAGAACGTCACTCTAGCCCCAATCTGTGCAGCGAAAGGAATGCCGACAGTCGTTCCGGGGCCAAAGAAATCTCCCAGCGCGCCTTCGGGGATCTCGAGTTGCTTCAGGCTGGTGATGGGCACAGTTTGCGAGCAGTTTGCATTCGTGCAAATGCTGGTCACATTGGTGATGCCGGTGTGCGGATCTGGAACCATCTGCGCGGCCGGTACTGGCAGCTGGACCACATTCACCGCGTAGTTCGCGCCCGGATTGTTGCGGTTGAAGAGATTGAAAAACTCGATGAACGGATCCACCCGCCAACGCTCGCTGATCTTGAAGGGGCGCGTCACCCGAAGATCGGACTGAATGTAGGGGGTTCCGCGGAATTCGTCCAGGCTCGTGTAAACCCCGTTCACATAGATGCGCCCGGTGTTGTTCGCATTGGTGATCGTGATGGGCCGCGCGCTTTCCACCTGCGTCACGCTGCTCAACTCAAAGCCCCCGGGAATGTGCAGGGTCCCAGCCAGCACAAAGCGGTGGCGAACGTCCTCGCCGGACGCCCCGTAGTCGCCAGGACCAAATGCATTCAGTGCTCCAGCATTCGGATATCCAAACGGGATTTTGCATACGCCATCCACGTAGTCAAACAGTTCGCCGAGCAGGCATCCCCACGTCTGCGCCTTCGAAAACGTGTAGTTCGCCACGAGATTGAAGCGGCGCATATTTCCCTGCAGATGGAGCATGAGACCGTTATAGCTGGAACGGTTGTCCGACTCGAATACGTTGACGTTGGGAACCACATTGGTTTGATCGGTTGCGTAGCTTGGGTCTGACGAGGGAATCAGCGGGCTGAAGATGTTCGTGCCGCTTGTGTAAGGGAAGGCGCGGTATCCGTGATTGCCCTGCTCGTGAACATAGTCGGCGCTCATCAGCCACTGTTGGTTAAACGCGTGCTGCACGCCACCCGTGGTATGGATCGCGTACGGCGTCTTGTAAGGCGAACCAACTAAGTTCCCTGTGGCTCCGGCGCCGCCCATCAGGCATCCAGCGCCCGCAAGCGCATACGTGCCCGGACCTCCCGTCAGGCTGCATGTTCCTGTGGTGAAGTTCGTGTTGTTGACGCCTTGAAACGCAGTCGCCCATCCGTTCTGAGCCAGATCATCGTAGAACAGGCCAAAACCGGCGCGGATCACCGTTTTCCCGTTCTTGCCGGGTGAGTATGCAATTCCCAGCCGGGGAGCGATTTGCTTGTGATAATCCTGGGGCAAGCTGGGCACGATCGGAATCTGCAGCGCTCGTAATGTTACGTAGGCGGCATTGTCGGCTTCACTTCGCCCCGAACCCGTGAATAGTCCCCACGTCGTCTGATAGCGCACGCCGTAGTTGACCGTGAGCTGTCGACTGACTCGCCAGGAGTCCTCGGCGTAGAGTGCGAACCGCTGCACATTCTGTGAAAAACTGCCGTCACTAGCAGGAGTAAAGGTGCAGGTAGATCCGTCGGACGCGGTGAAGCCTACGCACTGCGGAGTGAAGACGCCAAATACCCCCGGGTTCTGGACGTAATAGGTTGGATTATTCACGTACTTGGCAAGGGTCTCGGCCGTCGACGCAAATGCGCCGCTCAGCACAGGTTCGTGAATGAAGTCCACTCCGAATCTCAGAGCATGATCGCCCGCCAGGTGGGTCACGTCGTAACGAAACTGATATTTATCCTGATTGCGCAGGTCCGGGAAGAGAGTGATAGGAGTCGCGAACTGGTTGTCGCCGAAAGTCTCGAACCCGGAAATGGTCAACGCCGTAGAACTGAAGGGAAATGCCAGCGCGAAACCCAGATCGGAGTTGCGCGTCTGCGTGAGATGCAGCAAGCTCGCGTCGATAACCAGGTTGCCCAGCCAGGATGGACTGAAAGTATAAGTATTGCTCAGCGCCACATTCCAGTAATTGTTGTGCGTGACCAGCCCGGTCGAAGGCAATGTGCCCTGTTCGACCAGCGCGTTATGCGTCAGGTAGCTGTCTGCGGATGTGCGCACAAACCAATTCGAGTTCGGTGACTGCGCCCAATCGAACCGCACCGAGCCGAGATAGTCGCGAAACGGAATCGGAACCGTGGCCGGCACTGCAACTGAAGGAACGCCGGTGATCAATCCCTGGGAGGCTAATTGTGCCAGCGCATCAAATTGCGTGATGCTGGCCGGGCTGTAGGCGATGCTGGCATCTTCGTGTACGTTCTCGAATGAAGTGAAGAACCAAACCTTGTCTTTCCTTATGGGACCGCCGAAGGTCGCAATGTAGTTCTGCCGCGAGAAGGGTTGCTTTGGATTGCTCTGGCACGCTCCATTCACACAGGTCTCCGCTGGGTTTTCGATAGGGAACCGCGCGTTCAGCGCAGCCGCACGCTCGTAGAAAGCGCCGCTGCCGTGCCAGTCGTTGCTGCCGCGCTTGGTGGTAATCACCACCGATCCGGCCGTGGTCCACCCCGTGTCGGCGTCCTCGTTCGAGGTGCGGACGGCAAATTCTTGAATTGCATCTGGGGAAAAATTTTGCAGAAAGCCGCCGATCCAGTCATCGGAGTTCTCCGCCCCATCCACCGAGAGTTCGTTGTTCAAACCCGAACTGCCGCCGGTCGAGACCGCGGTGATGCGCGCCTTGGTGGGATCGGACGGTTCCACCGGCTCAGTCCCGGGCACAAGATACGCAATGTTGGCAAAACTGCGCGCCGGCAAGGGCATCGTTTCGAGATCCCGGCTGCCGACCACGCCACCGCGCACCGCATCCGACGTATCAATCGTTTCGGTGGTAATCGACGAAGAACTCCCCTGTACATTGACGGTTTCTGGCGGCGCTGCAGGCCTGAGCGTGACGGTCACCTCCCGCACCACACTTACCGCAATCGCAACATCCGCCTGTGCCGATTGAAATCCGGTGGCGCTCACCGTCATGCGATAAGACCCCGGAAGCAGATCGTCGAGCCGGAATTCCCCGCGATCTTCGCTGGCCGCTTCGCGCCGCAACGATGAATCCGCCGCCAGCATCACGATCGTGGCTGCCGGAATGCGCGCCCCCGTCGCGTCCTGCACCGTTCCGCGGAGCGATCCGCGCGGATTTTGTGCATGCAATGGCGCCAGGAAAATTAGTCCGATTGCAACCAGGAGATATGTTCGGCTTGACAACATAACTTTCTCACGCAAGCGAAATTCTCATTACCCGTCTGCTGATCTACACGAATTCTGTTGGCAGCTCCAATTGCGGGCCGATACTCCGCAATTCAAAACTAACCACCGCACAGAACTACTACCAGTGCTCGTACATAGCTGTGCGCGGATGTGGCAGAGCGCTTTTTAACAACGTGTTCTAATAGTAGAGGGAGCCACACACCGAAGCGCCTCCCCGCTTGACAACGGTACGAGGGTTGATAAGCTTGCAAAACCGGCTGCGCGCTGTTCGCAGGGACAAGACGGAGAGGCGGGGAAAATCTTCGTGGCGTCCTGCGGCCTTATTGCCGGCGCTGTATTCTGACAGAGTGAATATGACCACAAAGATCTTAGAGTTCTTACGGCCTAATC
>DASPSE010000105.1:0-6633 GCA_035624085.1 Terriglobales bacterium
GCGGAGCTTGTGTTGCAGACGAGGATCGAATTGCCGGTTTATTGATGCCGGCTGACGCCGGAGCTTCAGAATAATCCGGATAAGCACTCGATTTTTGCCCACCAGACCGCACATACCGGTCTCCCTGCCACTCAATCATCAATGGCTCCGGCTTCGGCTCGGAAGGCGCAGCAGCGGCGCGTGGCTGAACGACCACAACAGGCGGGCTCGGAGCTTCATAGTCGGGCTGAGAAGCGTAATCGGAGTAGAAGAACGGATCCCCATACCAAGCCCAACCTTTACCCAATCCGCGGCCATAATGCCCTGCAAATCCGCCTCCGTTGCGGAATCCACCACCGGTCCCGAAGCCGCCCCGCATCTGCGCCCGAGCGCCCGGCACTAAAGAGGCAAACAGCAACGCGATGGTCAACCACTTGGGCATAGTCTAATCAAGAGCCTGACGGAACTTGAAAATCGATGCCACGCTCCTCGTTCTGTTTCGTGGTTGTGTCCAGATCCAGGTCGGAGAGCGGAATCTTGTGCCGCCGGCCTTCCGTCAGATCGTAGAGTGTGCTCCCCACGATGGCATAGTTCTCTACTTCGAGCTGGTGACCGTCTTTGAACACCAGAACGGTTTGAGGCTGATCGGGTGCGGGCGCGGCTTCACGCGGCGGAGCGACAGAAGCTGATTCGTCAGGCGTGCCCTCTGCGTAATCCATCTGCGGCGGCCGCGCCACTCGTCCCGAACCACGGCGGTCGAAAATTGTGGGACCGCCGTTGTACTGGTCTTCGGTTTGTTCGTCTGCAGCTTCGTCGCCTTGATCGTAGTAGCCATAGGGAACCGCGTAGTAGCCGACGCCCCAGCCCCAGGGGAAGAATCCATTGTGATGATAGTGATGATGGCCGTCCAGCGGCTGAGTTGAGATCACGCCAAGGAGGGGTCTGCTGTTGGGGAACGCGGGATTGAATCCTGGAGTGTACCCCAGCGGGCCGAGTGAGGTAACGCTGGGAGGCGTACCGTTTATCGCGCGCCCTCCAAAGCCAAGCGAAGTCACTGAAGGCGGAGCGGCATTAATTTGCGCTACTGCACTTGGGATGATCAGTATTCCCACAACAAGCGTGGCAAAAGCCAGAACCATGGCTCGAATCAGGCGTTTCACAGGGGCATCATACTCCAGTTTCGCCGACATAGTTCGCCTCCCCGTCTGACTTCCTAAGTAGTTAGAACGATTGTCCCTGACTGGGGTTGCGTGGAATTCGCGACTGGTTCCTGGGAATCCGCTACGGTTCTGTCACCCGCGTCCCACTCGGGCCAACTGGGTAAAGTTTAAGAGAGCGTTCGCTGCCAGCAGTCCCCAAACCGATGCCGTCACAAAGGCCCGCTGGCGAGTCTCTAAGAGATCGGCGATTACGCCCGATACAAACACAAACAAGAACGGTATCGCCATGAGCTGAAAACCAGCACCCGGATAATGCGGTGTGGCCACACCGAGAGTCAAGAACAGGGCAGCAACCAGCAATGGCGCAGTATTGCCGAAGTAGCGTGTCCGCGGCCAGGCGACATAGGTAGCCAACGCCACTATGAGCGCGATCAGTAGTGCAGGGCCGCTCTGAACGAGCTGCAGCCAGACTCGCTGATACGCTCCCCGCATGGCGAAGGCCTGCCAGCTAATTCCGAAAAAGCGGGCGTGTCGAATCCCTTGCCAGAAGATGCCGGGGTGGAGCGCATATGAGGCGAGCAGCAGCAGCAGGGCAACCGCGACTGCTGAGCTCCAGATGGCGAGAGCGGCGAGCCGCCTGGCGGGAGCAACGTATAACATGAAGGCCAGCGAAATCGGAAGCAGGATGACGAGCGAGAACTGGCATCCGACGGCCAACGTCAGCGACAGTCCCAGCAGCAGAATGCGCCGCCAGTTCCAGAGCACCACCTCGCGAGGCGCGTACAAGGTGTGCGCCACTGCGATTGCGGTGAAAATCGCGCCGAACGTCCCCCAAGCAGTGCCGATCTCAGGCTGCGCCAGCCAAAGCGTGCTGCTGCGAATCATCAGCGGCGAGAAACAATACAACGTCAGCGCAATGTAGCCACCAGCATTTCCATACAAGCGGCGCGCCACATACCAGAGCGAGGCCCCGAGCAAAATGCCAAAGATGATATAGGGCAGCCGCGCCAGCCATCCCCAATGCCTGACCGAATCGAGCGGCACAGGTCCCTGTGAGCGGGCAAACGCCGCCGAGGCCAGCAAATACCACAATGGCGAGTGATTCGGATCGAAGCCCTGATTTTCCTCGATCTCTGCCGGAGGGGGGCTGGCTGCCTCGAGACGCTCCGGCGAAGGCGTTCCCGCAACTCCTTCTCCGCGCCACTGCCGTAAACCTTCCTGCACGCGGAAAAGCTCTGAAGAATCCACATCCAGCGGCGAAGTCCCTCGGGCCAGAAGCCACAAGCACTGCGCCATGAAGATCAGCAGCAATGACCCCGCCAAGACTTGCGGTTGTCCAAAACGATCGCGCGTGAAAAATTTGCCCATCGGGAACGCGGGAGTGTTTTACCATTTTCGTGGGCTGTAGGGAAACTCCGCGTGAATGAGGCAAAACCAGATACCGGCTTTGAGACGAGCACCAACCCTCCGGACCCTGGCCAGACGAATCCAAGGTTAGCACCGGCGTCTTTACCGCCCACGCGCGGGCTCTTCCTCGGTCCCGAAGGCCTGCGCCCCGGATGGGGCATCTTCCTCTACCTTGGAATGGGCGTGTTCCTATTCTTGCTTCTTTCGAGCTTCGGAGGGCTGATCCCATCCCGCGGCGCTGGTTACCTCTGGCGAGGGATGTTCATGCAGGCGGTTTTGGCAGTCTCCTCGCTCACTCCCGCGCTTGCCATGGCCAGGATCGAGAAGCGTCCTTTCAGTGTTTATGGACTGGCGGTGCGACATGCATTCGGGAAATTGTTCTGGACTGGGTTGCTATGGGGAATCGTGGCACTTTCAGTGTTGCTGTTGTTGATGCGCGGCTGCGGAGTCTTTTCCTACGGTACGCTTGCCCTTCATGGTGCACGTGTCTTCAAATTCGCTGTGTTCTGGGGAGTGTCCTTTCTTCTAGTGGGGGTTTTTGAGGAGTTCACCTTCCGTGGCTACACTCAGTTCGCACTATCTAAAGGGATCGGGTTCTGGCCCGCTGCGTTCGTCCTTTCGTTCGTCTTCGGCGGTCTTCACCTGCTCGGTAACGTGGGTGAGACCTGGCTGGGCTCGCTTTGCGCGGCGCTGATCGGCTTGTTCTTCTGCTTCACACTGCGGCGCACCGGAAGCCTGTGGTTCGCCGTGGGCATGCACGCCTCCTGGGATTGGGCCGAAAGCTACCTGTACTCGGTTCCCGACAGCGGCGGAATGGTGCCGGGCCATCTGCTGAATTCCTCGTTCCATGGACCCCGATGGCTCACCGGCGGCTCAGTGGGACCCGAGGGCAGCGTGCTTGTGTTTGTGGTGATCGCAGCAGCGTGGGTGGTGTTTGATCGGGTGTATCCCAAGCCAGAGGCCGCGTAGGCCGGCCCCATACGGCAGATCAGATATCCAGGTTCTTCACGTCCAGCGCGTTATCTTCGATGAACTTGCGGCGGGCTTCGACATCTTCACCCATAAGGGTAGTGAAAATCGTTTCGCACTCTGCGATGTCTTCCAGCTTCACCGAGAGCAGTGTGCGCCGCTCGGGATCCATAGTCGTTTCCCAGAGCTGCGGCGCTGTCATTTCGCCGAGACCTTTGTAGCGCTGCACGTCGTAACCCTTGCGGCCCTCGGCCAGCACGTAGTCGCGCAGATCACGGGGAGTTGTCTTTTCGGCGACCTCCGGCTCGGGCTTTTTCTTGGCGGCAGCCTTCACCGGAACTTCTTTCGTGGTCTTCTTCTTCGTCTTCTCCAGATCCTCGCGCTCGGCGTCGCTCAAGTCTTCGCTGTCGCCATTTGTACCGCCATTGGTCGCGCTTTTGACGATCGTCTCGACTACGAACGGCGGCTCCATGAACGTCTCGATCTGCTTGAACTTTGAAAGCAGTTGGCGATATTCCGCGGTCGAAGCCAGCTCCCAATTGATGAGATGCTCAGCACCTTGCGGATTCACGTACCGCACTTCCCACAACGTGTGCTCTTCATCGAAGCGCATCTCAACTTCTTTGAACTGGCGCTCTTTCTGCAGCTTTTTCAGTTCTCGCTCCAGCTTTTCAATTTTCTTTGGAGGTGTTTTCTTGTCGCCCTCAAAATCGGCGCGTTTTGACAGATCAAGCTTCGGCAGCAGGTCGGTGACCTTTTCATCGCGGACGCGCTTGTCCACTTTCTCGAAAAGTTTGAGATATTCGTCCAGAACGGTGATGAACTTGGCCAGAGCCGCGCCTTCCAGCTTGGCCGCTCCCTCGCCGTAGCGCACAACCAGGCCCTCCGACGCGCGCTTCACCATGACTTTGACGTATTCCTTCTCGTCTTTGATGTACTGCAGCGACTTGCCCTTCTTGATCGAGAACAGCGGCGGCTGAGCGATGAACACGTTACCGCGTTTGATCAACTCTTGCATGTGGCGGAAAAAGAAGGTAAGCAGCAGCGTGCGGATGTGACTTCCGTCGACATCAGCGTCAGTCATCAGAATGACTTTGGCGTAGCGCAGCTTGCTCGCGTCGAAATCTTCCTTCGAGATGCCGGTGCCAAGCGCGGTGATCATCGCACGAATTTCTTCGTGCGCGAGCATCTTGTCGTAGCGGGCTTTCTCGACGTTGAGGATTTTTCCTTTCAGTGGCAGGATGGCCTGGAAGCGCCGGTCGCGCCCCTGCTTGGCGGTACCGCCGGCGGATTCGCCCTCGACCAGGAAGAGCTCGCAGCGATCCGGCTCACGCTCCGAGCAGTCAGCCAGCTTACCTGGCAAGCCTCCGCCATCGAGAGCGCCTTTGCGCCGCGTCAGATCGCGCGCTTTTCGTGCCGCTTCACGCGCGCGGGCCGCCTCAACCGCTTTGTTGATAATCTTGCGCGCTACCGGCGGATTCTGTTCCAGGAACGATCCCAGGCGCTCATTCACGAACGCCTGCACCGTTCCCGCGATGTCGGAATTCAACTTGCCTTTGGTCTGCCCTTCGAACTGCGGTTGCGGGAGTTTCACGCTGATCACCGCAACCAAGCCTTCGCGTACGTCATCGCCAGTTAGATTTTCTTTCACGTCTTTGAACAAACCCATCTGCTGGCCGGCGTAGTTGATGGTACGAGTAAGAGAGGTACGGAAGCCGGAGAGATGCGATCCGCCATCCACCGTGTTGATGTTATTGGCGAAGCTGAAGATTGTCTCGGAATAGCCGTCGTTGTATTGCAGCCCGATCTCCATGGTCACGCCATCGCGCTCGGCTTCCATGTAGATCGGCTTGTCGTGCAGCACCGATTTTCCGCGGTTCAGGTGCTTGATGAATTCCGCGATCCCGCCGTTGTACTTGAATTCGACTTTCTTCGGCTCTCCCGTCTTGGGATCGGTGGTGCGCTCATCGACCAAAGTGATCAGCAGTCCCTTGTTCAGGAACGCGAGTTCGCGCAGACGCTGCGCCAGAGTGTCGAAGTTGTATTCCGTGACCGTGAAGATTTCTTTATCCGGAAGGAAGTGGACTTTCGTTCCGGTCTTTACCTTGGCGGCGCCGGTCTTCTTCAGCTTGCTGGTGGGCTCGCCTTTTGAATAAGTCTGTTCCCAGGTAAAGCCATCGCGCCAGATTTCAAGCTCCAGCTCATCGCTCAGCGCATTCACCACAGAGACGCCCACGCCGTGCAGACCGCCGGAAACTTTGTAGGAGGACGTATCGAACTTGCCGCCAGCGTGCAGCTTGGTCATCACAACTTCCGCGGCAGGAATTTTCTCGCCGTCGATGTCCATGTTGTCGACTGGGATGCCGCGGCCGTTATCGACCACCGTGATCGAGTTGTCGATGTGAATGGTGACTTCGATTTTGTCGGCAAAACCGGCGAGCGCTTCGTCAACCGAATTGTCGACAACTTCGTAGACCAGATGATGCAGGCCCATATCACCGGTCGAGCCGATGTACATCGCTGGGCGCTTGCGCACGGCTTCCATGCCGCCCAGCACCTTGATCGACTCGGCAGTGTACTCGCCGTTGGCTCCGTTGATTGGGGTAACCCTCCCGTTTTTGTTCTTGGTCTCGACGACGGCTGTGGTGATCTCTTTTGTAGCCATTCAGCTCCGTGGGGAATCGCCGGATCGAGCTTCTGCCGGCACGCCTCTCCGACCGTCTCAAAAGTAAGCTCAAACTACTGAAATCACTAATAGTTATGGTGATCGGAAACTACCAGAATTTTACCATATTCGGGACTGTTTTTCGACCCCGCACCGCACCGGTAAACCCCTGATTTTGGTGAGCCTTACCGGCAGCAAAAACTACGGCTTGGATGATTTCGGAGAGCTCTTCGCAGATTTGGCGGGAGTGCCGATTTTAAGCCACTCGATCAACCCTTGCACTTCTTCGTCGCTGTTACCGATGAACGTGAATGAGAGCACATAACCCTTGATCAGCATCGCCAGCGTGCTCTGATGCATGCCGATGTTGCTTATCTGCTTGATAAAGTCCTGGCGCACAATCGGCTTGCCATCGACGGGAAATTCATAGGGTTCGTTGACCGGCTTTAGACC
>DASPSE010000110.1:0-15589 GCA_035624085.1 Terriglobales bacterium
TTGCAGATCAATTCAGGAAGTAAGTCCGGTAAAGCGTATCTCTCTGCACCGGCTTGAACCCAGCGTCGCGGATGATGCGCCGCAGCTCCTCTTCGGTCGTGCAGTTGGTCACGCCGGCGGCCCGCACCACGTTTTCTTCCAGCATCACTGAGCCCACGTCGTTGCCGCCAAACTGCAGGCCAAGCTGGCAGACTTTCAATCCCTGTGTGACCCAGCTCGACTGGACATTCTGGAAATTCGAGAGATAAATCCGGGAAATCGCGAGCGTCTTCAGATATTCGACCGCAGTGGCCTCGTCCCAGTGGCGGCCGCCCAGAGCCGTATTGGCCGGCTGGAATGTCCACGGGATGAAGGCTGTGAAGCCACCGCTTTCTTCCTGCAGATCGTAGAGGCGCTGGAAATGGTTGACCCGATGTTCGTAATTTTCTCCCACTCCGAACATCATCGTCGCGGTGGTACGCATGCCGAGTTGGTGAGCTGTCCGGTGCACGTTGAGCCAATCATCGGTCAGGCATTTGAGACGCGCGACTCTGTAACGCACTTCGTCGTCGAGAATCTCGGCGCCGCCGCCGGGAATCGAATCGAGCCCTGCATCCCGCAAGCGGAGGATCGTGTCGCGAATCGATAGTCCGCTATATTCGGCAATGGCAATAACCTCGGAAGCGGAATAACAGTGCAGATGAACTTTCGGGAAACGCTGCTTGATGCCGCGCAGCATCTGCTCATGCCAGTCGATCTTCAGATCAGGATGCAAGCCGCCCTGCATCAGCACGCCCGTGCCGCCCAATTCGACCGTCTCGCGAATCTTGTCGTAAATCGTGTCGAAATCGAGGATGTAGCCTTCTTTGGCTTTTGGCCCTTTCAGTGGACGATAAAAAGCACAGAACGTGCAATATTCCGTGCAGTAATTCGTGTAGTTGATATTGCGATCGATGATGTAGGTGACCACCCCGTCAGGATGGAGCTTGCGACAGACAGCATTGGCCTCCATTCCGATGCCGATCAGGTCGTCGGAACGAAAAAGATCGAGCGCTTGCTGTTTGGTCAGCGACATGCGTGGTTACCAACGGCTGGGATGATTCTAGCGGAGAAGGCGCGCCCGCTCCAACCCAATTTCACGATGCTTTGGGCTGGACGGCCTTTAGTGTCGCGAAAAACCGGAATTCCGGCGCCGGCGGCAGCACTTCGCATTCCCTGGCATAGCGAAAGAACAGCTTCATGCCATCGATGCAGTCCGGATCGAGGTAGTAATGAATGTTTTCCGTCAGATATCTCTTAATCTCATCCTGGCTCAAATGCAATCGTGGAGCCCACTCGCGCGCGATCCGTTGGAGGTTCTCTTGCGCGAGGCCGTGATCGCGCGATTGCTGAAACACAGCCGCTAGATCCAGATCACGCGCGGCATCTTTCAACGCTTTCTGCCGCACCGCCCAGAAAGCGAAGACGAACGGCTTGCCGGTGAGGCGTATCCATTCCTCGGCGAGGTCATACGTGATGTATTGTGAGCGGTCGATTTGTAGAGCCGGGTCGCCAATTAGCAGCCCGGCATCGTTCTCATTCAGCATGTGATGAATGTCCGGGGTCATGGGTGTGAAACTGCGGCCTCCACCCCACCACTTCGCAAATAGCACTTTGAGCAGTGCGACCGAGGTCAGAGAGGAACTGTCCAAAGCGACCGTGCGAATTTCTTCTAACGGCACTTTGCTGACGAGCAGGATCGAACGCACGGCGCACCGGGAAGCGATGGCTACGCCGGGAATTATCACTAGATCCGAGATGCTGGCATAGGCCGCGGCAGGAATGATACCGATGTCCGCCGAGCCATCCGCAAGGCTCGCGGCGCATTGCGAGGGAATTGTGTAGGAGACATCAAACTCTTCGCCGACGGAGCCATGTTCGAAGTCCCACATGAGCGGCGCGGTGTTCAGATACGAGATGGCGGAGATGCGGAGGAGTTTCATTCTGGAAAAGTCTAATTTTAACAAAAGCCTTTGGTGCAACTTACCTTGACAGCGCGTTTTCCGCGTGCCATAGATGCGGCCAGCAGCCTCCGGAGGTCGTAGTGTCGAATGCCGTCGCATCACTCGGCAAAACAGCCGAAACTTCTACTCTGCAGTGGCTTGCTTTGGCTCTCACGCCGGGTCTAGGCCCGACCAAGGCCCGCCGGCTGGTTGAATTCTTCGGTGGCATAGCTGGCATCTTTGCTGCATCCCTCACCGAACTGGAAGCCTCGGGGCTTCACGCCTCTTCTGCGCAGTCGCTGGGCACCGGACGTTCTATGGAGTTGGCTCATGACGAACTTGTCCGAGCCAGTGCTGGGGGCGCGCGGCTAATCTCGCTGGAGGACCAACTCTATCCGGCTCAGTTGAAGCAGATTTACGATCCACCACTGGTGTTGTACCTGCGGGGGAACGAGTCCGTGATCTCCGAACCTGGAATCGCGTTGGTGGGAACGCGGCATCCGACGCCGTACGGATCGGGCATGGCTGAGCGATTGGCCTGCGATCTGGCCGTGCGGGGTCTGGTGATCTTCAGCGGCATGGCCCGAGGAGTGGATACTGCCGGGCATCGTGGCGCTATTGCAGCCAAGGGCAAGACGGTAGCGGTCTTTGGAACTGGCGTGGACGTGCCGTATCCGAAAGAAAACACGAAGCTGATGGAACAAATGCTCGCGCTTGGCGGCGCCGTTATCTCCGAGTTCCCCATGGGCACCTTCGCTGCCCCACAAAATTTTCCCATCCGCAACCGGATCATCAGCGGGATTTCGCTAGGCGTTCTGGTAGTGGAAGCCGCCGAATACAGCGGAACGCGCATCACTTCGCGCTGCGCGCTGGAGCAGAATCGCGAAGTTTTTGCGGTGCCGGGGAACGTCACGAACAAGAATTCCTGGGGACCCAACACCCTCATCAAACAAGGTGCCAAGCTGGTCGCGACCTGGGAAGACGTTTGGGAAGAATTGCCGACGGATGTGCGACTCAGGCTGGCTCCTCAGGGCACTGATGAATCGCCGGCCGGACATACGGCATCTTTGTTCCAGGAAAGCGAGCTGCCTCCTCACGAGAAAAAGATCTTTGCCCTGCTCAAGGCGGACGAAGCCACGCACATCGATGAGATCGTGGAAAGATTGGAGCCAGAACTCTCTTCCTCGGAAATCTTCGCAGCGCTGTTTGAGCTGGAGCTGGCCGGTAAGGTGAAGCAGTTGCCGGGAAAGAATTTTGTGAAAAGCTTCTAGCTATTAGCTATCAGCCGTCAGCTTTCAGCCAGGGGCAATCAGGAGGCTGGGATTTGCAGAGCTTCAAGAACCTCAAGGTCTGGGAGAAAGCTCACGCGCTAACACTCGAGGTGTATAAGACTAGCATGTCGTTTCCTCGCGAAGAAATGTACGGATTAACGAGTCAGATGCGACGGTCGTCGGCTTCTGTCGGCGCAAATATCGCGGAAGGTTCATGCCGGAAGGGCGATGGCGATTTCGGACGATTCCTACAGATCGCAATGGGTTCCGCCAGCGAACTTGAATATCACCTGCTGCTCGCGCGTGATCTCGAACTCTTGAAGTCGCTGGACTACGAGCGGCTTTCAACTGCAGTTAGCGAGGTAAAACGGATGCTCGCATCCTTGATTCACAAGCTGAGAGCTGACAGCTGAGAGCTGATAGCCGACTTGTTGCCCGCTTGTCATTCATGCTAGTTTCAAAGGAAATCACCCACTGAGGATCCATTGGCCAAAGGTTTAGTCATTGTCGAGTCGCCTGCCAAGGCGAAGACCATCCAGAAATATCTGGGGAAGGGTTACACGGTCGAAGCTTCGCTCGGCCACGTCAAAGATCTGCCCAAAAGCACGCTGGGCGTGGACGTTAACAACGATTTCGAAACCGACTACATCGTCATTCCCGGCAAAGAGAAGGTGCTGACTAAGCTGAAGAAGCTGGCTCAGACTGCCGACACTATCTATCTGGCACCCGACCCGGATCGCGAAGGTGAAGCCATCGCCGCCCATCTGGCGGAGGAACTGGGCAACGGCTCCAAGAAGAAAAAGAAGAAGAAAAAAGACGATGAAACCGAGCGTTTTCGCCGGGTCACGTTCAATGAGATCACCCAGCGAGCTGTACGAGCTGCTTTCGAGCATCCCCGCGGCATCGACGAGCACCTGGTGGACGCGCAGCAGGCGCGCCGGGTGTTGGACCGCTTAGTCGGCTATCAAGTATCGCCGCTGCTTTGGGACAAAGTGCGTCGCGGCCTGTCGGCGGGCCGGGTGCAGACCGTGGCGTTGCGGCTGATTGTCGAACGCGAACGCGAAATCAAGGCGTTCGAGAAGAAAGAATATTGGACGATCGATGCTCACCTGGCCGCTAATAAGCCTCCTGCCTTCGATGCCCGTTTTCTGGGCAAAAGCGAAGAGAAAGTTGAGATTCCCAATGGCGAGGAAGCTGAGAAGATTCGCGCCGCGCTGGAGAAAGCGGATTGGATCGTTCGCAGTGTTGAGCGCAAAGAGCGCCGCCGCAATGCGACTCCGCCATTCACCACCAGCAAACTTCAGCAGGACTCCTCGCGCAAGCTGCGTTTCAGCGTAAAGCGGACCATGATGATCGCGCAGCGCCTCTATGAGGGTGTGGAACTTGGGGAAGAGGGATTGGTCGGCCTGATTACATACATGCGCACGGATTCGACACGGGTTTCCAACGAAGCGTTGGGCGAAGTGCGCGAATACGTCAAAAGTCAGTACGGCGCTCAATATCTGCCGGAGGCGCCGAATACCTATAAGGAGAAGAAAGAAGCCCAGGGAGCGCACGAAGCCATCCGGCCAACCTCGGCCACGCGTCACCCTGACCAGATCAAGCAGTATCTGAAAGAAGATGAATACAAAGTTTACACACTGATCTGGCAGCGCTTCGTGGCCTCGCAGATGACGCCTGCGGTCTTCGATCAGACCACGGTCGATATCGATGCGAAAACCGGTTCGGAAATGTTCTGGTTCCGCGTGACAGGTTCGGTGGAGAAGTTTGATGGCTTCCTGAAAGTTTACAAAGAATCCAAAGAAGGCAAGGACGAGGAAGACGAAGAACTGAAACACAAGTTGCCGCCGCTCGAGGCAGGCCAGAAGCTTACTCTGAAAGCCCTGAAGCCGGAGCAGCATTTCACCGAACCGCCGCCGCGCTACAACGAAGCCTCGCTGGTGAAGGAACTTGAGGAACGTGGCATTGGCAGACCATCCACCTATTCCGCCATTCTCAGCACCATTCAGGAGCGGCAATACGTGCAGAAACTCGGCGGCAAGTTTGTGCCGACAGAAATCGGACTGGTTGTGACTGATCTGTTGGTCGAAAACTTTCCCGACATCTTCGACGTCCAGTACACCGCCCGGCTGGAAGAGGAACTAGACGACATCGAAGAGGGCAAAGAGAAGTGGACCGACGCGCTAAGCGAGTTCTACAGGAAATTCGAGAAGGATCTCCGCTATGCCGAAAAGCATATGGAGAACATCAAGCGGATGGAGAAGCCCACGGAGGAGAAGTGCGAACGCTGTGGCGCGCCGCTGGTGATCAAGTGGGGCAAGCACGGTTCGTTCTACGCCTGCAGCACCTACGACAAAGAGGATCCGAATAGCTGCACGTTCACGAAGGAAAATCCCATTAATTTGCCGGATTTGGATTCGGCGGACTTGCAGGAGACTTCCCAGGAAGAATACTGCGAGAACTGCGGGCGAGTGATGGTGCTCAAACGCGGGCGTTTCGGTCAGTTCATGGCGTGCACGGGATATCCGGATTGCAAGACCACGCGCCGCCTGGATCAAGGCAAGAAAGTTCCTGACATCCCTCTGGACGAACTCTGTCCCAAGTGCGGAAGAAATCTCATGATTCGCCATGG
This sequence comes from Terriglobales bacterium, assembly GCA_035624085.1. GTDB lineage: Bacteria > Acidobacteriota > Terriglobia > Terriglobales > Acidobacteriaceae > JAFAGX01. The sequence goes on from DASPSE010000110.1 coordinate 5,865, forward strand.
GCGTTATGGCGAGTTCACAGCTTGCAGCGGCTATCCCGATTGCAAGTACGTGAAGCAGAATTTCATCGGAGTGAAGTGCCCGCTCTGTAAAGATGGCGAACTAGTGGAAAAGCGGGCGCGCAAAGGGAATACATTCTACGGTTGTTCGAACTATCCCAAGTGCAAGTTCACGTCCGCCAACAAGCCGATTGCGGAGAAGTGCCCGAGTTGCGGAAATGAGTATCTGGTAGAGAAAACGCTGAAATCCGGACCGGTCGTTGCCTGTCCTAACAAAGAATGCGACTACGAAAGGCCTGTGCCGGTGGAAGCTGTGCCAGTGACCTCGTGATTGGCGCTTTTCCCCGTGATACATTTGAATCCTTGCGGCCTGCCGGTCATCCACTAGCTGGTCACGTTCAAGCCGCAAGAATCGCGCAATGAACTCAATCCTGGAGGAATTTATGCCTAAGAAACCGACTGCTACTGATGCGGAACTGATTCTGAAGCTGTATGACCTTCGCCGTGAAGCCGAGATTCGCAAGGCTCGAAATTGGTGGGTTGTAGATTTCTGGCCGACAAGCGTGGACGACATTATAAAAATCGCCACCGCTCTCGGGACTCAGGAAAACAATTGGATGCGCCAAGTTGGCGGCTACTGGAATTTGGCGGCATCATTAGCGTTGGCGGGTACCGTCAGCGAGGATCTGTTTCTGGAGCCGAGTTTCAGTGGAGAAATGTTTCTGATCTTTGCTAAGGTGCAGCCATTCTTGAAGGAACTGCGCAACAAGATGAAAAATCCTCACATCTTTGCCAATGTGGAGAAGCTCATTACCGGCACGAAGAAGGGCCGTGAATTCCTCGTTGTCATGGAAGGCCAGGTGGCAGCACGGCGCGAAGCGATGGCAAAAATGGCCAAGGCTAGCTAACCACCAGCCTTCGTAATTGTGAAATCGAGTAATTTTGCAATCTTTTCGCTGCAGCTATGCGTGCTGATTGCGAATTACCCGATTACTAAATTACACAATTTCAAAATTAAGAAATATATTCCCGGATGTACTCGTCCCTGGTGTGCGCTAGTTCGTGCGCATCCCCGTCGAAGATGATTTTGCCGTCCCGCAGAATGAGGAATCCCATGGGCACTTCGCCGTGGGCGCCGGGCGGAAGCGGCTGCATCTGATTGGTTTTGCGATCGAAGCAGTGGGTCGCCATGATAAAGGCATCCTGCAGCCGATGAGTGACGAGCAGCGAACTGGTTTTGTAAACGTCGCGCTGTTTCACGATCAATTGAATGATGGTTGTGGAAGTGACAGGATCGAGGCCGCCGGTCGGTGAGTCGTAAAGCAGAAGTTCGGGCTTGGTGATAATGGCGCGCGCAATCGCCACCCGGCGCCGCATCCCGCCGGAGAGCTCCGAAGGAAACATGTCCACCGTGTTTTCCAGTTCCACGAAGCTCAGGGCTTCGCGCACCGGTTGGTCCACTTCTTCTTCGGAAACATTACCTTCTTCGAGCAGGCGGAATGCAACGTTTTCCCGAACCGTGAGCGAATCGAAAAGCGCGCTTTCCTGAAATACCATGCCGATTTTGCGCCGCAGGTCGAAAAGCTTTTCCTCGCGCATCTGCGTGATTTCTTCACCCAGCACATAGATGCGTCCGGAGTCCGGCTTGAGAAGTCCCAGCGTCAACTTCAGAATCGTGCTCTTACCCGAGCCGGCAACGCCGAAGATCGCCTTGGTTTCCCCCTTTGGCAGACGGAAGGAAATTCCATCCAGCACCTGCTTATCTTCGAAGGCTAGGGAAACGTCCTCGAAAGCAACCGCCGCGGAGGCGTAGTCCTGCGTCGGCCGGAGGCGTTGCTCAATAGTGGTCGGGGGAGCGGCCATGGATTATTGATACGCGAAAATGGTCATCAACAACTTGGTGATTAACAGATCCACGACAAGAATCAGAACCGACGAAGCGACCACCGCCTGCGTGGTTGCCCGGCCTACTCCTTGAGTCCCGCCGCGTGCGCTAAGTCCGTAATAACAACCTATGGTTGCGATGATGAAACCAAACAGCAGCGGTTTGAGCAAGCCCATGAAAACGTCCTGGAAAACCAGGATCTGCCAGCCCGTGCTCCAGTATTGATGCCAATTCATTCCGTACAAGAAAGTCGAGATCAAAGCTCCGCCGAAAAGTCCCAGCAGATCAGAGATGATGGTCAGGAAAAAGAGCATGAAGACGGTCGCAACGACGCGCGGAGTCACCAGTTTCTTTAACGGGTCCGTGCCGAGGGCGCGCATGGCGTCGATTTGTTCGGTCACCAGCATTGATCCCAGTTCGCTGGCCATGCCGGACGCGTTTCTACCGGCCACCATCAGTCCGGTGATAATGGGACCCAGTTCGCGGACCATTCCCACTGAAACCAGTTGTCCAATTAAGGAGAGTGAACCGAATCGCTGCAGCGTGTTGGCGCTGTTCAGGGCTAATTCGGCGCCGATCGACAACCCGGTAAGCACGACAATAGGAAGTGATCCGAAGCCGATGAGGTCCGCCTGGTAGATAGTGTCGGCAAGATATCGCGGGTGGCGGAATAAATTGGTAATCGACCGTGTGGCCAGCAGGGTGTAATCCTGCACCGCCTGAACTTGTTCTTTGGCGAACTCTGCGGGTGAGACTAGTTCCATCGACTATCCAGGATCACGGTCTAACACAATCTGACGGAACTATAGCAGAAAGCTCTTGGCTTTTTAGTTTCCGGGGCCATAAAACGGCAGCAACTTACTGGACTCGTCCACTAACACGATGTCATCCCGAAACTCGGCGCACTTCAGCCGAGTGAGGATCTCGCGCGGAGCTACGTCGAATTCAAGGGCGCTCCACGCCAGGTCCCTCGGCCTGCTGGAAAAAACGCAGGCCCTCGGGATGACCGCGGTCATAGGCGGGTGCTGATGCCAAGAAGGCACCTACTCCCGCCCCTTGCGCTTGATCTCGATATTCAAACGCTTGATTTTCTGATTCAGAGTGGAAAGAGGAACACGGAAACGCTCGGCCGCTTCGGTCTGGTTCCAGTTACACTTTTCCAGCATGTCAACGATGATGTGGCGTTCGGTGTCTTCCATGATGTCGAACAGGGAAGCATCCGCGCGATGCTCCAGCGCCGGAAACGCGGCCACCCGGCCTACGATCTGATCGGGAAGAAGTTCCGACCCGATCTCGACGTCCGTGGACAGCACGACAGCCCGCTCGATTACATTCTCCAGCTCGCGCACGTTGCCGGGCCATGAGTAGGCCATGAGCGGACGCAAAGCTTCCGGAGTGAGGCGCCGGATCGGACGGCCGTTTTCTCTTGAATACTTGTCGAGGAAAAATGCTGCCAGCCGGGGAATGTCTTCCTTACGTTGCCGAAGCGGCGGAAGGTCGATGGTGATGACATTCAGGCGGTAAAAAAGATCCTCGCGGAACTTCCCTTCCCTCACCTGCTGCTTCAGGTCCACATTGGTCGCGGCAATGATGCGCACATCGACCTGAATCTCGTTGACGCCGCCCAGGTGCATGAACTTGCGGTCCTGCAAGACGCGCAAAATCTTGCTCTGTGTGTCCAGGCCCATGGTGCCGATTTCGTCCAGAAAAAGCGTTCCACGGTCCGCGATCTCGAACAGGCCTTTCTTGGAGGCAATGGCACTGGTGAACGCTCCCTTGACGTGTCCAAACAAAGTGGATTCCAGCAGATCAGGCGGCGTTGAACCGGTATTGACCGGCACAAAGGGGCGGTCACGGCGCGGGGAGTTGAGGTGAATTGCTTTGGCGATCAGCTCCTTGCCGGTGCCGCTTTCACCCTGCAGCAGCACCGTGGAACGGCTGGGAGCGACCTGCCCCACCAGATCGAAAATCTTCAACATGGGCTCGCTCTTGCCCACGATATTTTCAAAGTTGTAGCGCTGTTTGAGCGCGCGCTTGAGCTGAACGTTCTCCTCTTCCGCCCGCCGGCGGGCAATGGCGGCCCGAACATCAGCGAGGAGCTTTTCGTTGTCCCACGGTTTTTGGATAAAGTTTGCCGCCCCGGCTTGCATCGCCTTCACCGCATTCTCGACTGTGCCGTAGGCAGTAATCATGATGATGGAAAGCTGGGGATCCTGGCCGCGAATCTCTGCCAGGAGGTCCATGCCATTGCGGTCCGGCAAAGCCAGATCGAGCAGCACGAGATCGAAGTTGCGCTCTCCGATGCGTGCCAGCCCATCTTCACCGCTGGCGGCCGACCCGACCGCGTACCCCTCCAACTGCAATAGAGTCTCCAACGATTCGCGGATTGCAGCTTCGTCATCGATGATTAACACCGAACCGGCAGACGGGGATCGTGCTTCGTCGACGTGGTTGCGCGTGATGACGGCCGCTTCAGACATTTAATGCCTTTCTGGTGAGCGGAAAATCCAGATAGAAGGTGGTGCCTTCGCCGGGCTGGCTCTCCACACGAATCTTGCCGGCGTGCTCCTGAATAATCCCGTAAGTGACCGATAACCCCAGACCCGTGCCTCGCGGCTGCCCGTCACGTGAGATCTTGGTAGTGAAGAACGGATCGTAAATCCTGCGAATGTGCTCGGGTGCGATTCCGGCGCCGGTATCAGAAACCACTACGCTGACACCATCTCCGTTAGAGGTCGCTATGCGAAGCGTTCCTCCCTCCAACATTGCATCTTTGGCATTCAGGAACAAGTTCAAGAACACCTGCTGCAAGCGTCCGGGATTCCCGTTGATGCGCGGCAGCTGCGGGCCCAACTCACCCTGCACTTTGATCCTGGAAGTCCTGAACTGATGGTCCAGTAAAGCCAGCGTGTCGGTGATCACTTTGTTGACATCCACATCCGTGAATTCCGTGCCGCTGGTCCGCGAAAAGTTAAGCAAGTTGTTGACGATCTCCGAAGCGCGGAAAGTCTGGCGCGTGATCTTCTCCAGGAGCGCGCTCTTTGGCTTATCGCCCTGGACCTGTTTGGAGAGCATCTGGGCATAGGAGGAGATGACGGCAAGGGGCGTATTGACCTCGTGCGCGACGCCGGCAGCAAGCAGTCCAATGGAGGAAAGCTTATCGGACTGCGAGAGTTGCGCTTCCAGTTCCACACGTTCGGTGATATCGTCCATGATGATCAGGCGGCCGATCACATTGAATTTCTTGGTAACCAGCGGCGCGATGGCAACATTCACAGTGCGGACTTCTCCCGCCTTCGTGCCCAGGCCGAACTTGTAGAGATTGTGAATGCCCGCTTGCTGCCTCACGCGATAGAACTCTTCCACGAACTTTGCGGGAAAGATTTCGCCGAGCGGTCGAGCCAGGGCCTGCCAGCGCGGCAGCGCGTACATGACCTCCATCTGTGAGTTCCATGACTCGATGCGGTCGTCGAGATCAACCGCCAAGACACCAACATTGATCGACTCTACGATGTTTTCGTTGAAATCCTTGAGCCGCTCGTACTCAGCGACTTTCTGCTCAAGCGAAGCGTACAAACGCGCGTTCTGAATTGCGATCCCGAGATAACCCGCCAGAGTTTCCAGCAACTCGACATCCTCGCTGGACAGAAAATCTCCTTCCGCCGTCTTGCCCAAGCCAAGCACTGCAACCGTCTGCTTCTGGGAACGGCAAGGGATGTAATAGTTCAACTCCAGGGTCGCAATCGTGTGCTGTGCGCTGGGAGTTTCGCGGAATGCGTGGTGAGTGTTGTCGAAAAACAGGTGCCCAGCGTTTAACTCGGGTCGCGGCGCGCTCAGGAAACTCAGGTCCAAGCCGCTGGTCTGCATCATCCCGAACGATTTGGCCAGAACGAACTTAGGCGCGGATTCACCCGAAGAGAGAAAAATGGCCATGCGGTCTACGAGCAGGGTCCGGGATAGGCGGTCGACTACGGCACTCAACATCTCATCCAGGTCAGTCTCCGAGCCCAGTTCGCGGCCGAACGCAATCAGGGTTTTGCGGTAGTCGTAGCGCTTGCGGTAGAAGAATTGGTCAATGCCATCCTGAATCCACTTGCGAACCGGGTCAAACAGCAGCGCGGTTACCACGATGGCAAGCACCAGCCCGGCCGGCCCGGTGCTGGGGACCCTGGCGTGAACCAGTTCGGCGACTCCGGCGACCACCGCGAAATAAGCGCCCGCGATTGCCGCTGCCGCCAAGGTATAGACCATGCCGCGCTTGAAGATCAGGTCGACGTCCATCAAGCGATAGCGAAAGATGGCGTAGCCGAAAGTCAACGGCAGAACGCCCAGTGAAAGCACGGAAATCTTCATGCCGGGAGTCGGCAGGGCGCCGGTCAGATAAGGCAGGACGTAGAACAGCGTGAACGGCGTAATGGCCAGAATCGTGCCCCGCGTTACCCACTTCAATTGCTGCCGCAAAATGGGGGTACTGGCTCGGCGATAGTTGTACACGAGCACTACGGCAGCCGCGATGAACAGCAGTGCCAGGTATCCCATCTGCACCCGATCCAGATTCCAGCGCAACACTTCACTCGCTTTCAGGAACCGCAAGGCCAGGATGTGCACGCTGAGCAGCAGCATTCCCGGCACGTACACGCTGGGAATCACCCAGGCGTGCTTTCGCACGAACCCACGCCGCTCGGGGAAAGTAAGTACGAAATGCAGGAACAGCGCCGGCTGCAAAAGCCCCGCCACCACATTGCCCCAGTAAATCGTCCAATCGAAGGCGTTTAACTTGCCGCTGTAGTGGAACGTGTAAAGAACGAAGGAAACCAGGCAGAAAATGTAGAAATGCGTTGAACTTGGGGCTGTCCAGCGCCGCAGCAAGACATAAAGCCCGATTCCGAGGTAGATCAGGCCGATCAGCCGCAACCAATTGTATTGCGAGCGTTCTGCCGGAGCGGGAATGACCGTGACATCCACCGCCACTGAGTCGCGCACCAATGAGTAAGTAGCTTTCGACCACGCTCCCACGCGATACAGTTCGCGCATCAGCGCGGCTGTACTCGTTACCTTGTGCAGGTCCACGGCTGCTAGCTGATCGCCAACCTTGACTCCGGCTCTCGACGCCGGGCCGTCCGGTTGAACCTGTTCGGCGACCAGAGTTCCGCCGCGTTCCACCCACCACGCACCGTCGTACGGGACTTGGAACTCACGTTCCTTCTGAAAATTAATCCAGGCAAGAACCATGCTCGCCGCGGTCAGCAAGGTGAGCAGGATGGCGGTGAATCGGATTTGGAAATCCTTGTTCATGGACTGCGGCTGACGCACGGGCCGCAACAAGGGAGTCCGCGGAGCCAGGTTCTGCACGTTTTCTGCCACGGTCGCAGGCATCGTCGAAGACAATAAGTCGCTGTGGGACAGCGGCTTCCATCATTATAGATGCGTTCTGGAAGTAAAAATATGTATTTTGGAAGCCAGCATTTGATAATTGGTAAACAGTTTGTTCAGGCCGATTTAGGTCTGGCTTGAACCCGATTATGACCCGTGTTAGCAAGGCTCCATTTGGAGGACACGAAACTGGTATCCGATTGGGGGATTAATGAGATGGTCCGCCGCCGAGTAGGATAAACGGCTCGGCAATTCACATAAGGAGGATCATCTATGCACATCGCATCCATTGGCATCGATCTGGGCAAGACCACCTTTCACCTGGTTGCATTGGGAGAGCGCAACAAGGTTCTGATTCGCAAGAAATTCTCCCGTGCGCAGTTGCTGGCCTACACCGCCAACCTGCCTTCGTCGTTAATCGGCCTGGAGGCATGCGCAGGAGCGCATTTTTTGGGCAGTGTGCTACGCGAGCAGGGACACCAAGTGCGGCTTATCCCTGCCCAGTTCGTAAAACCCTACCGAAAATCGAACAAGAACGACTTCCTCGATGCGGAAGCGATCGCAGAAGCCGTCACCAAGGAGAACATGCGCTTTGTGCAGATCAAGACCCAGGAGCAGCTCGATCTGCAAGCGATGCACCGGGTGCGAGACCGGCTGGTGCAGCGCCGCACCGCGCTGATCAACGAGATTCGCGGATTCCTGCTGGAACGTGGCATCACGTTCGCAGCCCATCCGATCCACCTGCGCAAGAACCTGCCCGCAGTGATTGAAGATGCCGAGCAGAACCTGAGCCCGCGGCTGCGCTGGCTGCTCGATCGGCTGTGGCAAGAGTGGAAACAGATCGAGAGCGAGGTGCAGATGATCAGCGAGGAGATTGAGCGCATTAGTGATGAGGATGTGCGCTGCCGGCAACTCCGCCAGATTCCCGGCTTCGGTCCGCTGGTCTCCACCGCCACCGTGGCCGCCATTGGCAACGGAGCGGCCTTTCGCCGGGGACGCGACTTTGCAGCCTGGGTGGGTGTCGTGCCCCGACAGTACTCCACCGGAGGCAAAGCCAGACTGTACGGCATCAGCAAGCGCGGCAACCCTTATCTGCGTCGCATGCTGATCCACGGTGCTCGTGCGGTCCTGTTTCGCATCAAGCGTGACACGGGAGGATTCGGGCAGTGGGTGCATCGGCTAGCACAGCGTGCTCCACGCAACAAAGTCATCGTAGCCATCGCCAACAAGTTGGCGCGCATCGCCTGGGCGGTGCTGTCCAGCGGCAAAGACTATCGTCATCAGCCACTGCAGCCGGCAGCAGCTTGAGAAGACGCTGCGCTCAGGAAAAAACAAAACACTTTTCACTTCCCATCGCCACGACGAAGAAGCTTGGAAGTAAGTTGCACCAAGGTCTGCTGAGGAGAGAAGAAGACGAAACAACAGCCCAACGGCGTGTCGGAAAACCTGGGCGCTCAAATGCGTCCCTAGTGACCGAGGGATTTTAAAGGACCGACACGCGCGGATCATCATCGAGTGCCCGGAGAGCGATTCTCCATTAAGAGGCCGGATACATTTACGCGGACTGTGCCTTGGCCAACTTCAAACCTCTGGCAGTCCGGCGGCGGACCATACATTTGAGTCAAATGGGGATTTTCCACAAATGACAAGGGAAAGCGCCCACACAGCGCCGTGAAAGACAAGGGGCAGGCATGGCTGCCTGCCCCATTCCGTACTACTGCTGCACCAGCGGTGCCTGCGCTTTCACGGTCCGTAGTACTTCGGCGCCAGTGCGCCCGCTCGCCTTCAGTGACACCTGGATTGCCTTGACCTGCGAACTAAGCTGGGCTATCTGGGCCTCTTGGGCTTTCATCTGGACTTGCTGGCCACGGATCTGTTGCTGCTGTTGGTGAATCAGCGCCTGTTGTTCCTTCGTCGCTTCGATCAGCAGCGCCGTCAGACGGCTGTAATCGACTCCACGAGCGTCCCTGCCGTTGTCTTCATACGTAACCAACTCCGGAACCACCGCGCCCACTTCCTCGGCGATGACGCCAATCTCATGCTTCCCGCTGTCTTTCAGATCGTAGGACACACCCCGCAGTTGCTCCACCTTGCTGAGCGCATTCTGCAGCAGATGAATGTTGGTCTTCCAGCGGCGCGAACTGTAGGTCGTCCAACCGTCGGCGATAGACGGGCCAAAGCCCCTGCCGAGGGTTAGCAGGTTGGTGGGGCTGGTGGTTCCAATGCCGACCATGGTGGCGGCTTTGGCGCCATTCACCCCAGCGACGCTGCCGAGCACCAAGGCATTGCTCACGTTAACCGTCGCACGGGCACCGATGGCGGTAGCGTTATGGAGTTTCAGGCGTCCCCCGCAAGTGTCGTAGCCAATGCTCGTCATATCGGTGCTGGTGGCGTTGTAGCGGTCTGCGTTCACGCCCATGGCGGTGTTCTCGGTGCCCGTGGTGTTGCTGTAGAGCGCATAGAGGCCGTT
>DASPSE010000111.1:0-4361 GCA_035624085.1 Terriglobales bacterium
GAAACGACCATGTCTTGTGTGCCGCGCATCCCGTCCATCACATTCATAATCGAGAGTGGAAGCGAGGGCATGATCTTGTCCGCGATCATGGCTTCCGGATTGGCTTCAAGCAGGGAAACGTAGACGCGATTGTTGACGTGTTCTTTATTCAAGAAAGCGATTGTCGACGCCAAGTCGAGCTTGTGGGCCATCAGCGGCGATCCATGTCGAAGATGGTCGAGAGTATCGCCATCGCTCACCAGAATTCGCAGAGGGCCTTTGGACGTGGAGGTCGGGATATGAATCGGGATGTGTTGCAGCACAGCCTCGCCCCGATACGGCCGCAATAAGGCTTCAATCGTGATGTCGTCGCCTGCGCGTGCTTCGGTGATATCAGTGCGGGCGCTCTCCAGGCGTGCCCAGCGGCGTTCGTGGACGATGTCGAAATCGAGCTGCACGCCGCGGATGTCAGGCATGCTGTAAGGGTTATCGTAGATTCGGCTGAAGCGTTCGCCGAGCGAAGTAGCGGCCAGCATCGCGCCGGGTTGTCCGCCATCAATCGCTGCAAACATGTCCTGCAGGGAGACGTCGGGATAACCGTCCACGCTGATTCGCCCTTTCATGCGATAAGTGGTTTCCTCGCCGTACTCGTTTACGCCGTGCAGCGCGTTGAAAACTGTCGCCATCATTGCAACTGGGCTCAGGCGGGCGTTGTTCAGCACTTCATAGTGAATTAGCTTGTCGCTCGACTCACCGCGAATCGTCAGCGTGACCGGGATCATGTCCGGCTTCTTGCCGAACTCTCCGAGAATACCGTTGTGGCGGTCCTGAACGAAGGCGCCTACCGGCTCGGTGGCATTCACAATCTTGAAAGCGTTCAGCGGCGAGGGCAGCGTGGCCAGCACTTGAGCCTTCGTCATCGGCATATCGATCATGCCGAACTGCATCAGCGGATGACCGCAAGCCAATAGATGCTCGGCGTCCATGTATGTGACCGTGCAGGTAGCAGCAATATCCATGTCTCCGCGTACCAGAATGGCGCTCACGGCCGAACCTGGCTCCATCGGTTCCGGTTGTTTGGCATCACTCACCGAACCCGTGCCCATCACCGGCACGATCCCTGCGGAGGCAAACTTTGAGGCGAAACGCTGCACTGTGTCCTCGGAAAATCCGTTGAAGACCAGCGGAGTTTCTATCGGTTTCAGATAGTTGGCGAAGTTTTCAACCGGCGAACTTGCGACTTGCGGACTGGCGGTCTTGCCTGGCGTGCTTGCGGCGCTCTTGGCTTCGATCGCGCCGGATACCGGGCTGCGGTCCAGGGCGCTGATCTCCAGCATCTCATTGATGGGCGTCACGCCGGCGATCGGTTCCTTGGAGAATTCGCCGATCCGGAACGCCACTGCGCCTGCGAGCTTACCGTCCAGGTAAACCGGGCTACCGCTCATTCCCGCCACTACACCCGTGTACTCGGCTTTCGCGCCGCCCAGCCGGACCAGGATAATGTCGCCTTTGGGGCCATTGGCGTTTCTCAGCACACCGAGCACTTCGACATCCATCGCTTCGGGCTTGGTGCCTTGAAAAACCGTGTATGCGACGCCGTGCATTCCGGCATGAATCTGGTTGACTGGAATGGTGTCAACCGGCTTGGAAGTTTGCGCAGCGGTTGAAAGGGAGAGGATAGAGCAAAATACAAGAGCGGCGAGAAGGTCTCGTCCCATTACCATTTTTCCCCGGGAGGATGCAACAAATCCTCAAATACTTCGCTTCATGCTTTGTTTGCCCGGCAAGGTGGGCAACTGAGAAGCCAAGCAAAACATCCCCATTGCGAAGCTCTGCGTCTATACTAGCATAGGGTGGTTTAATGCCTTCCAAGTTTTCTTTTCGATCCGCGCTATTGGAAAAGGCCTTGCAAGCCTGGTTTATCGGACTGCTGTCTGCAATTTTTTGCATACTAGTCTTCGCTGCACAGGGGCTTGTGGCGCAAGCGCAGGACCAAGCTCCAGCCCCCAACCCAAACCAGCAGGCGCCCCCGCCCGAGGCCGGCGGTCCGACCACAGACGTTGGTCCCTACGCCATCCCTAAGAAGAAGGAAGAACCTCCGCCACCGCCACCTACAAAACCCAAGAAAATTGAGGGCATGCCGGACTATTCCATCCAGGTGAACGTGCCTTTAGTGGAAGTACCGGTGATGGTGACGACGAAAGACGGACAGTTCATCTCATCACTGAAAAAGGACAATTTCCGGATTTTTGAAGACGGTGTGCAACAGACGATCAGCAATTTCACTATTTCGGAGGCGCCGATCACTGCCGTGTTGCTGGTGGAATACGCGTCCACCAACTACTCTTTCATGATCGATGCCCTGCAGGCTTCATACAGCTTCGCACGGAGCCTGAAGAAAGACGACTGGGTGGCGGTCGAGTACTACGATATGAAGCCGCAAATTCTGGTCGACTTTACTCAGGACAAAGGTGCGATTCTGGGAGCGCTGAACCAATTGCGCATACCTGGGTTTTCAGAGACCAATTTGTTCGATGCCCTTTACGACACGCTGGACCGGCTGGATCGGGTGGAGGGTCACAAGTACATCATTCTCGTCAGCACCGGCTTCGACAGCTTTAGCAAGCTCAATCTCGATCAGACTATTAAGAAGATCAAGACTACGAAGGACGTAACCATTTTCCCGATCAGCATCGGTTGGGCGCTGCGTGAATGGTGTGAGGTCAACCACTGTACGGGAATGACCCGAGGCATGGGCATTCCCGTCACTCGAATGGATTATTACCAGGCTGATAACGAGATGCAGACCTTCGCACGCCTAACCGGCGGCCGTTTCTACCAGCCACGTTTTCAGGCGGAGTATCCGGAGATTTTCCACGACATCGCCGGCGACATTCGCAATCAATACCAGATCGCTTATCACCCCAACAACCAAAAGCTCGACGGCAGTTACCGCAAGCTGAAAGTGGAAGTAGTTGCGCCGGACGGCGGGCCGCTCAAGGTCCGCGATCAGAAGGGCAAGGACGTTAAATACGAGATCATCGCGCGTGAGGGTTATACAGCAAAACACACGGTCGAGTAACTCAGCGTCCTACTGTCAGCGAGCCAGCACCTGAACATCCTGCTTCAGCGCCCAGACCAGCGCGATCACCCATCCAATCGCCGTCCAGCCGAGGAAGAAATTCAGAACAAAGATGGCCACGGTGTCACGCTTGCTTCGGGCGACGGCAATGATCGAAGGGAGAAAATAGAATACGAAGCCAAAACCGAAAATCGGGAAGAAGAAAAATGCGAAGAGGTACATAGCAATAACCTCCCCTCATGCTAGTCTAACACTGCCTCACTATTTGGATACGCTGCCACACGCCATCCGGTTCCCGAATCTTCAGCTCCTATCGTAGAATCAACTATTTGGGCACACACCTACATTCCTCCTAGGGAGCACGAGTTTGCCTGATACCACCTACGACGTCGCTATTATCGGCAGCGGTCCGGCTGGTTATACCGCGGCCATCCGAGCGGGGCAGCTTGGACTTAAGACAGCGCTGATCGAGAAGGACGGGTTTCTCGGCGGAACCTGCCTGCATGTGGGGTGTATTCCCACTAAAGCGCTGCTCTTCAATGCCGAGATCTGGGACCACCTGAAGGATGCGAAGGAGTTTGGCATCGAAGGCGTGGACTCACGCAAGCTGAATTGGGCTGCCATTCAGGAACGCAAGTCAAAGATCGTGACCAAGCACACCAAGGGCCTAGAGTTCCTGATGCGGAAGAACAAAGTCGAGACGATCCAAGGCTACGGCAAACTGACCGGTCCCGCACGAAGCGGCGTACTCACAGTCGAGGTTGCCAACGGCGGAAAAGGCAGCGAAGTTAGAGCGAGGCAGGTAATTCTGGCGACGGGGTCAGAAGCTCGCATGCTCCCCGGCCTGGAGCCAGATTCGCGGGTGCTGACGAACATCGAAATCCTTGACCTGAAGGAGATCCCGAAATCTTTGGTGATCGTGGGCGCGGGCGCGGTAGGTGTCGAGTTCGCATCGATCTTCCAATCGTTTGGCAGCGAGGTGACGATTCTGGAGATGCTGCCGCGCCTGGTCCCCGTTGAGGACGAAGATATTTCCAAAGAGCTGGCGCGTGTGTATCGCAAGCGCGGAATTAATTTTCACACGGGGGCCAAGGTCGAGAAGGTTGAGAAAACGAAATCTGGGATTGGCGTGGCATTCGCCGCTGAGGGGAAACAGCAGAAGATCGAAGCTGAGAAGATTTTGATCGCGGTCGGCCGCAAGCCGCGCACGGAGAATATTGGTCTTGAACGAACTCGAATTAAACCGGATCGCGGGTTCATCACGACGGATAGCTGGATGGAGACGGCGGAGCCAGGGGTT
>DASPSE010000121.1:0-2628 GCA_035624085.1 Terriglobales bacterium
CTGAGGGTCTCGCGAAGGGAATATGGGAGTCTTGGTTTCCTTCAGAGCCTTCGATTCTCGCGCATCCAGTTCGGCTTGGCGATGCCGTGTAGCTTCAGCCGGGTCTGTTCCAGCTTTGAGGTTCGTTCTATCGATGAGGTACCGCCAGCCCTCATGCCGATCTGAGGAGTTTTGGGAATCCTCAAACTTCTTCAATTCTGATTCTGCGTGCTGCTTTCCCCTGACCACAGCGACCACACCAGCTGATCGGTAAGTGCGAATGTTATGCCGGATGATGGCGTAGGAAGCAAGGTCGTCGCGTGTCAGAAAGAGTCCATCCCAGCTCGGATAGAAACTATAGGAGAGAAAAAGGCAAAAAGGCGATCTCCGGGGACATCGCCTTTCGCGCGATTCGCAGCTTAGAGCGGCTGCACGTTTTCGGCCTGCCAGCCCTTGGGGCCCTTCGTCACGTCGAACTGCACGGTTTGGCCCTCCTGCAGGCTCTTGAAACCGCCTGCCTGGATTGCCGAGAAGTGAACGAAAACATCTTCGCCACTCTGACGGCTGATGAAGCCGTAGCCCTTGGCGTCGTTGAACCACTTTACTGTTCCTTGTTCTGCCATGTTGATACTGGTGTTCCTTTCAATTGATTTACGCTGGAGAGATTCGGAAGTACTGAAGGCAGGTCACTGGCTTTTGAGGCAAGAACTGCTCACGACCGATTCGGTCTAACGCACAGTGGCATCGTACGCGCAGATTGCACAATTAGCAAGCGATTCACTGGGCGATCCATAACGCAGGTGGCCGCCTGAATGCGTAACGGGGGCGATCATCATCGGCCTTGCGGCTGGTTCTCTTAGCCTGGACGGTCCGCAGTGCTTCTGCAGGAGGCCCGCCAACAGCGTATACTGAAAAATGCTTAACCTCGAAGACACTAGCACTCAGGTAGTAATGCGCCTTCGCGATTGAGAGATCGGGAGGCGTGATCTTTGCATCAGCTGCTCTTCTCTACACAATTCCGTGGTGGTCAATCGGATTGCCCGGCTGACGGCAGGTGCGGCACCCAAAAGGTTGGCTGACCCTTGGCCGTGAGCAAATCATCCTCATCTCAGGAGTTCATTATGTCCGCTCGGAATGGCGACAAGTCCAGATATCACCGGGAACGAAAACAGAAGATCGCTCGGCGGAAGCGCACCCACGAACTGCTGGAGCGCGCAGCAAAGGCGCGCAAGTCAGCGGAGACTACAGTCCGCGCGCAGCCACAGTCGGTGTCGGCATGACCACTCCAATGCCTCCGGCGTTACCTCCCGCGCCCATACCCGGTGGAGACAAGAAGAAGCGAGTGCTGCTCGTTGACACTTCGCAGGCGAAGCGCGAGTTGCGTGCTGAGGTCATGAGAAAGCTTGGCATGGACGTCGATTGCGCCGCCGACATCGCGGAAGCCCGTTCATGGTGGAGAGCCGCGTTGTATGACCTCGTCTTGATCGATATGGAAAAGGGACGAGGCGATCGCGACAGCTTTTGCGATGACGTTCGCAGCGCGACGCCCTCGCAGCGGTTGGCGTTCCTGGTCGGCCAACCAAGATACCTCGCGAATTCGCCCAATGCGGACGACGAGATTCCGGTGGAGAACGCCGACGACCAGATCGTGGGTGAGCTGAAAGTCGCCTTCGCCGCCGATCGTGGAGATTTGACTCAGCGTTGGGGCATCCTGGAAGCTTCCCGGCGAATTTCCGCCGTCCGCTCTGCATCCATCGCTCGCACCCAAGCGATGCGAGCCGTGCCCGCTCCGCCACGAGATTCTGAGGGACGGCCATCGAAACCAACCCCGACACGGGCCAGACTAGATGATTTATTGAGAGAGGAATTGCGATGAAGAACCTTTACGTTGGGAATCTGCCCCACAGCACAACTGAAGCGGAGCTGCGAAATATCTTCGAGGCACATGGCGCGGTCGAAAAGATCACACTCGTGACCGATCGGGATACGGGCCGCTCCCGAGGTTTCGGGTTCGTCGAAATGACAAATGCCAGTGAAGCCGACAAGGCGATCGCGGCCCTCAACGGGACCGATCTGGGTGGACGAACCTTGACCATCAACGAGGCCAAACCGAAGTCCGAGCGTCCCAGGGGTGGCGGTCATCGTTTTGGCGGTGGAGGCGGACGTGGACGAGATGACTATCGCGGCCATCCACGGCAACCGCGCGAACCGCGCTGGTAGCTTTTCGAACACAATCTGCCCGGTGAGGTTCGAGGACGTGCCCGCCGGCTACGAACAGAAAATAGGGGATACGTATGCCTAGAGGCCGATCAACGTTTACGAAACGCCAGAAGGAACACACACGGCAACAGAGACAAAGGGACAAGGCAGAGCGCAGGAACCAACGAAGGCAGGAGAAGCCTGTGGAAGGCACCGTGGATGAGATGGCCGAACTGTGCGAACATGCTGCAGCACAGGCAGCGCTTTTCAACATTGGTGTAGAAGAAACTGAAACTGCGGATGAGTCCACGCCCGATGGCCGCATCGGCGAGTGACGCGTGATTGCAAGTCTGCCGGAGCTTAATGCCTAGCAACCAGAGTTAGGAACCGACCGTCGGCAATCAGAGATGCGTATCGTAGTAACTAGTGAAGGAGGATGAGTGTGGCAGA
>DASPSE010000122.1:0-2715 GCA_035624085.1 Terriglobales bacterium
AACAGATTTTAGACTAAAATGCAAGTTCCTCCACATCAGTTGAGCCACTGGCAGGTTGCGAATCGTGTCGTCGTTGGAGCGCATCGCCGACCCTTAGCTTGAAAAACGCCGTCATCAAGGCCAACGCTACAAGCAGACAACGACACCGCCGGGTTGCCAGGGTCGCGGCAGAGTCGCGAGGCGACACTCCCCTGGTGATGTCAGTGGATTCCCGCTTTCGCGGGAATGACGAGGGTCAGAGTGGGTGCTGGACACACGTCATTCCCGCGAAAGCGGGAATCCACTTCTCCGCTGTGCTGGCCTTTTGTAACGACTATGACGCGACCCCAGGGCTGCGTCAAAGTCCCAGAAGTATAACAATCTAAAACAACTCGATTTTCCGCTGGCAATTTCCTTTTGGACTTGGTAGGCTGCTGCCGTGGCAGAAGCCGTCCGTTGTTGTGCAGGTGTGGCCAGCGTGATTGTCCGTCCGGTGCGCTGCGAGGAGCGCCTACGTTGGCGACAGTTGATGAACGCTCATCATTACCTTGGATTCCGCCCCATCGTGGGACAATCTCTCTGCTATGTGGCCAGCTGCGCGGAGCAGTGGGTGGCGCTGCTGGGCTGGGGCGCCGCCGCCCTGAAGTGCGCTCCGCGGGACGCCTGGATTGGCTGGAAGCCCGCCTTGAAATTTCGCCGCCTGCACCTGCTTGCCAACAACGTCCGCTTTCTGGTTCTGCCCGAGTGGCATCTGCCGAATCTGGCCTCGCACGTTTTAGCTCTCAATCTGCAACGCCTGAGTGAGGACTGGGAACGCTACTATGGCCATCCCATCCTGCTGGTCGAAACCTTTGTGGACGCCTCGCGCTTTCGCGGCACCTGCTATCGGGCCGCCGGTTGGCAGTGGCTGGGCAGGACCCAGGGGTTCGCCAAGCGCGGCGCGGGTTATGTCGCCCACGGCCAGCCCAAGCAGGTGTGGGTTCGTCCCTTGCGCCCGCGAGCTCGTGAAAGTTTGACGGCGGCTTTCTTGCCTCCCTCTCATTTCCTCAGAAAGGAGACTTTTCCTATGCTCGACATAAACCGCCTCCCCTTGGATGGCGAAGGCGGATTGATCGAGATGCTGCGCACCCTGGTAGATCCGCGCCAACGGCGCGGGGTGCGCCATCCCTTGGTGACCGTAACGGCCATCAGCGTGTGTGCGGCCCTGGCTGGCGCACGCAGCTTCAAGGCCATCGCGGAATGGGCCAAAGACTTGAGTCGCGACACCCTGCGACGTTTGGGTTCGCAGCGTTGGCTCCCGCCTTCGGAACCCACCATTCGGCGCGTCTTGCAAAAGCTGGACGCCGACCGCCTGGACGTAGAAATCGGTCGCTGGCTGCTTCCGCATTGCCGACTGGCTGGCCGAGGCCTGAGCGTGGACGGCAAAACCTTGCGCGGCGCTCACGATGCTGGGAAAACCGCTCCCCACTTGCTCAGCGCCGTCTTGCACCAGGAGGGCATCGTGCTGGCGCAGCGGGCGGTGGGAGAGAAAACCAACGAAATCCCCGAACTACCCCACCTGCTGGGTCCTCTCCCCCTCGAAGGGGCCGTGGTCACCGCGGATGCCCTGCATGCCCAAAAGGAGACGGCCCGCTATATCGTGGAAAAGAAAAAGGCTGACTAGCTGTTTACCGTCAAGGACAACCAGCCTACGCTCAAGCAAGACATCGCCGACCTGCACCTGGAGACCTTCCCCCCCTCAGCACGAAACCTGCGATAAGGGCCACGGTCGTTTGGAAATCCGGCGCATCTGGACCAGCACCGAACTCAACGATTATGTCGATTTTCCTTACGTCGCTCAGGTCTTCTGCCTGCAACGTGAGGCCACGGATTTGACTACTGGTAAGTTCCGCAGCGAAACGGTGTATGGCCTCACCAGTTTGACTTCGCAAAAAGCCAGCCCCAGGCGCCTGTTGTCCTTGAACCGTGGTTACTGGTGCATTGAAAATGGCTTGCATTACGTGCGCGATATGAGTTTTGACGAAGACCGTTGCCGCATTCGCAAAGGCGCCGGAGCTCAGGTCATGGCCTCGCTGCGCAACCTGGCCATCGGCTTGTTGCGTTTGGCAGCAGCCACCAACGTGGCCGCCGCTCTCCGCTTTTGCGGTTACCATCAACTCCGACCCTTGCGCTTGATCGGCTTGGCGAGCGCCTGATTACAAACCCAACATCCCGTCAGGAGGACCATCCACATCACCTGCTCACCGCATCGTTTCAGCCCACCCATCCGTGCGCCTCCTCGCCCCTCGGCGCTGGGAGTTCTAGAGTCCCGCAGAAGACCCTGCATGGCCTTCATTCCGCCATGCAATCACATCCCCCACGAGATTGGACTTTGACGCTACCCTGACTCGGAATGACAGGTGCTTGAGTTTGGCATACTTGAAGTGTTAGAATCTCTTCTGTAATGGCTTGACCTTCGGGGCAGGGTGAGGGAAGGAGTTCGTTGCGCGCCTTCCCAATTCCCAATCGGCGGTAAAGCCCGCGAGGGGTGGTCCGAAGCGCTCGAACCAGCGCAGGAGTCCGGGAACGAAGCCGGCTGGCGGAGTTCACGGACAGAGCACGGAAGGCCTGCAAGCCCCAGGATCCGGTGAAACTCCGGGGCCGACGGTATAGTCCGGATGGGAGAAGGTCAGGGCGGAGACCGGTCTCATGAGCGGATGTGCATTCACCAAGGTGGGTGGATAACATTCAGCTCAT
>DASPSE010000124.1:0-4721 GCA_035624085.1 Terriglobales bacterium
CATGACGCGTTGCCGCATGCCGCCCGAAAGTTGATGAGGATAATCGCGGGCGCGGCGAGCGGCGTCCGGAATCGCTACATCCTGCAGCGCTTCAACCGCGCGTTCCCAGGCATCTTTCCTCGTCATTCGTCCATGAACCGCGGCAGCCTCGGCAATCTGATCGCCGACCCGCATGACCGGGTTTAACGCGGTCATCGGCTCCTGGAAAATCATGGCCATCTTCGCCCCGCGTAAGCCGCGCATTTCCAGTTCCGGGAGCTGGAGCAGATCGCGAGTTGAGCCGGTGCCGTTTTGAATCAGAATCTCGCCGCGAGCCCGCGCTTGCGCTGGAAGCAGGCGCATCAGAGCTAGCGAAGTAAGAGATTTGCCGGAGCCCGATTCGCCGACTAACCCGAGAACTTCACGTGGAGCAATAGTGAAGCTGACGTCGCGCACCGCGGCCAAAGATTGGGTTGGGACGAGCGACCCCGATGGTGCGGCCGCCGCCCGGTTAGCGGAACTCTGGCCGGCGAATTCCACCGTAAGATGGCGAACGTCAAGCAGCGGAGGCACCAGGCTATGGTACCAGCGCAGTTGACGGGCGAGACGCCCGTCCTCGTGGATGATTTCACTGCCCAAGTATCAGCGGCAGGCCATTCTTGCTGTTACCGATCACCACGACTTTGGAGTTCGAACTTTTTGCCAGATTCTCTGTGGCCTCGATGCCTTTCCATTGCAGAAGTTGCGGGCTGATGCCCTGCGCCACAATCTGTTGGAAGTCGCGGATGCCCTGGGCCTCGATTCGTTTGCGCTGCGCCTCCTGCGTTTCCTTCTGCAGTTTGAAGTTCATGGCAAGAGCGTCCTGCTCGGCCTGCTGCTTGGCTTCAATGGAAGCTTTCAGAGTCGCAGGGAGTTGAATATCGCGGAGGAGGATACTTTCAATATAGAACCCGCGACTTCCCAATGTGCTGCCGAGATTGTCATAGATTTGCTTCGCCACCATTTCCCGCTCACCGGTGTAAAGCGCGTTGGCAGTGTGGGACGCCGTCGCCTCACGAATCGCGGCACGCAGATTGGGCTCAATCAGCACCGTCTCATAACTTGGGCCAATCTTCTGATAAACATCCGCGGCTTTAGCCGGATCGAGGTGGTAGATGAGCGAAGTGTCAAGATTCATGACCAGGCCTTCGCTGGAAGGCACGCTGGCCGATTCCTTGATCTCCTGAGTGCGGATCGACATCTCGTTGTTGGTCTTGAAAGGATTGATCAGATGCATGCCCTCGGGCAGCACCTCTCCGGTTACACGGCCAAACAGCGTGAGCACGCCAACGTGTCCGGATTCCACCCGGGTCACGGAAGCGAACAAGAAGATGATTGCGATAAATGCCACGATGGCGAACCCGATCAGACGAAGAAACGGGCTCGAATTAGCGTGAATGATTCGCGGTCCACTGCCGTAGCTGCTCATAAGCATGTCCTCCCTCGCCACTATTGTAGAGACAGAGCGGCTCGCCGCGAAGCGTTTTAACCAAGACCGCTAGGATTGCCGGCTGTTATGTGAGCAAACAGCCGCACATTGAGCGGTTGCGATCACATTTTCCACAACGAGAATTGTCAGCTGAAAACGAGGCATTCCCGAGTGCGTACTCAAGAATTCGCGTAAAAGCTGGCGGCGCATGAGGAATCTTTTCGACCGTGCACCAAATTTGGTCACAGCCTTGTGGAGTGGCTGCACTCGACTGTAGCGAAAGCAGATTCGCGGACGCGTTTTTTATTGACTCTAAAAATAGAAAGCGTAAAAACACACTCGTTCTTTGACACGTTCTAAGTTTTCCCGGTTGGTGCGGCGTCCGGGGCCCAAGCGAAGTCACCTTCTGCATCGCAAGATGACGGACGGAGGGCAAGCAAGGGTCTATAGCCAAGCGCTGGTCGAGGCGAACAAGAACATCATGTCAAAGGCAGGATAGAGTCCCGAGGCGTTGAACTGGTTTATCCGGTTGGCGGTAAGCCCGGAGCCCGAGCAATAATCGCAACTGACGCGAACCGCAAGGTGAGCGACGACCGCAGGTTGGCGAGGGTCTAAAGCGAGCTACTGGCCGAGACGAATAGGTTCAACATCACCTCGGGACTCTTATTTTGTGCTTCTAGCTTCTAGCTCTTGGCTAATGGTATAGCTTTTTCTGTGTCCTCTGTGGTTTGATCCGTTGATTTGATCCCAGGGTCAGCAACTCACTTCGCAGTCGAGGATGCTGCTGCGTCAGGTGCATGTAGTGCATCTCGTCGCGATCTGCCTTGGCGCGAACAATCCGCACGAGGCCCGCTTTCTCGTCAGCCGTCCAGCGAGCCAGATCGGGAATGAGCGCCAACACCAACGACCAGTTCTCAAACGCTTCTTGTTCGGCTTCAGCCCAGCTTTCGATCGAGACACTCAGCGCTCGGCTGACGTGCTTCTTAGACGCCTCTCGGATTCGACCGCTGTCGCCTCCGAACTCCCGCGCCATACGTTGATTCAGCAGCAGACCGAGATTCCGCGTGGAGAATCGGTCCCAGGCTCTGCTTTCCGCGCCCGGCAATTCATAGAACACGTGCGCCTGCGCCAGCCGTTTAAGCGTGCGGAGCGGAGTTTTGTATTTCGGATCGCGGACAATTCGCTGTTCCTCGCGTTCAGTCAGATGGCGCAGGTCGGCGCGCCCCGAGCGGAAACCGAGCTTGCGATAGAACCAGAAAGCACCCGACTCGATGGCTTCCACGTTGCCTACTCCAAGCTGGTACGGATAAACCGAGATGCACTTCGCTCCCATGTGGCGGCAAAGGCAGCGCAGAAGCTGCGCATAAATCCATGCTGTCTCGCCTTGGCGGTAGGTGTAGAAGGTATTGAACCCGACTTCAATCCATTCACAGAGGCCAATGGCTTCCACGTAGTTGATAGGCACTCCGTTCTTAAGCGTGAAGCCCGCGAGGTACGCGCGCAGGGGCAGACGGCGTTCGGGAGGCAATCCCCACAGATAGAGCACGGCCCCGCGGCCCAGATCTGCCTTCACGACCGAACGCGGATCGCCCAGTGTCGTGCCGTACAGCTCGCGATAGCGGACCAGCATCACCTCACGGATCATCTCCACGACAGCTTTGCCTTCCGCGAGCAGCACTTTACTAAGTGTTGGCGCGGGATGGGACAATTCGTCCTGCAGTGAAACCTGGCTGCGAGTGATCAACGGCTCGCGGTGATAATAAAAAGATCGCGTTGGCCAGCGGTTACGGGTCCGGGAGAGACGCAGATTGTCGAGCGTCCAGCGGACCGGCAAGCGCAACGAACCATAAACCTCGGCTTTTTCGCGCTCTGATCTCGGCAAATCCTCGAAGCGCCGAACCAGCCATTCCAGTTCCCGAGTCCGCCCAGCCGCAGCCTTCAGCCAGCGCGACCAAGGAATGTTGGCTTCGACATCGCCGTCTTCTTCAATAAGCGGCATGAAGCGCGGCCACGTGGCGCTCAAGGCGCGGTCTTCCTCATAACCCTCCCAAGCGATCTCAACGTTACGCGGAATGCAGTGCACCAGCCAGCCCACTACGTCGAAGCTGAGCGTGTCCTCCATGGTTGTGCCGCCGATGCCCGACACTTCCATTGGGTCGAAGACGCTCATGTCTCCACCGCTGGCTTCGAACTCTTTAATCTTCTCGTGAAAACTGCTCAGGATTCGTTCGGTGCGGGCCACAACACTCGGCCCAGGTGGAAATGCGCGGAGAAACAGCAAGGCTTCGTGAAACCGGATGAGGGATTCGGCATCAGCCATTCGACGCCGCGAGAGAGCCGCCAGCAATTTCTCGACACGAGTAGCTGCTCCCTGTCCATAGCGGCTTTTGCTCTGTTCCAGACGGTCAAGCAGGCGACTGATTGAGGGCGTCGGCATAGTGACTTTCGCGGCAGTAGTGTAGCGCACCGCACGAATGGAGGCCGGGCGTCCCCGCCCGGCTGAGCCCAGCACCTAGGTCGTGAGAAGCCGAATTCCGTTGCCAACTGCCTCGGCGAATGCCATGCACCTTGCCTTCTCCGGGATTGGTGCAGTTATGCGTTGCGGATATTCGTCGTAGGTTCGCCCGTCGAGAGTCCTGCCGTTCCGGGCCTTTCTGACGCCGCCCCATTGTTTGAAGAAGAACGGCACCCTTTGCTCCCGGCACTGATCGCGGATCGAAACGACCCATTCTTTGCGCATAGGACGCGCGCCCGGCCCGCTCTCTCCGCCAACGATGACCCAACTGATTCCGGACAGGTCGAGCTTGCCGAGATTTTCGAGCAGCGGCTCGATAGATAGAAAGCGAACCTTGGTCGGAGCATCGCGCAGATGATCGATTCTGGGCAGACCATACTTCCGGTCCTCAACGCTCACTCCCCACCAAATGTTCTCCTGGTGCGCAGCAAACCCTAAAAGACTGCGGAGCATTTCTCTGAGCCTTTCCGAGCGCTTGGTCAGCACTTGATACGTGTGCCAGTTCGCCGTTGTCATCACGCGTGACACCAGCTCGACGTACTCATCGGGAACGCCGTCCTGAAAGAGGTCGCTCATGGAATTCACGAATACGAGCTTCGGTGAGCGCCAGGTAAACGGCTCCGTCAACTTCTCCGGCACAAGTCTCAAATCGAAGCCCTGCTCATACGGATGTCCTTTCACGCCGCGAAAGCGCTCGGCAAACGTCTCGGCGTAGCAGTGCTTGCAGCCTGGGCTGATCTTGATGCAGCCCCGGACGGG